>JALZVU010000196.1 GCA_023301795.1 Granulosicoccus sp.
CGACGCTCACGCCACATGGTGTAGAGCCCCGACACTATAATCAGCAAAGCACCGCACAACATCAGCACATCGGGTCGCTCACCAAACACTAACACGCCCAGCATCAACAAAAAGAGCAGCCTTGAATAGCGAAAAGGCGACACCACTGACACAGGCGCTGTACGTATAGAGGAAATGATCATCAGGTAACCCACTGTGGCAAAGGCTATCATGCTCATCACCAAGAGCCAGTCCGGGCCCACCGGCAACAGGGTCGTTTCCGTCGTTAATACCCAGACCAGCGCAAAAGGTACAGCCGCTAGCATGGTGTAGGCCGCCAGACACGATGACGCCATGCCAGCCGGTGTCACCCGAGTGGTGAGATCACGTACTGATAAACCAAGCATGGCAAACACCGCCCACAGCACATTGGCATCAAATGCTTGCGCACCGGGCTGCACCACCAGCAAAACCCCTACAAATCCCAGACCCATAGCGCTCCAGCGACGCCAGCTTACCTTCTCTCCCAACAACAGAACGGCGCCCAGAACCACGACTAGCGGCGTGGCCTGCAGAATGGCACCAACGGTCGAGAGGGGTACCAGACGAAGCGCCTGAACCATACCGAAGGTGCCAGCAATTTCCGCCACGTAGCGAATCAGCAGCACACGCGACAACGCCTGCCGGTTGATCAGACGCTCTCCCTGCACAAGGGCGATCATGATGAAAACAAGTAACGAACCACCCATCAACAGTAAGGCTGTATGGGCTGATGACATGGCGCCTGCTGCCATTTTGATGAACATGTCGGCAATGGCAAAAGCTGCCATGGACAGCACCATCAAGGCGATACCACGTGAATTCTGCTGATCGTTTGCCTGCACAGAGTTGTCTATCAAAATGTGTATTTCATGAATAGTTCAGGTTTGGTCATGTCATTTTTTTTGTTGCCCAAGCCCCCTTTTTAGCGGCTTTTCGTCGGCTTGCTAACGTCGCAATCATCGGCCCCTGCTCGGCACCGCTATTGCCTTGATGTGAATACATGGCGTGACTGATCGCCTCATGCAGTGCGTTGGCAACTGCCTGATCGTAACGTTTATGAGAGGCATGCGTCCCGTCAAACATCGTGATGCTTACGTGGTAATACGTACGCTTTAGAAACACCAGAACAAACACAATTGCAAAGACAACAAGCGAGGCGCCCAACAACGATTTTCCCACCCACTCAGGCAGCATTTCATTGCGCACAACAACACCGGTGTACACCACCAGTACAAGCGAAAAAAAGAACAATGCGTATTTGGCCGGGCGCGGTGTACGAAAGGTCTTGAGTTCCAGCTTCATGATTGAACGCACTGTGTAGCTGGTGCTCATGAATTTCACCCACGACGAGGTCACCGAGGCACGCCTGTCTCGGAAGTAGTAATAGGGCTGTAAGGGTCTACGCATATCAAAGAACTACCAGAACATGGATCAGTCTATCGTCCTAATGCAGAACCGGAGGCCTTGCAGGTTCTTCCCACTCATCCAGTTCATCATCCAAGTCGTCATAGCCTGTTCCGTCAAAACTCTGAAAATCGTCAAGCTCATCATGAAAAGCAGAATCGGGCTCAGGTGATGCGTGATGGAGCAGCATGCGCCAGCCGCCGTCCTCCATCTGATAGATGTTGGTAGAGACCATGATACTTACCACCTGACCATCAAGTGCTATCTCTTCTCTGACAAGATGGATCGCCAGAGAGTCGTTGCCCGTGTACAAGGTATCAACAATGGAGAAATCCAGAATGGGTGCTTCTGCGAACATCAGCTCAAAGCTTTGCATCACAGCAGTCCGGCCCTCGATACGTGAGGCACCAGGGTGGACACACACAATGTTCTCGTCGGTTGACCAGACAGCGTCAAGGGCTACCAGATCAGCGCGTTCAATGGCATCGTAGAAAGCGGCTTCAGCCTCTTCGGGGGTACTGAATGGTGTACTCACAAGGTCCTTGGGTAGATCGATGACGTCGTGGATAGTCTAAAGCGCTTCAGGCGGCAGGTGTTGTGTCCAGTCGATTCGATCATCACCAAACACCAAAAAAGCGGGATTTATCAGCGATTCTCGTTCGTTATAGGTCAGATTCTGACTGTGCAGGTCACGGATGTAACCTCCAGCCTCTTCCACAATACACTGTGCAGCACCCGTATCCCATTCACCCGTGGGCCCTAGCCTTGCGTAAATATCAGCAACACCCTCGGCCACCAGGCACGATTTCAAGGCAGAACCCATCGGTATTTCAACATGTTCACCCAGATCATCCAGGAAATGCTGCAGACACGGACCAATGGTTGGGCTGCGGCTTTTGGCCACGGTGACAGGCGACGACGCACTGCGAACCCGGATAGGCTGTGGTCGTTCCATCCCCACCTGTTTGTAAGCACCCATGCCACGTGTTGCATAGTAGGAGACATTCAGAACAGGGGCGAAGATCACTCCGGCAATCGGTATATTGTTGTGCACCAGTGCGATGTTGACAGAAAATTCACCGTTTCTTCGCAAGAATTCTCGGGTGCCGTCCAGTGGATCCACCAACCAGTAGGTTGGCCAGCAATGGCGCTCCTCGAACGATATATCGTCTGATTCTTCAGACAACACCGGCAAACTGGGTGTCAGCTTCTGTAGCTTGTCGATGATAATGTCGTGAGCGGCAAGGTCTGCCGTGGTTACCGGCGTGTTATCGCTCTTTAGATCGACTTCGTAGTCGCTCCCATATACTTCAACAATACGCTCACCAGCAGCTTGAGAGATGCTCAGGGCGTCGAGGGTAAGGCGATGTGCGGTTGGCAGGTCGAAACTCATAGCGTGAGCATCGGTTTAGTCTTAATTGGCTAGCGGCATGAGAGGACTTTTATTGAGCGTAGCTCATCCGTCCACACCACTGTGTATTGCCAATTAACGCCCAAGCTCATGATATTCAACCCCTGTTCAAACCCATACACTAAAGTGTCGTATGCATTTGGGCAAGTGCTGAGCCGCTTTAGTTCCGCATGGCAGTTCGGTAAAACTCGAACACATGCCAAATCCCTAGATCAACCTGTTGACATTGCCCTGTCGCACAAACCGGACCCGTCCCTGTGCATCAGCGCGTCCCATCTGCCGTAGACCGTTTAGTACGGCTGGCGGGGCATTTGCCGAAGGGGTAAACAACACGTCAGCAGAAAAATCACCCGCAAGCGTCAAGCTCACTGTTCCGTCCATACTCACATCACCACCATTGGCGGTGAGCGTTATGACGTGAGTCTGCTCGCCGTCGGGAGCTATCACAATCTGTACATTGCCGAGTTTGGTAGGAACAGGTGATTCCAATAATGCATCGTTCCAGTTCAACGTGCCATCAAAGCGCGTCAGTAGCTCGTTAGCAACGGTGATCTGTTCAATATCACCAGAGAGCTGCCCACTAAAGCTTGCAACCGGTACGGGCAACAGTGGCTCCAGAGTTTTAGCCAATGCTGAGAATGCAAAGTCAGTGATCGTAATGTCGCCATTCCACTGGCGTGCCACCAGTCCTTGCCCCTCGCCCCCATAACCTTCAAAGCGAAACGACACACCCGCGCCACCCGACAACAATGTACTCGGTGCTAACGTCCAACCCACGTTGCTAAATTCAAGCGGCAGCAGATCATCGGTAGATCGCACACTGGCAATCACCCCGTTATAGAGTTTGCCACTAACGCCCTCCAATGCGACAGGTCCAAGTTGTGGCCGGATTTTATCCACGACAGGAGCTGCCGGGAACAATACAACCATACCGATCACGTACGAAAGGAGTCCGACAACGATCAGCCAGACAAGCCTCATTAACTTCGCTCCATATTGAAACGAGCGCTGACGGTACCTTGATTCTTGCGGCTGATGGTCATCGTCGACACCTTCAGCCCATAGAGCTCAAGCTCAGCAAGCACCCCGACTAGCTTGTCAAATTCCACCTCGGCGAACTGCACGCGTGCCCCGTCAGAGCCACTGGGCTCAACCCGCTCTGGTGGGTCCATGGCAGCTTCACGAATAACCTGATCAATCAACAGATAGGGCGCCTTGTCAGAGCTCTTGCGCTCACCCTGCCCATTGCCAGAGCCATTTTGCAATTGAGGTACGGCTGATTGAATAAACTGCAATGTATCTTGTTTGCCTTCAATGGCCTGTTGGGCCTGCGCTTGGCGCGTAGTCATCGGATACCACGCAAGCGCGTATAGCATACCGATAACGGTTAGCCCCGCTAGCGCAATCACGATGTAGCGATCGCGGGGTGTTTGACGTAGATACCAGTCTTTCATTGTCTGCTCGTTATTATTTAGTCGGTGAAGCCGTGGGCCAAACAGTATTATTCAATACGTACTCGCCCGCGCACCGTGTTGTTCTCTCGGTTGGCAGACTGCACCGTCATGATCAAGGAACCGCGCTTACCAAGCTCTGATTTGAGCACATCCAGAGTGGGCACATCATTCGTGTTCAAATCCAGATCAAAACGCCCATTGCGATAGCCAATGGTCCTGAGCTGAGTTTGTGGCTGAGTTGAAAGACTGCTCGCAATCTGCGCCATGCGACTGGTAAACCCATCGGTATTAACCGCGCCGATACTTTCCAATGCAGCCTGAACCTGGCGTCTGGGCCGTTGCATGCGCGCATTGGGCAAGGCCTGTGAAAATGCCTCGGCTATCTGCGTATCAAGGGCGGCCTCCTGTTGCTGCAGTTCACGCACCTCGAACCACTTACCGGCAAACAGAACCACACAGACACAGGCAGCTAAAATGGCTGTGGTTCGCCAGGGCTTCCATGTCTTGTCAAAATCTTTTTTGGGGTTGTACACGCCTTGCAGCAGATTGACATGCGGCGAGGAAGCCAGACCACTGGCATACAACGCCAGGCGATGATCACAATGGCGCACTTCCATATCCAGACCTGCGGGCGCCTCCAGCGGCGTTCCCCCATCAAGACTAAAAGCCACAAGAGAGCTTTGTACCTGCTCGTCAGTACTCGACAGAGCACCTTCAATCATCATGCTGGCCATACCCGTATCGGTGACAAATCCCTGATACTCACCCAATCGCACCACCGTACGCCCATGATCCAGCAACGCACTCCACACGCTCACATCACCCTCTGCCGACTTGAGCACCGGTAACGCCAGCGTCTCCGGAACGATCTCGGAGGGGCGCAAACCCGCTTCAGCACAGCGTTCAGTGACATCATCCATGATCTCACGCGAGATGACCGCTACCGGATATTCATCATCCCGGCTCTTTGCACCAAGGGCAAAATGCAGATCTTCTACATCATCAGCTACCTGCTCCTCCAGAGCGTAGGGCACCGCCTGCTGAGCACGCGCAAGAGATCCTCCCGGGACCACTGTCTGCGCAATTAACACGTCGTCTGCGGGCAAGATAAGCGTTGCTCGCCTGCCCTCGACACTGTCGCCTGCCTCGCGCAAGGTACCTTCGCGCACCGCTGTGGTGAGTGCACCCTTTTCATCGGCAATGGCCCACTGGACCAAGTCCTCGCCGATCAAAGGCATGTAAATTATGACGTGTTTGGACACAGTAAATTCCTGCGGTAGTTAAAGCGTATCGCGCGAGCGATAAATGACTTTGGTTCGACCAGAACCGTCGCGTTCCAGCAAAGTGTACTGCGATAACCGAATTCCTTCAGCTTCCACATCGATACGCACTTGAAAGTAATTGGTTTTGACGTCCAGAATGATATCGGTCGGAAATTCCACACCCTCAGGCAAGGCGACCTCACTTTGAAAATCCTCTGTTGACTGATAGGGGACAACATCACGATTCTCCCCTTCCAGAGTCTGCGGCGCATCGTCGGCATCCAGATCAAAGATATCTTCACACTCCGGATAATCCTCGTACGCACCCGTATCCCATCGGGATAGCGAGGCCTCGTTACCTTGTATAGCCTCACCGATAGATGCCAGAACTTCAGGCGTCGCGGTATTGACGTTCAATGCTGTCGGCTGATCTTGCACAGGCAATGCCGAAATATGCGGGAGTAGCAACTCGTAGTCCTCGGTCTCCGCTTCTATGGCACTACTGAATCCTTTGACTAACTGCAGCTCGGAGACACTGACAAACGGTGCGTTGGCAGCCCGATAACCGACCTCAAGTCCTGTGTAGTAGTCATCTTCTGCACCTTCACCGGTGAAAGTGATATCGCTATCTAGCCAGTCAATCACCGCGTCGGCTTTAGTGGGTTCAATATTAAGCGCCTCCAACAAGCGCTTGAACTGATCCGCATAGGAGGGCTGCTGAACTCCCTCAGCATTAATTATGTTGTTCAGATTGAAGCGCCCTTGCATGTCCACCACACAACCCTGAAGAGAGGCGTTGTCGATCGGGATAGGGGGAATGGTCTGCGCCCAGTCATCATCAAATGAATCACTGTTGCCACGAAGTTCATCCTGCACATCACGGTATAGCAGTGCAGCAGCGAAACGCTCACCACTGATACCAAAGGCACGCGCCTGCTGAATAAGCCCCTCGTTACGCTCGCGCTGCATGTCCAGAGCCTGACTGGAATTGATCGCCACCATGGTAATCGTACCCAAGGCTATAACCAGCACCGCAGTGATGATGGCAACGCCCGACTGAGCACTAGGGTTGCGCGATACCAGATAGTGGCGTGTGCGCGTTGTCGTCATGTTGCTCATCCGGGTAACGCAAACAGCCGGACCACGTCACCGTAGTCCTGCAGCTCCAGAGTGAATTCTACGGCCGCCGGCAAACCCGGCTCCTCGACATTCGAAGGTGGCCAGCTCTCTTGCCACTCACCGCTGGTATCCAGAAAACGGTAGGTCATGGCCTCGACACCGGTGAGTAACTGACGGCGCCTAACCGGCTGCTCATCAATGGTGTCCAGATGATACCAATACTGGCGAATCAGCTTGTCGTCTTCCAGCGCATAGGCCACGCGCTGCAGATTGGAGCGCACAGGCGACACATCGGCGGCAGGATTCGACCAGCCGGCCCGGGTGAATTCGAACAGGTTCTCACCTTGTAAATTGAACTGAAA
The DNA here is from genome assembly GCA_023301795.1 of Granulosicoccus sp. Taxonomy (GTDB): domain Bacteria; phylum Pseudomonadota; class Gammaproteobacteria; order Granulosicoccales; family Granulosicoccaceae; genus Granulosicoccus. Next base: position 7,034 of record JALZVU010000196.1, read on the forward strand.
CGGCGACAGTTCGCCATCGAAGGCTGAGCGCACGGGTCGGTTGATGATTTGTGTAACGTCCTCTGCCAACCAGTAAAAAGTGCGTTGCAATTCGCTCAGACGCGCAGATTGTGCCTCAATACGATCGCGTGTTTCCGTAATCTGAAACAGCATCTGGAACGCTGCGGTACCCAGAATTGCCAAGAGAAACATAGCCACCAACAACTCGATAAGCGTAAAGCCCCGCACGGCATGTTGGCCGATGCGAGTACCTGCACGGTTAAGCATGGTGCCCCTAGGCCGACTCATTGTGTGATTCCGGCATCATCGCTAGCACCTTGCCGGTTTTCCGGATTACCCACAAATCCTGTCACGGTGTAAACGTAATTCTCGGCATCCTTGTCCAGCCTGACCTGAACATCCAGACGGCGCAGATCAGGATCAGCCACGGCTTGCGTGCGTGTGCGCACGTGCCAGGTAAACTGGCCCATATCGACTTCTTTATTGGTGGTGCCAACGTTGGGCCAGGCTGGAAGAGTTTGCAATCCTGTTAAGGCGTCGCTGGCCACCCAGCGACCAAATTCGCGTTCACGCAAATAATCAGCGCGCCAGGCACTGGCGCCAGCTGACGCCACCAGTGCAGAGCAGCCCACGGCAATGATGGTCATGGCCACCAGCACTTCAATGAGCGTAAAGCCTTTTTGAAGAACGCCTGTTCCTTGTGAACTTCCAAGTGAACTTCCAACGTAACGCAGTCTTGTTGGATGCGCTTTATGTATGCGTCGAATATTCATGATCCTGACAACTGTTCAACAACCACCGGCAGCACTTCACCAGCAGCCACTTCGTAGCGAAACTCCCCCTCCAGATCGCTAATCAGTATCCGGAAATCGGGAATGATTTCGCCATTGGACAAAAATATGATGTGCGGTCGGATCGGGTTCTCATCGCTCGCATCCCTTAACTCTTCAACCAGGTCTTCCAGCACAATCGGCAGCCCTGAAATATCAACAGCAAATTCAAGTGCCACCTGTGGGGTGCGAAAGCGTAATTGCTCATCTTCAAACATCTCCCAGCTCTCCTCATCTTCATCGTCTTCATCGGTGGTGAGCACATAGAATTCGTACGACTCGGGATGAAATCGAATGCCGAACTGCTGGCGCGAGTACACCGCTTGGTCAGAAGCTAGCTCCAGAAGCAGACCCGTGCGCAGCGCTGTGTCGCGCATGCTCTTGCCAACGTTCCGGAACTCGATATTGATAACCACTACGCCCACCAATATCGATATGATCGTGACGGTGACCAGTAGTTCGATGAGCGTAAAGCCGCGCATCATCCTTCCACGTGGTAACCCAGTTGTCGCCCGCCCTGGAACAGGGCGCACGACATCCACGCCACGCCTGTGGGTGGCGCTTACACTGAGTTGTCTTGGACGATGATGCACAGATGGTGCTCCCTCTACCAGTCGCCGTTATTGAGCGTCTAGTGAGCTGATGTCCGCATCGAACTCTTCACCGCCTTCAACACCATCATTGCCCAACGAAATAATTTCGAATCGTCCGTCTTCGTTGATGTACAGATACTCACGACCCCAAGGATCCTTGTTAAGTTTCTGCACATAACCGCCGCTTTTCCAGTTGGCAGGCTCCGGATCGCCGCCGGGCTTTGTCACTAACGACTCCAACCCCTGATCCGTTGAAGGAAAGTTGAAGTTGTCGAGCTTGTACAGATTGAGCGCGGCGGTATAAGTACCGATATCATTTTTGGCTCTGACGACTCTGGCCTCGTTTGGCCGATCCATGATCAACGGCACCACGGTGGCACCCAGGATCGCTATGATAGCGACCACCACCATAATCTCGATCAATGTAAAGCCGCGCTGCAGCCTCTGACGACCTGAAAAGCTTGTACGTACGTGTTTATTGCCCATAAGGCCTCGTTCTCCCGTTATCTTGATGGGTGAATTATAGTTATCTGTTAAAGGATAGCACCGCCAATAGGACCCGATGCCTGCCGAATGATTCCTGAATCTCTCAGACTGTTGCGATCACAGGCCTACCAACTGGTGTTGGTACTGGCAATTCTGTGTATTTCTTTGCAATACGCGGGCCTTGATGATCTTCTGGAATATCGGCGTAGCCTGATCGCAAACGGCCATTGGTGGCTATTACTGAGCGGAAACTTTGTACATCTGGGTGCTAGTCACCTGTGGATGAATCTGGCGGGGCTGGCGCTGACGGTTATGCTTGTCTGGGGTCATTTCAACGCATGGCAGTGGTTGCTCCTTATTTTACTCTGTAGTTGGGGTGTAGGGATTGGCTTGTGGTTCTTCAACCCCGAGGTAGAAGGTTATGTGGGTTTTTCCGGCACACTGCACGGCCTGCTCATTGCCGGCACGCTCGCAGATCTACGTACCTACCCTCGCTCCGCGCTTATTTTACTGATACTGGTTACCGGAAAGCTTGTCTGGGAGCAGTTTGCCGGGGCGTTACCTGGCAGTGAGTCTGTAGCGGGTGGACAAGTGCTGGTCGATGCGCATCTCTATGGCGCGATCGCAGGCGCTTTGATTGCTCCGATATTACTGGTGCAAAATTATCAACGTCGTCAGTCGGGCACAAACTCGCACACAGAATAATAGTCATTACTACCCTTTAACCTTCAGCCTTTCCAGTTCATCCAGCATCACCCCGGCGACCTCAACGCCATGTTCAAGGCTTTGCCGACGTGTGTCATAGCGCCGTTGCGAGGGCAGACGCGTGCCTGGCTGGGCGAGGATCTGCTCGAACAGAAACTCTGCACGCTCAAGGTAGTTACCTGAGCCAAAATGCTCCGGATCAATAGCCAGCAATAACTCACCCCCCAACGGCGCACCCACACCGTGGGTATCATGCTGCGAGGACTCAACACTGAAATTGTCGCCTATCAACGCTCCGGCCAGTAGCTCTACCATCAACGCCAGTGCCGCCCCTTTGTAGCCACCGAACGCTAGCTGTGCACCTGCCAGAGCGGCCTCTGGATCGTTGGTTGGCACGCCTTGGTCATCAATCGCCCAACCATCGGGTATCGATTTACCTTCTCTCAGATGCAATTGGATTTCGCCGCGGGCACTGGCACTCGACGCTTGATCAAACACCAGAGGTGGACTGTTTTTACGCGGAAAAGCAAAAGCCATCGGGTTGGTTCCGTACACAGGCTTCGTGCCGCCTGCGGGAGCCACGTAGGCATTGGAACTGGTGAACGCAAAAGCCACCAGTCCTTGCTCTGCCAGCATTTCAACCTCAGGCCAAAGCGCTGCAATGTTGTAGGTGTTGTTTATAGCGAGCGACGCTGTCCCATGGGATCGGGCCTTGTCTACCAGCGCAGGCAGCCCGACTTGTAACGCTCGTGGACAAAAACCGTGCATGGCATCCACACGCACCACTGACGAGTCACCTTGCATCAGCACAGGCTCAGCAGTAGCGTTGGCCACGGGGTTTTTCAAGGCAGCAATATAGAAACCGACCCTGAATAGCCCATGGGACGTGCAACCATCGCGCTCAGCGGCCGTTACGGTATCGGCGATACTGCTCGCCTGATGTTCAGAAAAACCGTGCGCCAGCAAGATATCAGCGGCAAGCTTATGAATATCAGCAAGTGTCAGTGTTGCATTTTTTGTCATGGGAAAATCGCAGAATCAGTCATTACACGGAAGACAACGCGGGTGCAGGTATATTCACAAGCCTCTCATCATCGAGGCAGAGTTGTTCATGATACGCCCGCAAGAGGCTGACGCCATACTACGTCACATCCGCCAAGGCATTACCTTACGTAGCATTGAGAGGTTGCCAGTCAAACTCACTGCCCTATCTGGCCCTCAACCCGTCTTATTCAGGAACGTTTATGAGCAAATCCGCCATTGACACTATCATGGAAAAATCCGTGATTCCAAGCTTCAGCAGTTTGGGCTCAAGCATTCGATCACGCCTGTTTAACTGGCAGACGCTTTCTAGCTACTCACTCACGGGCAAGGTCGTCGTCATCACCGGGGCGACATCGGGAATAGGTGAAGCCGGGGCCAGACACTATGCGCAACTGGGAGCAACACTTGTGATCGTCGCTCGAAGCGCCGAGAAAGTAGAAGCTCTCACTGCGAAACTCCAAAAAGAGACCGGCAATAACCAGGTATTCAGTGTCATCGCTGATCTGGGTGATCAAGACGAGGTACGAAAAGCGGCCGCTGAGCTCGCCTTGCGATGGCCGGTGATAAACGTTCTGGTACACAACGCAGGCGCTTTATTCAACAAACGTAAACGTGCCGCTAACGGCACGGATCTCTCTGTTGAGCTCATGGTTGCCACCCCGTTCTTACTCACAGGCTTGTTGCTGAGAAATCTTGAAGCCGCAGCACAACAGCAAGATGAGAGCACAGGCATGACGCCTGCGGCGGCCAGAGTATTAACAATGAGTTCTGGTGGAATGTACACCCAACCACTAAAAGTGGATGCGCTACAAATGAGCGAAGAAAGCTATCAGGGTGCCCAGCAATATGCACTGGCAAAGAGAGCTCAGGTTATCCTGAACCAAATGTGGGCGACTCGGGTCCCGGCTGACAAGGTAGTGTTTCATGCCTTACACCCTGGCTGGGTCAGCACACCAGGTATCACAGAAGCACTGCCCGGATTTTCCAGAATCTTGGGCCCGCTGGGATTGCTTCGCTCAGCTGATATGGGTGCCGATACGATGGTATGGCTAAGCGCCGATGAGCAAGCTATGAACAGCAGCGGAAAGTTCTGGCATGACAGGCAAGCACGCAATATCGACATGAGCAACAACACACGCAATGCAGACACCCCAACCAAACGCCAGGCTTTGTGGCAATGGTGTGAAAAACATACGAATTGGTCATTTACACCCTAACCAGCCGGGCTACTCGACAAGGCTAACGACTGACAGATAAATTTTAAACGTTGTACCCTCACCGGGTTGCGACTCCACTTGCAGCCGCCATCCGTGCGATTCGCACACTTTTTTGCAAATCGCCAGACCCAATCCGGTGCCACGTACATCGCCAGACTGCAATCTTTCGAACGGCTGGAATACTCGCTCCAGATACTGGGTATCGATGCCAATACCATTGTCTTTTACACTGATAACCACAGGCCCAAAGGCATCGTCTGGAGAGTCTGTTATTGAGATAGTCACTCTTGCCGGCGTATCAGGCTTCTTGTACTTCAACGCATTGATGATCAGATTGCGAAACAACTGGGCCATGCCAACGCTGTTGGCATGCACCACTGGCAGAGGGGATACAACAAATTCAGCCTGTGCATCGTGTACCGCCAAGTCCAACTCGTCACGCAGCTGCTCAATCAGCTCTGACAGATCGACATGATCAATTTTCTGATTATTACTACCAGCACGTGAATACGCCAGCGTCTCCTTGATCAGCAGACTCATGCGCTTTGCAGAACTGCGTATTGTTTTCAGAAAGAACCGGCCATTCTCATCCAATATCGATTCATAGTCCTCTTCAAGTAACGTGCTGAACTGTTGAAGCTTGCGCAGCGGCTCTTGCAAATCATGCGATGCGATATGAGCAAATTGTTCCAAATCCAGATTGGCTCGCTGCAGATTCAAATTAATCTCTTTTAGTTCCGCATCTTTGGCTTGCATGCTTTTCTGCGCAGCATCAAGTTGACCCATCGCTGAGGATAATGTCGACAACTCGCGTAAGAAATAGGGCTGAACCACTGTGGGGAAGCGCTCGCTACCCACATCGTCAAGTTGTTGTGTAATCTGCAACAGAGGCACAACCGTCTTACGATACAAAAGCCAGTAACTGATGCCCACCAGAGCCGCCAGGACCAAAGCCGACGTCAACGACAAAAAGGCACGATACTGATCAAGCCCTCTGAGTGTACTCTCAGCTAGATCATTGACAGTATTGCGCGAACTGTCTCGTAGATCATCAGCCAGGGAGAGGAAGCGAATTGTATAATCACGCACCAGGCTATCTAACGCACGTTGATCATTTACCTGAGTGACAACTACCTTTTGAACCTTGAACATAGAATCATCGCCAACCAGTTCAGAGCGTAGGTCCCGAAGAGGCGGCAACAATGCAGCCGCACTGAATCCATCACGTATATAAATACTGCGACTGACCAGAGCACTGATCAGAAGGTCCCGACCCTGCATGGCCAGATCAACAGATTCTGCCGTTGTCAGCAGAGGTACACGTTCAACAATGGCGCTAAGTGCCACCACATCCTGAACAAAAAGTAGATAGTCCTGAATGGCTAGATTAATCGATTCGTATTCATTGTAGCGGGCAATGAATACGTTCATATCATCAATCGATGATCCCTGCTGTGCATCAGCAGGAAGAGCGGGCTCACTGAAATCATACAGTGCACCCGTCAGTCGCACCACATGTTGCTGAACCGTTTTTTCAAACTCAGAGAGAACGCCCATTAAGCGCAGCTTCTGTGCTTCATTGTTTTCACGATTTAAAAGCTGCTGCTTTTTTATATCGGCAAGTTCTGTAGTGACATCCGCAATATCAGCCAATGCGTTGTCCAGCTCGCCACGCTCACTCAACTCGATGTTGCTCAATCTATTCAGCGTCTGGCTTGTTTGCAGGACACTGGCATCAAGCGCAGACCGACGTTGCTCCAGCACGTCGAGGTTCGACGATGAACTCAACAGCAAGCCTTGAGATTGTAGGCCTGCCGTAGAGGCCGTTAGCTGATAGACCACGTCAAGCTCAGGCAGTAATTCAGAAATCAGTATTTTTTCACGCTTCAGGACATCAGAGGTATAGATCCAGATCCCCAGAGCAAGCACACAAAACAGACCCGCAACAACCGCCATAGACAACAGGAATGCCCGTAGCAACGTTGTCTTACCTATTGGGGTCTGGCCTTGCATCGTTTTAACAGCCCGTTAGAGTCGGATAAGGTAACCTTGGTTGAATCTGGCACGGATCTGGCCGCCTGTTGCACAGGGTGTGTAGCCAAGCATGACCAATAGGGCGTTCGAGCATGAAAAATTCCAGAAGACGATTTGTCAAAACAGCGATTGCAGGCGCTTTTCTGCCCAATAGCTTAAGGCCCAGAGTGAGCCTTGCACAAACCGCACCATGGCACAAGACCATCGCCCAGACAGCTCGCGAACTAAACACGGGCAAAGCCCTTCGCGTTCTCATACCTAACGGTTCGGGGGCAAATGTCCGTGCCGCAACCCAAGAGTTTACGCACTTGAGTGGCATACAGTGCGAGATTGAAGAAATTGTTGTTAACGATATTAATGTTGAACTCATCCTGCGCGCAAACTCAGCAGACGAAACGGTGGACGTGGCACTACCCGCAACCTTTGGCATGACAGATCTGGTTCAGGCTAATGCCATCATGGCATTAGATGATTTAGCCAAACGCTATGAACCTGAAGGCTTTTCGGATGGGTATCTGTATCGAAAAGGTGACCACTATCAGGACAAACTGTACGGCTATCAGACCGATGGCGATGCCTACCTGATGTTCTACAACAAAGCCATGATGCAAGACCCCGGCGAGAATGAAGCCTATTTCAAGGCAAGCGGCAAACAGCTGGAGCCTGCATCGAGCTGGGAAGATCTTGACCGCATGATGGCCTTCTTTCATCGACCTGACGAGGCGATATACGGCGGTAGCCTGTTTCGTAATCCTGGGTATCTGGTGTGGGAATGGTGGGCACGTTTTCATGCCAAAGGTTATCTGCCCTTCAGCGACACCATGCAGCCGAATATCAACAACGAGGCAGGCGTGGCGGCCCTTGAGGAGCTTATTGCCGCAACAGATTCACTAACCCCAGACTCCCGCACAAACGGCCTGTTTGACAACTGGGCAGATTTTGGTCACGGCAATGTCTTTTGCAACATCGGCTGGGGTGGAACACAAAAACATCTCATGTCAAACAGCAACATGCGCGACAACCTCATACACAGCGCATTACCCGGGCCTGTCATTAACGAGACGCCAAGCACCATGGGTTATTTTAACTGGGGCTGGGATTACACTGTCAGCACCAGTTCGGCCCAACCAGAGCTTGCCTATCTGCTGGCTTTGTTCTGCGTCACACCCCATGTCTCCGGACTTGCAGTACGAGAGTCTGAGGGGTTTTTTGATCCGTTCCAGACTAACCACTACGAGGATCAGGCGATTATCGATGTGTATGGCAGCTCGTTCCTGACTGCACATAAAAACAGCCTGGTAAACAGTATCCCCGATTTGTACCTCAGCGGTCAGAGCAATTACCTTGACGCGTTACGACAACAAATTCTGGAGACCGTAGCCGGTAAAGTTAGCGCACAGCAGTCACTGAATATTTGCGCGCAACAATGGTCGCATATCACACGACGGCTTGGTACACGCTCCCAAACGCAACAATGGCAACAGCTGGTCGCAACCTACCCTGAATCACTACAAAACAATTTACGTGGTCGCTGAGTACTACTGCGGCATAGCTTTCACTTAACCGTTATTGACTTGTTTACTCTTCAAACGTGCATATTTCTTGAATAGTGGTAGCTATTAAAAACTACCAGTTAATTCGGCATGGCTAAGCTTCACTCCACACCTTCCAATCAGCGTTTTTCCTGGCTTAATGCACCAGCTATGAACACCGCTGCAAACGGTCCCTGGACCCTCTCAGAAAACAAGGCAGTAACCTCACAAAACCCGACTGACTGCTGGGTAAACTTGCCTGCTAAAACCTTATTAACTCTACTGGCTTCAGGCTTGACTGCAGCTCAATCCCAAAGTGCCACAATATTAGCAACAACCCACGATCATGCGCATTCTACGTGTGGTCGATTCGAAATACGGCGTCTTAGACAACTCGGTGACAGTGCTCGACTATTTGTTCAACAGAGAGACGATTACTTTCAGAGGTTGGAGCTGTATGTCGAAAACGAACTCATTGCAGCATTCAACGAACCTGTCTGGCCTCACTTGCAGCAATCCGCCATCAGCGTAAGGGTTAGTGTGCCAGCGGCCTGCATACAATTTCTGGAATTCATAACAGCTCATAAAACTGAAACTGAAACCCAGACGCTGTGTGAAAGCGCCAATCAGGCCGATATTGGCAAGCCCGACGAGGCAGTCGCTGCAGCCTGAAGCCACAGCGACAATCAGGCCTTAGCTAAGCACTGGGACCGGAGCGGAACTGCTTGAATTTATAGCGTGCCTTACGCTCAGTTCAAGCAGCAGAGGCGACAACTCAGCCTTATTTAGAAAATACGACAACATCTTGTCCGGAATCTCTTGCTCTAGCTCGCTACGGCTATAGCCTGACATCAGTATCAGTGGCAAGGACTCGTTGTAGTCACGTATTTTCCGAGCCAGATCATCAGCTGTCTCCATGCCCAAACGATAATCAACAAGACACAAATCGATATCATCATTACGCAGCGCCTGAATGGCCTCATCCACGGTTGAAGCATCAAAAACTGCGACGGTTAACGAGCTTATTTTTTCAAGATGTCGCCTGATCACGCGTCGATCACTCTCGCTGTCATCGACGATCAATACCCTGAGCTTTGCAGGGAGCTCCACCGTACTGCCTGAGAACTTGTGCCTTGCCAGAGTGCTTTTGATCCGGTGGTCCTCGTAAGCATCCAAGCGGGGCGACAAATCCGTAATCATAATGGTGACTGCAGCACTTTTTTCATCACCCAGAACAGACGAGGCATACGGTAATAGTTTGATCTGTACAGGCGATCCACCAACGGTGAATACCTCACGATACACGCTGTGATGCGTGCGCCTGACCGTCTCGATATCATCGTGCAAGTGGATATACTCCAGCTCGTTAGAGATATGGTGCAGTGGACGACCTATATCGCTGGAAAGCAGATTGAAGTACTTCGCTGACACCGCCGTATATTTACGAATAAGCGTTTTTTCATCAAGAAAAATAATACCCACTGATGTGGCAACGAGGATATTGTCCATATCATCATTGACCGTCATAAGCTCCTCTATTTTCTCCTGATGTTCGCAGTTAACGGTATACAGCTCCTCATTCACTGACTGCAGCTCTTCATTGGTACTCTGCAATTCCTCATTCGAAGACATCAGCTCTTCGTTGGCAGATTGAAGCTCTTCGTTAGTGGTCTCCAGCTCCTCGTTGGATATCTGCAAGTGTTCCTGCTTATGCAACAATTCGTTTTCCAGATCACGAATACGCTGCTGCGTCTCTTCGTTATAATCATAGTCACCCGCGATTTTACGAGAAGCCGGTGCTGCATCTCCGTCAGTAAACACCACAGAAAAATACGCATCGTCACCGTTTTTTTCAGGGAAATGGGTCACCTGCATATCCACCAGCGCAGGTTTGTCATTCACAGTAGTCTGAATATTGGAGTAAAACACCGGCTTAACTTCAGTCTTTGAACGCGATAGTGCTGTGTCAAGAGCCACAGACAATTCACTGACAATAATTTCATGAATGTCGGTAGACACACGGCCTACCGGAAACCGTATCAAATATTTGTTAGCATCGCCGTAGATATGCACCGCCTGATGCTCGGAATTCAGGATAAGGCAGGCAGGTACAAAATCATTGATCAGATGATCTTTGACGTGTTCAAAGCGATTTGATGCCGCGGTATGCGATCGATAGCTGCGTAATAAATTGGATACTGGCCGCATTCCCAATGTCGGTTTAGCTGATCCTGCATTGTTGGCACCCGCTAGTGGTAACCGAGTATTAGTGATTTTCTCATAAATCCTGAATCGTTCATGCATCACCTTGTAATGCGTTTTTAATTCGCCTACGGATTCGGAAGAACCAAAGAACACCTTCGCACGATCTCGTAGGGAGAAATGAAACGATGACATCACCACCTTTTGCACAGCGTGCTGAAAGTAGATGAGAACATTACGACAGGTAATCAGATCAATGTTCGAGAAAGGCGGATCGTTGATCATATTGTGGGAGGCAAACACCACCATCTTTCTGAGTGAGGGCCGTATCTCGTACTCGGCACCCACTTTCACAAAATACCGCGCAAGCCTTTCTTTGGAAACATCATGAATAATCTCTTCACGGTATCGAGCCGTGGATGCCAGAGCAATGGCATCCACATCTGCATCGGTGGCAAAGATTTTTACTCGAACCTCTTTCTCATATTTCTGGAATGCCTCGTCAATGGTCATGGCCAAAGAGTATGCTTCTTCGCCCGTTGAACACCCTGCCACCCAGAAACGCAATTCGCGATTCTCTTTAAGCTCAGCAACCAAGGGCTCCACAACCTGACGGGCAAGAAACTCCCAGGCATGATCATCACGGAAAAAGCTAGTGACGTTAATCAAAAGCTCACGCCCTAATGTCTCTAGTTCAGTTTTAGACGACTGCAGCAGATTCAGGTATTCAAACTGGCTTTGCACCTGATTGATACCCATGCGACGCTCGATACGACGCGCCACTGTTGATGCTTTGTACTGACTAAAATCAATGCCATTGCTAGCCTTTAGCAAGCTGTAAATTATTGAGAGCACACTCTCTTCAGTGTTGCTGGTAGCGCGCAATACCGAACGAACGCCACGCACCATTGAATTTTTAAGGTACGTAGCCAGATATACCGCCAACTCTTCAGGTGGCAAAATAAAATCCGCCGTTCCAGTCTGGGCTGCGTTGTAAGGCATGCCATCAAACTTTGATGATTCACGGTCCTGAACAAGAATCAAGCCACCTGCCTCCTTGATAGCTTTGATACCTCGGCTTCCGTCGCTACCCGTGCCTGAGAGCACAATACCCACGGCACGATGCTTGGCGTCAATGGCTAGTGATCTGAAAAAATGATCGATAGGCAGGTTCACACCACCCGCTCGAACCTGTTCACTCAGATACAGACTGCCATCTACCAGAGTGATGTTTTTCTTGGGCGGGATAAGGTAGATCGCGTTGGCCAACACCTCCACACCATGAACCACAGTCTCAACAGACATACTCGTGTTGCGCGCCAGCAACTCGTCCATCAGGCTTTCAAAATCAGGTGACAGATGCTGCACTACGATAAAGGCTGCATCACTGTCTGTGCTCATGTGATCAAAGAAGTCTCTCAAAGCCTCTAATCCACCTGCCGATGCCCCGATACCAACGTACAGAATGGGCGATGCATCTTGCTCCAACCTACTGGGCGCTTCAGCGTCAATGTCAGACATCACAGCGCCCTCAACGAGTGAGTGTGCTGTGCTATCGCCCAGCGTCAGAACAGGCTGTGAATCCACAGCGACTTCACTCTGATGATTCGCTTGTTCAGTAGCACTGGCAGCTTCAGAGGCCGTCTTGTCTAACTCGGGTTTTTCATTCATCCAAATATATCCGGAATAGCAAATAATTGACTGATCAATGCTCCGAACAATTCATCCCATCACGCTCAACCTGGCGTGTTTACGAATGAGCTGTGCGGCTGCTCAGTGGTATCAGTATTTCTGATCACTCACGCGCTACACCATTTCAATCAGTTCTCGCTGCCTGTCATTGTTGCGAATAAGCAAGTCCTCCAATGCACTTGCCTCTTTAGGCTCACACATCAGATAACCCTGTGCATATTTGCAATTGGTTTCCCGCAGCTGCTCCAGTGTACCTGTATTTTCAATCCCCTCGGCCAACACATCAATGTCCAAAGCACCTGCCATGGCCAACACTGACATAACAATGGCGCGGCTTGGTTCACTGTGTTCCATATCGGCAATAAACGATTTATCTATCTTTAGTGTGTCAATGGGTAATCGTGTCAAGTTACTTAGCGAGGCATAGCCAGTACCAAAATCATCCAGTGACAGGCCGACCCCCATTTGCTTAATCTGCTGAATTACACGCAGGCAACCACTGTTTTTTTTAATAAGCGCCGCTTCGGTTATTTCAAGTTTCAAGCTACTGGCTGACATATCGCAACGCCGCAAAATCGCTTGCAGACGGGGTGCAAAATTGGCCAGGCTTAACTGCACGGGTGAGACATTGACTGACATAGTGCAGTTGTCTGGCAAAAAACCCGCAAGCTCCCATTGCCGATATTGCTGGCACGCGGTTTCCAACACCCACTGCCCCACCTCGGCAATCAAGCCATTGTCTTCCAGACAATCCACAACACTTCGTGTGTCGGGTACGGAAAAATCAGTGGGGTACCAGCGTAACAGCGCTTCAAAACCCACAATGGATTCGTCGCTGATACGAAACTGCGGTTGATAAGCCAGCACAAACTCCTGATGCTCAGTAGCTCGGCGTACACCTGCCTGTAACAATGAGCGCTCCACATCTTCACGATGAAATTGTTCAGTGTAGACCACCCAGCGCGCGCGCCCTGAAGACTTGGCTTTATACAATGCCGTGTCAGCTTGTTTGATAAACAAATCACTGCTGGTCATCTTTGTATCAGGAAAAGCGATACCAATACTCACAGACAAGTGCAATTCGTTGTCAAACACATGAAACGTATCGCTAAAACTACCGATAATGCGATCAGCCAGATTGCAAACCTCTTCCTGAGTTTCCCATGCAGCAACGATAATCGTGAATTCATCACCACCCAGGCGTGCGCATATATCGGCAGAACTCACCGCCGCACTGATACGGCTTGCCACCTCTCTAAGCAGTTCATCTCCACAGTCATGCCCCAAAGTGTCGTTGATTGATTTGAATCCATCAAGATCCAGATACATGAGCGCAGTGTTTACGCGTTTTTGCGAATGATTGAGACGCCCTTGCAATTGATCAAGAAACGCTGACCGGTTAGCCAGTCCTGTCAGAGCATCATGAGTGGCGGCAAAACGCAAATTTTCACTGGCCAGATGAGCTTCAGTTACATCGAGCAACACCAGCAGGCATCCATTGAAGCGACCGTTCTCGTTAACAGTAACCGTCGCCGACAGCGCCACCCAGGACACCTTACCCGTCGGTTTCTGTAAACGCAGATTGTACGAAAAGATCTGATTCTCACTCAATGTCTCACGAAGCTGTACCAGCGCCTCCACCACATCTTCAGCGTGTATGGCATCTATCCAGCCAGCGTCCAGGGTCTCATCCATCGACAAGCCACTTAGCTGACACCACATGTCATTGGCGTAATCACACGTCCAGTCTTCTCCCAACTGCACGATGCCCACTGGGGCAACATTAGTCAGAGCCTTAAACTGCTGATGCGTGGCACCAATTTCGTGCAACGGTGTGCTATCGCTTTCGTGATCAAAGACAAAGGTGGTGTAGACACTACCTGCCACGCGCGTAAAGTACGACGAGCAAACCAGATGCACCGAGTTTCCACTTTCCACCAGCGCCGTTACAGGTCGACGGTTAACCGGCAATATGCCCTCCGCTACAGACGGGGTATCAAAGTTCAGCGAGCGCTTTAGGATCGGCATCAAAAACGGTTGCGGCAGATACGTATCGAGAGAACATCCCAGCGCTCTTGCGCTGTCACGCCCAAACAGATTCTCAGCAGCTGGGTTGAACGCTGTGATGATACCTGTGGAATTGGTTATCACGACCGCATTGATCGCAGCACTCATCAACTGCACGTAATGCCTCGCACCCGCATCATCATGGTTAGCAGGCGATCGCACCGCCAGATCAGAATCGGGAATTTTTTGCTGCTGTTTCAGCGCTTCAATCAAACGCTCCAATGTCTCTATCATCACGCCAGCACCCTTTGCCAATTCGCTACTGGCAGGGTTGGCAACAAACATGATGGAGGTACGTGCGGCACCATTAATGATAGGCAGCATCAGGAAATAATGAACAGGGGGATGTGAACCTGGCAAACACGCTGGCAAGCCAATGTCCTGAGGCTGACCACACACAGGCCTGCGCAAACGCATAACAGACAGAATCATGGGATCTGGGCGACGGCTAGCAAGGCTGTCGTGACAAATCTCAACACGCCCATTGTCAGCACGCTGGACAACCGCAGCTAGTCTTGCAAATTGTTCAGCGTAAGCGCCCTGGCCAGCCGGACTCAACACAAACGCATACTCCGCACCTGTCGCCTCCACAGCATGCGTCAATAATATTTCCAAGCGCCTGCGTTCGGACTCATCGTCGTTGGCAGCTTCATGATCACCTCTGGACCTCTCAAAGGCATAGAGCTCACTTACCAGGCTATTTGGCTTTTCGGTTATGTCTGTGAACGAGATCGCCATAGGCGCCAGATTCCGACGTCGCTTAAAATGACGCGTAAGAATAGCGTATTAATGTTGTGTTACGCCTGCTAACAGGTGTGATTACGTGCGTTGTTTCCAGTGCTTAGAGTTACATGCTGACAGCTTACTGACGCACCCATCCAGCGATGCCTATACTCCGCCATAATCATGGCGATTTTCGCCAATCCACCGTCGCACCAGTGCGTGAACAGCCTTGTGCTCATTGAGCAACAGCCCATCCGCCAGCGCGGTTACGGCATCCAGTAAATCATCGTCACGACCCAGTTTGGCAATTCTGAACTCAGCTAGGCCGGTTTGCCGTGTACCAAGCACCTCGCCTGCACCGCGTAGCTCCAGATCTTTCTGGGCAATCACAAAGCCATCGTTCGTCTCACGCATGATGCCGAGCCGCTCACGGGCATTTTGCGACAACGGCGCCTGATACAAAAGAATACAACTGCTTTGCGCGCTACCACGCCCCACTCTGCCACGTAGCTGATGCAATTGCGACAGACCCAGACGCTCTGCATTTTCGATAATCATTAACGATGCATTGGGAACATCAACCCCCACCTCAATCACCGTGGTGGCGACCAGCAAATCCACGTCCCGCTGCTTGAATGACTGCATGATAGCTTCTTTGTCTTTGCCCTTGAGCCTCCCATGTACCAATGCAACCCGGCACTCAGGCAGCGAGGCCTGCAAGGTTTCGAGTGTGTCCTCAGCAGCCTCTGCCTGCAATGATTCAGATTCCTCGATCAGAGTGCAAACCCAGTACACCTGATGCCCTTGCGCTATGGCACCACCAACGCGCTCGATAACATCCGGTCGTCGAGCGTTGTCCAGAGCCACGGTGGTGACAGGCTTTCGTCCCGGTGGAAGTTCGTCGATAACCGATACATCCAGATCGGCATAAGCGGTCATGGCCAGTGTTCTGGGTATAGGTGTTGCGGTCATGATGAGCTGATGAGGCACTGAATTTTCGGTGGCTCCCTTGTTGCGCAATGCCATACGCTGATGCACACCAAAACGATGCTGTTCGTCAATGATCGCAAGCCCTAGATTGGCAAACTCCACATCCTTTTGAAACAGGGCATGTGTGCCCACCACCACCTTGTGCTCACCCATGGCAATCGCCTCAATACTGGCCCGTCTGGCTGCGACGCGCAGCTTGCCCGTCAGCCAGACCACCCCAATCCCTAAGGATTCGAACCACTGGGAGAAATTCACCATGTGCTGCTCAGCCAGGATTTCTGTCGGTGCCATCATTGCCACCTGATAGCCGCTCTCCACCGCCTGGGCCGCAGCCAGTGCCGCCACAACGGTTTTGCCCGAACCGACATCGCCCTGCACCAGACGCAACATCGGTTCAGGCGTGCCCATATCATCAACGACATCCTTGAGAACTCGCTGCTGCGCTGCTGTCAACTCAAAGCTCAACGAGGCCTTTAGTTGCTTCATGAGTTGGCCCTTGGGCCGCACCAACGGTGCCTGATACGTTTGTGCCTGCACTCGCAGCAGACGAAGTCCCAGTCTGTGTGCGACAAGCTCCTCCAGTGCCAGACGTCGGTGCGCTGGATGTACGCCGTCCAGAAGAGCTTGCACATCAGCATCCGGAGCCGGTCTGTGGACGCTGTGTAAAGCGCTTACAAGATCGGGCAGCTGCACACCCACCACACTTGCGACATTCAGATGATCGGTGAGTGCCTGCTGGTCGAGCAATGCAAGCGCTTGATCAGTGAGCTTCCTGAACGTGGCCTGCTGCAAACCTTCGGTGGTGTGATAGAACGGTGTGAGGGTTTTGCTCAACGCCGCCTCATTGGACGCATCATCCGCTAACAGACGGTATTCGGGATGAACCATTTCCAGCATTCCGGCACCCCGACGGACTTCACCGAAACACTGCACGCGCTTGCCTAAGGCAAATTGTGTGACCTGAGCTTGCGAGAAATGGAAAAACCGCAATGTAATAGAGCCGGTGCCGTCATTGATCCGCACTAGCAAAGAGCGGCGCTGACGCACTACCACCTCAGCCAGCAACACCTCACCACACACCAGCCCCTCAGTGCCAGGCGCAAGCGATCCGATAAGACTTAAACGCGTTCTGTCCTGATAACGAAAGGGCAGGTGAAAGAGCACATCCTGCAGCGTAAACAGCCCGATGGCGCCAAGCTTTATCGACATGGCTGCACCCACGCCTTTTAGCGTATCGACGCTGACAGTGTCCAAGGCAGGGTGCATGAGTGAAACGCGCTACAAGAAGGCTCAAACTGATGACAGGGATTAACCCAGAAACATCACACCTTCGACTTCAACGGCTACATTGCGCGGCAAGGAGGCAACACCGATGGCCGCACGCGCTGGATAGGGCTTGGCAAATCGCTCTTCCATTACCTCGTTAACCAACGGAAAATCAGTCAGATCTGTGAGAAAAACCGTCAGTTTGACAATTTGATCAAAAGAGCCACCTGCAGCTTTGCAAACCGCTTCCAGATTATCAAACACCTGGACAACCTGCGTGCGTACATCATCACTGACTAGCTCCATGGTCTCTGGCACAAGCGGTATAGCGCCAGACAGATAAACCGTATCCCCTGCTCGCACAGCTTGAGAGTACGCACCAATGGCAGCCGGGGCGGCGTCTGTGTGAAATGTCTGGCGGGGCATGGCAGGCTCTTGAATCAATGGAAAGTGCGGGTAAGTATAAACCCATCACACCCGATCAGCGCTCTTTGTATCACTTAGCGCAAAGCCGGCTCCCTGGCGTGTACGAGCAGTTACTTATGCCTCACGCTTAACACTGCGTACCACCGTCAAGTTACGCAGACGTCTGACAATTCGCGCTAACTGTATCCGATTCTCTACTGCCAGGACAAAGCGTATGGTGATGTCATCTTCATCCTGGTTCTTGAAATCCATGTGCTCGATATTGACGTTCATCAAGGACATGGTATTGGTGACGCGTGCCAATGCTCCGGGCTGATGAATTAGATGACAGACAACCACCACATCAAACTGGCCTTTGATATCAATGGCCCAGTCAACAGCTACCCACTCTTTAGGCCGACGGCGAAAACGTCGCACATTCCGACAACCCGCGCGGTGCACAGCAACACCTTTACCCGGCGTGAAAAAACCTTGCACGTTGTCACCCGGGATAGGTCGACAACATTGCGCCATGTATAAGGTCGGACTGCTAGCAGAATCGATCATCACCGGGGCGACTTCCTTTTCCGGGGGCACCCCGCCTTCACTGCTACTGACGCCGCGCTGCACATCAATCAGACGCTGTGCAATCTGACTGGGCAGTTGAATACCCAGACCGATGTCAGCAAACAAGGCTTGAGTATCCGCCAGACGGCGTTCAGCCAGCAGCGCCTTGACGCTTTTGTCCGAGAGTTTCTCTAGCGAAGTATCGTGCCTGGCCAGAGCCCGGCGCAGCAATCGCTCTCCGAATTGAATCGCTTCGTTTTTGTCCAGGGCTCGCAAGTAGTGCCGGATGGCCGTACGGGCCTTGGCCGTGACCACTGAATTAAGCCACATCGGACTGATAGCGATTTTTGCGCCTGTAATTATTTCCACTGTCTGCCCATTGTGCAGTGGCGTACTCAGCGAAACCATTCGCTTGTCTATCATCGCCGAAACGCATTTGTTACCTACCTCTGAATGCACCGCATAGGCAAAATCGACGGGGGTCGCATCGCGAGGAAGCTGAATAATCGATCCCTTTGGGGTGAAGACGTAAATTTCACCAGGGAACAGGTCGAGTTTGATGTTTTCGACAAACTCGATCGAATCGGTTGCGTTTTGCTGCAAATCTGCCAGCGAGGCAAGCCAGCCAGGTGCGGCCATTGGGGAAGCCAGATCAGGACCGTTTTTGTATGTCCAATGCGCGGCGACACCCGACTCAGCCAGAGTGTGCATGCTGCGTGTGCGAATCTGCACCTCCAGCGGCGTGTTTTCGGCACCGTGGTTCAACACGGTATGCAATGACTGGTAGCCATTTTGTTTCGGGACTGCGATAAAGTCCTTAAAACGGGAGAATATGGGCGGATACAGATGATGCACGATACCCAGAACCTTGTAGCAGTCATCCAGATCATCAACAATAATGCGTAGTGCGAGCATGTCGAACACCTGCTCGAAATTCACCTGTTTTTTCAGCATTTTCTTGTACAGACTGTACAAGTGCTTTTCCCGGCCAGAGACACTCGCCTCTACGCCTTTTTCACTCAGGCTGGCTCGCAGACGCTCCACCACCCTCTCGAGAATCTGATCGCGATGGGTGAGCTGATCAACAGTGACTTCCAGTATCCTGCTACGCATGGGATAACAGGCATTAAAGCCAAGATCTTCAAGCTCGTTTTTGATGGTGTACATACCCAAGCGCGAAGCGATCGGAGCATAGACCTCCAGCGTCTCCTTGCCGATACGACGGCGTTTGTCAGGTCTGAGTGCGCCGATGGTGCGCATGTTGTGAATGCGATCGCCCAATTTGATCATGATAACGCGCAGGTCGGTGACCATCGCCAGTAACATCTTCATGAAACTCTGGGCTTGTGCTTCGGCTTTCGAGCTGAACTTCAAGTGATTAAGCTTGCTGACTCCGTCAACAATGTGCGTGACTTCCTCACCAAACGCTGCCACTAGGGCATCACGGCTAACAGGCGTGTCTTCGAGAACGTCGTGCATCAATGCAGCCATCACACTGTGATGATCAAGCCCCATATCAAAAACGATGCCAGCAACTGCCACTGGGTGCGTAATGTAAGGTTCGCCTGAGCTACGACGCTGCTCACTGTGGGCGTCACGCGCCAGAACAAAAGCTCGCGAGACGTCGGCGAGCTGTTCACTGTTGAAGCGCGTGCCCAGCTTTTCCTGCAACGCTGAATAGGCTTGCAGTTCAATAGGAATAGTCATCCCAACGGATCCATGCACATCGTCATCCGATGCAAGATCTGCAGGGTTTGCGGGTTCACTGGGAGCAGCGACGCTGACGACTACAGTCATAGCGCTTGCCTTCCCAGTGCATCTAGATGAACTGCGACTACCGGCGACTGGCGCACCGGCAGCACAACATCAGAATTCTTCGCGCAAATCTTTGTCATACATGATCGGCTCTACCGGTGCGGGGGGCGGTGCTGCTTCATTGAGAATATCTTCACCGATAAGACCGTCTGCAATTTCTCGAAGCGCAATAACGGTTGGCTTGTCATCATCTTCAGGAACCAGTGCTTCGGCTCCCATGGAAATATTGCGCGCCCGCTTGGATGCGATCAACACCAGATCAAACCGGTTGTTAACCATTGCCAAGCTGTCTTCGACTGTTACTCGTGCCATGAAACGTCTTTCCTGCCTTAAGCTGAACCCTCTAGTCTAGTCGTCTTGCATGACAAAGACCATACGTATGTTACGTTGAGTTTTGTAGTGTTATCACAATCGCACAGTCAGCAGTGAAATTCAGCATTAAATTATCGCCATATCAGGACTATCTGTTGTGAATGGCACGATCAACTACTCGTGAGTCAAGCTTGTTATCAGTCCTGCATGACGCAACGCCTGTCGTGACTTTTGTACGCGATGGCTCAGCACAACGGCTTTGAGCTCCGCCAGCGCATCATCAAAATCGTCGTTGATGATCAGATAATCAGCCCGATGATATTGCTGCATCTCACGAACCGCTTCGGCCGTCCGGCTTTCGATCACGGAGTGCGAATCCTGACCTCGCCCACGCAGCCTTTCAATCAGCGTGTTACGCGATGGCGGCAGAATAAAAATAGACACAACATCTGCAAGCTTTTGCCGTACTTGGGCAGCCCCCTGCCAGTCAATTTCCAGTATGACGTCGGTACCGCTGGATAAAGCGACGTTAACCCCTTCCATACCGGTGCCATAGTAATTACCGAACACCTCGGCGTATTCGAGAAACCGATCTGAGTCAATCATTTGCTCGAATTGCTCCCGGCTGACATAGCAGTAGTCCACCCGGTCGGTTTCACCCGGGCGCTGTGGACGGGTGGTGTGAGACACCGCTACCGTCAATTCACTCAGCTCATCAATGGCTCGGCGCACCAGTGATGTCTTACCTGCCCCGGAGGGTGCTGACACGATAAACATCTGAGCCTGATGATTTTGCATGGTTCTCTCTATCAAAGTACGCCAAAGACCAACGGGAAGTTTAATTGTTCGCTCGGTTAGATACCATAGCGACCTTGCTTACAGGAAAATTCAAGCCATGGCTCTCACACATTCTCAAACCGTGATCATTGGCAGCCCAGCTGCACCTTTCACCCTACCTGACACACTCACTGGACAGGATGTGTCCCTCAGCCAATTCGAAGGGCAGCCGGTATTCATAGCGTTCATTTGCAACCATTGCCCTTATGTCGTCCATCTAATCGATGCCCTGAGCGCCACGGCGCAGCAGCTGGCAACACAGGGGATCGCCACGATTGCCATCAGCGCGAATGATGCTGGCCAATACCCCGCAGACAGCCCAGAGCGCATGGGCGCATTAGCTCGCGAGAAGAACTTTGAATTTCCCTATTGCCACGATGAGACACAATCGGTAGCACGTGCCTATGGCGCTCTATGCACGCCTGACCTGTACGTGTACGACGCTCAGCACATGCTCTACTACCGTGGGCAATTTGATAGCAGTCGACCAGGCAGTGGTGTGGCCAGCGGCCAGGATATTCAACGCGTGGCCGCACAACTGATGGACCACGAACCACCCCCGCTTGACACCACTCCAAGCGTTGGCTGCAGCATCAAGTGGAAGCGCTGAACCGCGCATCTGCCTGTTACGTGAACTCACACAACCCACACGATAAATATGATCAAACCTGATTTTGACGGAAAGCGATTCTCATACCCTGGCAAGCCGACTGCAGGATCTCGCTGGGATGTCTTGCGCTGGGCCATTACACGAAAACCTGCGAAATGGCCCCGTGATCTGAGCAACCCGCCACCATCGACTGTCGAACCACACGTTGACGGCGGACGTTTGCGGCTGACGTACATCAATCATGCGACAGTGCTAATCCAATGCGATGGGCTCAATATCATTACCGATCCCGTGTTCTCGCGCCGTGTCAGCCCAGTCAGCTTTGCAGGGCCAAAACGCTTGCGTCCGGCAGGCCTTGATATCGACGCACTACCCACTATCCACGCAGTGCTGATAAGCCACTCGCACTACGACCACCTGGATGTACGTTCATTGAAAAAACTCTCCGAACGCGATAACCCCGTCGTGCTTGCGCCTTTAAACAACGGCGCCATTATCAACCCAGTTACACAACGGGCCACCACTGAACTGACATGGTGGGATTCCCACGCACTGGATGAGCAAACCACCGCCACTCTTGTCCCCGCAAGACACTGGACATCCAGAAAACCTGGTGATGAAAACCAGGCACTGTGGGGAGGCTTTGTCGTCACATTCCAATCGGGCAGTGTGTACTTTGCAGGTGATACCGGCTATGCAGATGGCGAACATTTTCGCCAAGCTGCAAACGAGCTAGGCCCCTTCCGATGCGCCCTGATACCTATTGGTGCGTACGAACCTCGCTGGTTCATGAAACCTCAGCACATGAACCCGGCAGAAGCTGTCATGGCCTACAACGATTTGCAATGCGACTACGCGCTGGGAATACATCACGGAACATTCCAGCTAACCGATGAAGCACACGATGCACCGCTCATAGCGTTGGATGCAGCGTTACTTGAAAACAATATTGATAGCAACAAGTTCAAGGCTCTGCCTAACGGCATTGCATGGGATGTCCCGGCAACACCTGTGAGCGAATGATGAAAACTTGTCGCTAAAAAAGATTCGTTAGTGCCACGCCAATACCCAAGCGTTGCTGATGATGGTTGTAGTCAATTAGCGAGTCTCCGTACCCGTTGAAATACTGAACAAATCCTCGGAACCGGGTTATCAGAGGAAACGTCATCGACAGTCTTAATGCGCCATGACCGGTGGCAGGGTTACCGCGCGCATTAATCGCATACTCATATCTACTGTTGCGCCACGCCACACCCAGCTCACCGTGCCCCATGAAATCCAGGATATCAGGATTATCATCGCCTTCAGCATCATCAGGATTTTCCTTGGCATCTTCGGGCAGCCGGTACCAGGGACGAATACTGGCAATAAAGTCACCGCGCTCATAAATCAACATCGTATAAAGCCTGTTCCAACTTCGTGACAAGCCTTGCACTTGTCCGTTAGATTGATGCTCAAGGCCAGTGACCAATGCCGTGTTGCCTCCGAATGGCCCCCATAGCAGTGGCACAAGATAGAAAATCTCGGGCTGATAGTTCGTCTCACGAAACGGACTGGACAGATCACTGGAATACAACTGCCACCATGCTTCAAGCGTAATACCCAGCGATACTGAATCATTGGCAAACAATAAATCGCTTTCGTTAAGTTGTGACTTCAGACTTATCTGAAATTTGACTTCAGCAGATTGCAAACCCTCACGCAGCGGTACATCGTTTTGTTGATAAACTGCCTCGTTAATATTCGTGGTGTAGCTCACTGGCAAAACAAAATTAGGTTTATGGGCAGTGATCACATAGGGATTAAAGGCTGTTTCACGCTCCTGGATCACCCGCTCGGTAAGTGCACCCACACTAGGTACTGACACCTTGGGATCGGAGATTACATCATCATCCACCTCGCCTGCGAGCACTGCATGAGCAGGCACCTTGACCTCTGCCTCACCGTTTCCAGATGCCGGATTGATGGCAACAATTCCTGAGCCATCTACCGGGCTGACGGCATCAGACGTCGGCTGGCGCGTATTACCCACGCCACCGGCACACGCG
The DNA here is from genome assembly GCA_023301795.1 of Granulosicoccus sp. Classification (GTDB taxonomy): domain Bacteria; phylum Pseudomonadota; class Gammaproteobacteria; order Granulosicoccales; family Granulosicoccaceae; genus Granulosicoccus. The sequence goes on from JALZVU010000196.1 coordinate 31,009, forward strand.
CCCAGCATCAATGACATGAGCAATATCACCGCGCATGCCATCAGGTTGGAAGTACCGTGTTTCACGCATTGTTTCTTACTAGGCGACATTGTTTCAGGACTATTCATTGACGGGGCTGCGTTCCAGCGTAAGACAAAGGCGGGAGGCTGAGACATGATACTCGGTGAAGCACACGATGATCACAACAACGGCCCGACGCTTGCGAGCTGAGGATCATAATCTGGTGTTGTATGATGAAGGCAGACAATGCGCCCGTACCAGCGTACGAAGCGCGTACAAAACATCTGGTATACAACACCCTAAGCGCATGCGCATCAGGCATTTTCCATGAATAAGGCACACCCGACCACACCACGTGCAACCGCAAGAAGTTCATTCGAGTTTGGCGGTGTGTCCATAGCGCCAGGCACCCGAAAAGTTGTCGATCTGGAACTACCCAAACTCAGCTCTCAGGCGTTAATGAGCCTTCCTGTTCACGTTGTTCACGGGCGTAAGGAAGGTCCAGTCATTTTCCTCAGTGCCGCGATTCACGGCGATGAACTGAATGGGGTTGAAATTATTCGTCGTGTGCTCGCCACCAAACTACTCAATCGCATCTCCGGCACAGTGTTGGCCCTGCCTGTCGTCAACGCCTATGGCATGGCTCAGCAAAGCCGTTATCTACCCGACAGACGCGACTTGAACCGTTCGTTTCCGGGCAGTGAATCCGGCTCTCTGGCATCACGTATTGCCCATGTATTCATGGAGCAAATTGTCTCGCGAACCAGCGTAGGAATCGACTTTCACACAGGTTCGGGACACCGTACTAACCTGCCACAGATTCGCGCAGATCTTGAAGACACGCAAACGCTCGAGTTGGCGCGCAGCTTTGGTGTGCCCGTATTGTTGAATTCACCCTTGAGAGATGGATCTTTACGCGCAAGTGCATGCACCAAAGGCACACGCGTGTTGCTTTATGAGGCCGGGGAAGCGTTACGCTTTGATGAGCTTGCAATACGGGCAGGGGTAACCGGCGTCTTCGGTGTACTGAGAACTCTGGGTATGCTGCGCGCAACAGCTAAAAGTGTCAGCAGCTATCGTGACCCTTATGTTGCCAGTAGCAGTCGGTGGGAGCGTGCACCAGAGAGCGGGATATTCCGCAGCAAAGCGACCATGGGAAACCGCGTATCACGCAAGGATGTGCTTGGTTACATACATGACCCGGTCAGCAATGAACAGACACCGATACTGTCCAGAACATCAGGCATCATTATCGGCAGACTGGAGCTGCCAGTGGTGCACGAAGGTGATGCGGTGTATCACATAGCGCGCTTTGACGACGACATTGCAGACGTCGAAGAGAACGTTGACAGCTTTCAGATGGATCATGAAGACGATAGTCTGATAGACGAGTAGCTGTTCTGCGTCCAAGCCTGCTGAGCTCATCAATGCACCAACGAACCTATTCAATCAACACCACTGTGCCGGCCTGAACCATTCAATGAATTCAGGTTTATGGTGCTGATTGAACTCTGTACCAAAGTGAAACAAATCAGACCGGTGTTGCGGTGGTGCCGGTTGGTACGTCAGTGACTAGCTGCTGCGCCGCCGGACGACGTTGACGACGTGTCTTAGCCGGTACCATACCGCGCATGGATTCCAGTTTGCCGTAGCAAAGTAACTTGTCTTCGGCTTCCAGAATACGCTCAGACTTTGGATTAGGAATAACCTTGTTACCCCGATACAGGGTAAGAACGTTAATATCCTTTTCGGCCAGCTTGGTATCTTTGATACTCAAACCTACAAAGTTGGAACCTTCTGGAACGTAAATTTCGCTAACACCATAGCCCTTGCTGATAGTAAGGCGCTGCCTGATATCGATCTCAGGAAAGTCCACTTGCGCTGAAATGTAGTCGATAACGGTGCCAGCAACATCCAGACCCGTGCAGGTTTCGATGCCTTCGAGTCCGGGTGATGAATTAACTTCCATTATCTGAGGTCCATTTTTTCCCTCAAGCATGTCAACCCCTGCCACTCGCAGCCCGAGAATCTGTGCTGCTCGCACAGCTGTCTCAATGTATTCCTCAGACAACTCAACAGCCTCTGCCACGCCGCCACGATGAACATTACTGCGAAACTCCTGCCCTTGGGCTACGCGCCGCATGGCTGCAACCACACGATCGCCGACTACAAATGCACGGATGTCCTTGCCTTTACTCTCAGCAACAAATTTCTGGATCAGGACATTTTGCTTCTGGCTCTGCAACAACTCGATAATGGCTTCAGCCGAATTGATGGTATCGGCTAGCAGCACCCCTATGCCTTGAGTGCCCTCTATCAGCTTGATGACAACGGGTGCACCACCCACACGCTCGATAGCAGGCAAAACATCTTTCTTGTCTCTAACAAACGTTGTCCTGGGAATACCTACGTGGTGCCTGCTCAGTATTTGCAGGCTACGCAGCTTATCGCGGGAGTTGGTTATACCTGCTGAGGTGTTGGCGCAGAAGATATCCATTTCCTGGCATTGCCGGACTACAGCCGTGCCATAGTAGGTGATGGATGCACCGATTCTGGGCAAAACAGCGTCGTATGAGCTGAGTTCTTTTTGTCGGTAAAAAAGATCAGGCCGCCCTTTATCCAGATCAATGGCGAATTTTAGCGTGTTTAGAACACGCACTTTATGGCCACGCTGCTCAGCTGCTTCTACGAACCGACGCGTGCTGTAGGAATTGGGGCCGCAAGACAAAATACCTAATTTCATAGCGTTTTACAGTACCGTACTGAGAGAAGGAGACGATGACAACTGTGACAATCATCTCACGTTAGCCACTCGCACTACAGCCTAACTATCAGGCACCGGTATCAATCGCGCCTTTGAGTCGTCGTCGGGTGAGGCCAGACATGGAGATGATGCCCACAACGGGCCCCAGGGCCAGTACGCAAAACAGACCCGGCCAACCGATAACCTGCGCCAAAAGCGGAGTGAGCTGGACCGTAACAATCGTCAATGCAAAGCCTAAGGCGGTTTGCAATGACATGAGGCTACCAGAGCTCTCGGGCGGTGCCAGGTCGGCCACCATCGCCGAAAATTGTGCCGAGTCTGGAATAACCGACAAACCCCACACGACAAAAACAGCAAACACCAACCACATGGGTCCGCCAAACACGACAGCTGCAGCTATGGCAGAAGAGCCACTAATGGCCATCGAGACGATCGTCAGCTCAGCCTTGCCCAGAGCATCTGCAAGCTTACCTGCGAAGGGGCAAAGCAAGGCACCAGCACCGATCGCAATAAAGGCGGTCAGCTTGGACAGCTGTGTGGCCTCGTCAAGACTCGTCTGTAAAACGTAGGACGCCGCTGCTGCAGGTGCAATCCATGCCCATAATGCATACAACTCCCACATATGCCCTAGATAACCCAGAAAAGCTCGCCGAAGACGTCGATCCGTCCACGCCAGCGCGATCACCCGGGGGTTCATCTTCGCTGCAGCAGCGTGATGCGGACCTGCTTGCGTAAACGATACCAGCACGGCCGCCAGCAGCGCCAACAAGCTTGCCAGTATGGTGGTCAGCCGCCAGTTAGCCCCACCCAAAAAAGCCAGCAAATGCGGGGAAGCCGATCCGAGCGTCAATCCACCCACCAGCAAACCAATCAGCCAACCACGATCCTTGAGCCCCCACCCCACAGCGATCTTCATGCCCACGGGATACACACCAGCCAGAGCAAAGCCTGTAATTATGCGTAAAGCAATGCTTATGGCACCACCAGGGGGCACCGCCAACATCAACGCATTGGCAAGCGCTGCAAGCACCGCAGATAGCGCAAACACTTTGCGCGGATCGTAACGATCAGCAATCCCGGACATGGCGACATACAGAGCGCCAACAACAAAACCTGCGGCCACCCCAGACACCAGCATGGCAGACTGCAGTGCGCTGAGCGACACCTCGGAACGTAAATCCACCAGGATAGCCGATGAGACAAACCACAACGACATGGCAGCGACTTCGGCCAAAACCAGCAACGTCATGGATCGTGTTTTCATGAATAGTTCAGGCCTAGTGTTACGGTTTGAACCCGATTTCCTGAGTCTCGTCACGTAGTGCTGCGATATCAGGATGGCGCTCCAGCGAACTGTTATCGACAATGATTTTTCCATCAAGACAAACAAGATTGCCTTCGGCAGTAACCACAAGAGGACTGATTTCCACAAGCGCCAGCTCCTTGTCAATAAACAGAGAATACAACCGTTCTAGCAACTGGATGAACTGTTCGCCCTGCTCACCACTTAGCCCTAGCTGCAATGCCAGTCCAGCACTTTGCTCTGGTGTGATCCCCACTCCAGAATCAACTTGTACCTTGAGAATCTTATCCGGCGTATTGCGCATGACCTGCTCAAGCTCCATACCGCCTTGGGTGGAGGCTGTAATGAATACACACTCCTGAGCAGGCTCAACGATCATCCCCAGATACAACTCATTGTCGATAAGGCAAATTTCTTCAACCAGTATGGCGTTGACCGGTTGGCCTGCTGTGCTGGTATGTGCTGTGACAAAGTGTGTGCCCAGCATGGACTTGGCATAGTCCTCTGCCTCACGCGGGGTATCGACAATCTTTACGCCTCCCGCTTTCCCGCGCCCGCCAGCGTGTACCTGCGCTTTGACTACGACCTGCTCGGTAGAGAATGTTTCAGCGGCCGCCCGCGCCTGAGCGGGCGTGTGAGCGATCAGATTATTGGGCACAGGCATGCCGTAGGCTGCAAACAAAGCTTTTGCCTGATACTCATGTAAATTCATGAACCATCCTGGAAGAACATACGGTTAATCACATCGTGCACGGCAAGCCGCTTTAACGGGCTAAGCCCGTTTTTTACGATTGCCAATATGAATGGCACGACCGTCAGCACTTAAAGCAGCTTCATGCACCGCCTCCGACAATGTCGGATGCGCATGGATAGTGTGCGCAATATCTTCAATGGTGGCGTCAAATTCCATAGCCAACACGGATTGCGCTAACAACTCGGACGCACTGGGTCCAATAAGATGTGCTCCGACCAGACGATCATTACTCTTGTCTCGAATGATTTTGACCATGCCCGTAGTGTCACCCTTGGCTTTTGCACGCCCACTTGCGGCAAACGGAAAGCTACCTACCTGATAATCCACGCCTTCGCTTTTGAGCTGCTCTTCAGTTTTACCTACCCAGGCAACCTCCGGATGCGTGTAAATGACGTTTGGCATGACATCGTAATTCATGGAAGAGTTTTCACCGGCAATACGCTCGGCAACCATAACGCCCTCTTCAGATCCTTTGTGGGCCAGCATGGGTCCTCGTACTACATCACCAATGGCGTAGATTCCCGGCACGTTGGTCTCACAATGCTCATTGACATGAAACAGGCCGCGCTCATCCTGCTGAACGTTCACCTCAGAGGCACAGATATTATCAGTGAAGGCACGCCGCCCGACTGCCACAATCAGCTTGTCAAATGTCTGCTCATGCTCACCTTTGGCATCCTGGAACCTGACAACCACCTTACCGTCTTTAACAGTGCTGCCCATAACCCGAGTACTCAGCTTGATGTCCAAACCTTGTTTGGCAAACGTGCGTTGAGCCTCTTTGGCGATCGCCTTGTCAACCATTGGCAGGAAGGCATCTTGTGCTTCCAACAGTACAACTTCCGACCCCATTCGACGCCACACACTACCCAGCTCCAAGCCGATAACACCAGCACCAATAACGCACACACTTGAGGGCACAGCCTGCCAATCAAGAGCACCGGCTGAATCAACAACGATATTGCCCTCTAGAGGTGTTGCAGAGAGCTCGATAGGCACCGACCCGGTTGCAATGATGACGTTCTCGGTGTCGTGTATCGTGTCTTTGCCTTTGTGGTCAGTGACTTTGACTTGCTTGTCAGCCAATACCTGTCCGGTACCTTGTAACCAGTCGATGCCATTTTGTTTGAACAGCATTTCAATGCCACCGGTAAGCTCCGTGACCACTTTATCCTTACGACCAATCATCTTGGGAACGTCCAGGCTAACTTCACCCACGTTGATACCCAGGTCAAAAAAATTATGGCGCGCTGTTTCATACAGCTCGGTGCTTTCGAGCAAGGCTTTGGATGGGATACAACCGACATTCAGGCAGGTACCACCCAACGCAGGCTTGTCTTGCTTGTTAATCCACTTTTCCACGCACGCAGTCTTTAAACCCAGTTGTGCGGCGCGAATAGCAGCAACATATCCGGCGGGACCACCACCGATCACGATTACGTCATAGACTTCGGTCATGTCAGATCCTTGGATGTAGGTTATTGAATAAGCTGTACAGTATATCGCGACAGTGAGCCCAGATAGGTAACGCTCTCAACGATACTCGGCCCATCGGCACGCGAAATGAACATTCGCAGCGTTAGATGGCGACGAAAATGCGAACATCAGAACATTGTGCATTGACTTGTACTGTGTTTTCCGGCCCGTTGGCTGAATGCATCGCATGACGTCAATTTATCGACATGTTGTGACATTACAGGAACCCTATAGTTTGATTCAGCATGATTCCAGCGCCATCCAGTCGGCCAAGCACTTGGTTAGCGACTATTGCGCCAACTTCGACCGCGCCGAACCAGCCGACTTGAGCGCCACACTCAAACGCTATGCCGCTGATCGGTATTACTGGCGGGGTCTGGCGCCATTTGGAGAGCAAGACAATGCCGACGAGGTGGTCGATGTTTTCTGGAAGCCACTGCGAGAGTCTTTTACCGCTGTGCAGCGGCGAGTGGACGTTTTTTTCGCAGGCCACAATGATGTGCCTGCCCAAACCGGTGGTGGACCAGTCACTGAGGCGGAACACTCAAGCTCTGTGTGGACCTGCCAGATGGGACATTTCATGGGACTCATGGATAAGCCGTGGCTCGATATTCCACCCACTCGGCGAATCGTTTTTATTCGTTTCACCGAATTCCATCGGGTATATGATGGCAAAATCTGCGAATCTGCAATGTTTATCGACCTTATGGGTGCCATGCGTCAGGCAGGTCAGTACCCTCTGCCACCCAGCACCGGTGAATCGTTCATCTACCCCGGGCCTGCAACTGCCGATGGGGTTCTGAGCGGCGAACATCCCTCACAGCAAAGCACGGCGACACTAGACCTGATCAACCGTATGATCGCTGATCTGTCGGAGGCCAACCGACTGGCTCAGGAGCTTAAGATCAACAATGTCCCGCGGGAATTGCTGGCAAAAAGCTGGGATGAAAATATGGTCTGGTACGGGCCTGAGGGTATAGGTGCGACCTACACAATTGATCGCTATCAGCAGCAACACCAGTATCCATTTCGCTTCAATCTGACCGGCAAGAAGTTCAACGGCCACATCGCGCGTTTTTCGGAAGGCCAATACGGCGGCTTTTTTGGGTGGCCTAACCTGACCAATACCGCGCAGGGCGGATTCCTGGGCTTACCAGCCAGCGGTATAGCCGCTGACATGCGCGTTATGGATGTCTATCGCAGCAACGGCGAAAAGCTGGTGGAGAACTGGGTCATCATTGACCTGCATCATTGGCTTTGCATGCAAGGATTGGATGTTCTAAAACGAATGCGACAACTGCTAGGCATTGAAACACTGGGTTAGGAGATCGCTGGGCGGCTTGCCAACCGAACTACGCAGAACTCAGCGCATCGTTTGGCATAGGTTGTCGGTTGTCGGTGTTATCAGAAACACCCTCAGTTGCCCACACATAGTGATACATCGAATCAGCCGCACCGATAATCGTTGCGAAAGACACATCGGCAGCGTCACGACCCGCACCGATTCGCGCAAAGCCACTCACTGGTGCAAGCTTGGTTGCGTCGAACATATACCAGCGATCGCTTAGATAAACTTCGTGGAAACCGTGAAAATCCGGCGGTTGTAGATCCACCGCGTACCCGGTGACATACCGGGCCGGAATGCCTAAAGCCCGACACAGGGTAATGCACAGATGCGCGTAGTCTCGACAAACGCCAGAGCACTGGAGCAAAACATCACAGGCAGAGGATGTTGACGTGGTGCTACCTGGCGTATAACTCAGATGATTATGCACCCAGTCTGCAATGGCTTGCACCCGTGAATACCCAGGCTGCAGATAACCAAAGGTATCCCAGGCAAATTTCATTAATTTGTCTGACTCACAATACCGACTGGGGTTGAGGTAGGTCAGAACGTCTGCCGGCAAATCTGCGTGAGCTACCTCTATCAGATCCGTGTCCAAAGAACTCACCTGATAGAGTTCCACCACCGCTTGATAACCGATAGTGAACTCACCTGGCTGCACTAGCACTCGGTGGGTGCGGTTGCCGAGCAAGCCGGTATCACACACTTGAAGCTCGTATTCTGGCGTGGTCTGGAACCCTTCGTTCCAGACCGACTGGTAGTTATTTTGAGGCACCGATATCTGAAAAAGAAAATTGGCCGGTGCCATCACTGAGTATGTCAGCTGGCACCCCAGATTGATGACCTTCATTGAATTGTCTGGCGGCTACAAATCAAACACGATGCGTGCAGGATCTTCAACCAGTTCCTTAATTGTTTTCAAAAAGCCCACCGCACCCTTTCCATCAACAATTCGATGGTCATAGCTCAGCGCGACATACATCATGGGGCGGATAACGACCTCACCGTTCACAGCGATAGGCCGATCTTGTGTGGCGTGCATGCCAAGGATGGCACTTTGCGGCGGGTTGAGAATAGGCGTGGACAACAGCGAACCAAATACCCCACCGTTAGACACAGTGAAGGTGCCACCCGTCATCTCATCCATCGACAACTTGCCGTCTCGCGCTTTTTCAGCGTAAACACCGATAGTCTTTTCGATATCCGCCAGAGACATGTACTCAGTGTTGCGCAGTACAGGAACAACCAGTCCTCGCTCTGATGATACAGCGACACCAATATCGCAGTAACCGTGGTAAACCACATCATCACCATCAATAGAGGCGTTGATATCTGGATAGCGCTTGAGTGCTTCAGTGGACGCTTTGAGGAAGATTGACATAAAGCCAAGCTTGATCGCATGCGACTTTTCAAACTGCGCTTTGTATTGATTGCGCAGTGCAATGAAAGCACTCATATCAATTTCGTTGAAGGTTGTCAGCATCGCGGTGTTTTGCGAAGCCGACAGCAGACGCTCAGCGATACGCGCACGCATCCTGGACATCGGCACGCGTTTCTCGACCCGCTCACCTTCAGGCATGACAGGTGCCTGCGTGGCCGCAGCTTTCGCAGGTGCCGGAGCAGCCTTTGCAACAGCTGGCGCAGGTGCAGCCTGTGCAGAGCCTTTGCCTGCAACATGCGCTTCTACATCTTCTTTGGAAATGCGCCCGTTTTTACCTGACCCACTCACCTGAGCAGCCTGGAGTCCGTGCTTTTCCAGCAGTTTTCTAACTGAAGGGCTGGTCTGACCGGCGGAGGCGTCGTCGCCAGCCTCGTCGTTGGAAGCCGCAGTATCGGCGGATTGCACCGCAGCCGTAGCGGTAGATGCAGCACCTGCCGCCTCGATGGAACCAATGACCTGATGCGCCGCAACCGTAGTGCCTTCGGGCTCGATAATCTTGCCGAGCACGCCGTCTTCTGACGCTGGCACTTCAAGAACCACCTTGTCGGTCTCGATGTCGACCAAAACCTCGTCACGACTCACCGGATCACCTTCCTGCTTATGCCAGGTAACGATCAATGCGTCAGCTATTGATTCCGGTAACGTGGGTACTTTGATCTCGGAACTCATCTGCGGCTGCCTTTATGTATGTTGGTTGCTGGAAATTGGGTGCAATTGTAGAACTTATGAGCGTTGGCTGTTGGGAATCACACCCAGCGCCTCGTCGACAAGACGTTTTTGCTCGATCAGATGTTGATTCATGTAACCACTGGCAGGAGAGGCCGAAGGCACTCTGCCTACAAATTCAACCGTGCCCACAGCGTTAGGCAATACGCGCTCAATACGGTGACGATTGGACCGCCAAGCACCTTGATTACGCGGCTCTTCCTGACACCAGACAATGCTTTTGGCATTCGGATATTGGTTGACAGCCTCTGTCATGGCATCGTAAGGGAACGGATAAATCTGCTCGAGCCGAACCAAGGCCACGTTAGTGATCTCAGCTTTACGGCGTGCTTCTAATAGATCGTAATACACCTTGCCACTACAGAAAACCAGACGTTCAACACCGGCCGGATCCAGCGCATCGATTTCACCAATAACCGGTTGGAAGGTACCTTCGGCCAGGTCCTCAAGTGTTGAGGTTGCCAGTCGGTGGCGCAGCAGACTCTTGGGTGACATGACAATCATGGGCCGACGCATGGGTCGGATCATCTGGCGACGCAACATATGATAAGCCTGCGCCGGCGTGCTGGGCACCAACACTTGCATGTTGTCCTCAGCGCACAATTGTAAAAATCGCTCAAGCCGAGCTGACGAATGCTCTGGTCCCTGCCCTTCATAGCCGTGTGGCAACAACAAGGTCAAGCCGCAAAGCCTGCCCCATTTGGTTTCGCCAGAACTAATGAACTGATCGATGACCACCTGCGCACCGTTGGCAAAATCGCCAAACTGACCTTCCCAGATAACCAGAGTGTTGGGATCGGCTGTTGCATAACCGTATTCAAAGCCCAGCACTGCCTCTTCAGACAAGACCGAATCAATAACCAGAAAATTCGCTTTGTCGGTGAGTTCGCGAAGCGGCACATACGCACCCATTGTTGCCTGGTTGTGCAATACAGCATGACGATGAGCAAACGTACCTCGTCCGCAATCCTGACCAGACAGACGCACCGAATAACCTTGATCAAGTAACGTGGCGTAGGCCATGGTCTCGGCATAGCCCCAATCCAGAGGCAGGGCACCCACGGTCATCTTGCGTCGATCCTCGACGATCTTGTTGACCCGCGAATGCAACGCCAACCCGTCTGGCAACGTCGTAAGTTGTGTGGCTAATGATTGTAATCTTGCCAACGGCACGGTTGATTCAAACGGGGTTTTCCAGTCAGTAGCACCGTACTTGCTCCAGTCCACGATCAGTTCAGGTGCTTCAGGCTGGCCTTCAATCACACCAGGAGCCACGTTCAGACCATCATCTAGCGCCTTACGATAATCCTCGACCATCTGATCCGCTACCGCACTGGTAACAATGCCGCTCTGGGCAAGTTTTTCTGCGTACAGTACACGCGTGGTGCGCAGAGCCTTGATTGATTTGTACATGATGGGCTGCGTAACTGAAGGCTCATCCGTCTCGTTATGCCCGTGCCGGCGATAGCACACCATATCGATTACCACGTCTTTCTTGAATGCTGTACGAAAATCCAACGCCAGCTGCGTAACAAAGTAGACCGCTTCCGGATCATCCCCGTTAACGTGAAAAATAGGTGCATTGATCATCTTTGCCACATCAGTGGCATACAAGGTGGAACGCACGTCTGCTACATTACTCGTGGTGAAGCCGATCTGATTATTGATAATGATATGCACAGTTCCCTTGGTAGAGAAACCGCGAGAATCTGCCATGTTGAAGGTTTCCATTACCACGCCCTGCCCCGCAAACGCAGCATCGCCATGAATGGCAATGGGAATAACCTTATCGCCATCCTTGTCCCCATATCGATCCTGACGCGAGCGCACAGAACCCTCTACAACGGGCGACACAATCTCCAGATGGGACGGATTAAAGGCCAATGACAAATGCATATGACCCTGGGTGGTGCGAATGTCAGAACTGAAACCCTGATGATATTTAACATCACCCGATGACAAACTTTCGTTGTGCTTGCCTTCGAATTCAGAAAACAAATCAGCAGGGTTTTTACCCAGAATATTGACCAGAACATTGAGCCGCCCACGGTGAGCCATACCGATCACCATGTCTTTTACACCCGCATTGCCCGCGCGCCGCACGATCTCGCTCATGATGACAATAAGGCTTTCACCGCCTTCCAGCGAGAATCGCTTCTGACCGACATACCGTGAACCCAGATGCCGCTCCATACTCTCGGCAGCGGTGACACGCTGTAAAATCCACTCACGTGTCTCTGCATCCAGCGAAGGCGCCGACGCCACGCTTTCTATACGTTGCTGCAGCCAGTCTTTCTGGGGCGTGTAGTCGATGTACATGAATTCGTAGCCGATGGCCCCGCAATAGCACTTTTCCAGATGTGCAATGATGTCCTTGAGTGGTGCCTGATCGATCCCTTCAAGGGAGGGGGTCTGAAATACGGTGTCAAGGTCTGCCTCTGAAAGTCCGTTTTCGTGCAAACGCACCTCGCGCACCATCGCCTTACTGTGCTCGCCCAAGGGGTCGGTCTTGGCTAGCTGGTGACCGCGCACCCGGTAGGCATTGATTAACTGTGTAACGTATATCTGCTTGAGCTCACCGGTAACACTGGCACTGGCGGCAGTGGGCGAGCTTGAACGTGCCGCTGGTCGGCCACTGGCCATTTGTCGAAACTGGGCACGAATTTCAGAGTGAGCCACTTCGCGAGCGTTCTCGGCAACCATGGGCAAGTTGCCAAAATAGTCGCGCCAAGCCTGATCTACTGAGTTGGGATCTTTGAGGTATTGCTCATACTGACTCTCCAACCACGGATAGTTGGCACCGCCAAGCATAGACGTATCCCATTGCTCCTGCATGGAGGTCTGGGTTTCTACCGATTTTGGGGGAGTGCTCATTAATGGTTCCTGAATCTTGCCAGCTGCGAGCTGGCGGTTGTAGCGTCGATCAATCGGGGGTTGAAAGCTCCGGTAGGAGATACGGTCCATCAAGCATACCCAGTGCCAGCAATACCCTAGCAGGGTTAGTTGCAGGCTCCCCAAAGCTACCCCATAGCTTAGACCCTTAGACGCTTCAGGGCTACCCAGACATGTCAAGTGACTGTTTCAAACGCGCCTTGCTCACGACCAGACAAGACACACGCTACTCGTCATCGTCATCGCAATAGATATCCGGGTCCTCATCCTCGTTGAAGCGTTCTGGATTTGCCCAAAATCTGGCGTTGAGCCAGTTCGGCGATATCTTGTAATGACTGAGCCGGTATTCGAACCATCGTGCAGGTGCAACATCATGGGCTTGTGCGTCATCGACTATCAGCTGTAGCTTGCGAAACCCCAGCGCAAAGAACCGCTCATCGGCAGGGTCCGTGTCATCCAGTGAGCCATCTTGTCGGTGGGCGCAATGCACCAGCACGCGATGTGGGAAAGCTCTGATTGCGCGTCCCAAGCGTCGCTCAAACTCAGGCTTGTCAGCATCGAGCTGCAATACTAGCGTACAGGGAGGATCAGCATCGTTATCTAATTCGCCTGATTCAGCGGATTGCAACGCATGTTTCTCAGCATCTGCAAGTGAGGCAAAACGATGGACTGCCACGCCGTCCACCGGACGGCTTAACAGGGCGGCTGGCAGCTGGCCGGCAACCAGCAATCGGGAAGGTGCATCGCTGTAAAGGTAATCGCCCAGAAATCGCGCTGGGAATCGATCGGATTGATCCGGCTTCATGGGCTGGCTCTCCAATGACAAGTGACTGACGCTAAACTGCGCGCCTCAATTGTGGGTTGCGTTGTAACTTGCCTGTTGCTCAGGGGTGGCCTGCGTTTGATGCTGCGCTTTCCACTCACTGTACGGCATGCCGTATACGTGTGTTCGCGCGTCTTCGTACTCGATTTGCATATCACGTTCACCGGCGGCGCCCACGTAGTACTTGGACAGACAATTACGACAGAATCCCGCCAGATTCATTAAATCGATGTTCTGAACGTCAGTGCGTTGCTGCAGATGCGCAACCAGTGTGCGAAAGGCTGCAGCTTCTAGTTCAGTTCGAGTTTGTTGGTCCAGCGAGTCGATAGTTGTCATGGGTCTTTTACTAGTAGCAGGTTGATTATTTATTATACGAACCGCATGCTCTTAAAGATATGACCGGAAATGCGCTTTTTGATCTTTTAATCATCGCCGTCCCTGCCTTGGCCATCAGGCTCTGGTGGACGGGCTCGCGGGCGCGTGAACTGGCGATCGAGCATTCACGCACGGCCTGTCGACAGCAGCAGTTGCAGTTTCTGGATCAGACGGCGGCGCTGAGCCGGGTACGACTGTCTCGCAATCATAGCGGGGCACACTGCCTGGAGCGGCAATACCAGTTTGAATTCACCGATCAAGGCGCATACCGTGACACGGCATCGGTCATCATGCACGGTCACATACTGAAGAAAATTCACTTTCCCTACACCCGGGATGCTGATGGACACCGTATCTACACACATTGACAACCTCGTAGTGCGCTAAACTCTATAATTCCTATTAATTAACGTCCCAGATAGCATCAATATGAGTGAATGTCCTTGCGGCTCTACACGAGCCTTCAGTGAATGCTGCCAAAGCATCATCAATGGTGACACTCGGGCTGAAACAGCCGAGGCGCTAATTCGGGCTCGCTATACCGCCCACACCACTGGCGATATGGACTTCATTCTGGCCACTCACCACCCCTCCACACGCTCGGATATAGACGAGGCTGCCACACGACGCTGGGCCAGTGAATCCACCTGGTTAGGTCTTGAAATACTCAATGTGGATGGCGGCGGTAGCGATGAAAGCTCTGGGCGCATTGAATTTATGGCCCGTTATCGCGATGCCGCTCGACGCAGGCACACACATCATGAACGGGGTGTCTTCGAAAAATATCACGGACAGTGGTACTTCCGTGATGCTGAAGTACCCGACGTTGACCAATTCAGACGCAACAGGCCAAAACAGGGACGCAACGAGGTTTGTGCCTGCGGAAGTGGCAAAAAATTTAAAAAGTGCTGCGGTATCTAAAAGTTTGTTAACGAAGCCGCCGCTATGGTGCTCGCTTCGGTATAGACGGTTTGATCTGAGCAGGTGTGCTGAATACACTGGTCAATCATCGAATAGTGAACGCTAAACCTGCGGCGGTACTTCGCAGCCTAACCACTTGAGAACCTACCAATGGATAAGCCCTGGCTAACATCATACCCGTCATCAGTACCTGCTGAAATCGACATCAGTCAGTACGCATCAGTCGTTGATATATTCACCGAAAGCACTCAGCGGTTTGCTGATCGGCCGGCATTCCATAACCTTGGCACCACCATCACCTATCGCGAACTTGAGCAACAGACTCAAGCCTTTGCATCATGGTGCCAACACGAAGCGGGTCTCGTGAAAGGCGATCGCATTGCCATCATGATGCCCAACCTGCTGCAATACCCTGTTGCCGTATTCGGCGCGCTTCGGGCCGGCCTGGTTGTCGTCAACACCAATCCGTTGTACACCGAGCGAGAGCTGGAACATCAGTTAAAGGACTCAGGCGCCAAGGCCATTGTGGTGGTTGAGGCGTTCGCCCACACCCTGGCTAACGTCATAGGCAAAACTGACGTTCAGACTGTCATCACCACCCGCTTTGGCGACATGCTCAATTTTCCTAAATCGCTGCTGGTTAATTTTGTACTGAAGTACATCAAAAAGATGGTGCCGCCGTTTTCTCTGCCTGGATCGCACAACATGAAAAGTGTGCTGGCAAAGGGCGCCCAGATGCCTGCGGCCGTAGCAGATGTGACACTCGATGATCTGGCTTTTCTGCAATACACCGGTGGCACCACAGGTGTAGCCAAAGGCGCGATGCTGACGCACCGCAACATGGTCTCCAATATCCAGCAGGCCTACACCTGGATCAATGCAGTCGACCAGGATGAAGGGCACGAGATCATCGTCACCGCCCTGCCGCTTTATCATATCTTTGCGCTGACCGCCAATTGCCTGACGTATATGAAGCTTGGCGCACTGAATCTTCTGATCACCAATCCGCGCGACATGCCGGGATTTGTAAAAGAGCTGGGTAACTTCCAATTCACCGCTTTCACCGGTGTTAATACTCTGTTCAATGCTCTGATGAATACGCCAGGCTTTGAACAACTGGACTTCTCCAAGCTAAAACTGACCTTAGGCGGCGGTATGGCCGTGCAAAAGCCTGTGGCTGATCGCTGGCAAGAGATCACTGGCAATACACTGATAGAAGCCTACGGACTGACCGAGACCAGCCCGGCCGCCTGCATCAATCCCATGGACCTGCCTGAATACAACGATTCCATTGGTCTGCCACTGCCTTCAACAGATGCCTGCATTCGCGACCCGGACAACAAGGCACTTCCCGTTGGCGAGGCCGGCGAACTTTGCATACGCGGACCACAGGTTATGAAAGGCTACTGGCAGCGCCCCGAGGACACCGCAGCTACTGTCGACAGCGAAGGTTGGCTGCACACAGGTGATGTTGCCGTCATGAATGATCGGGGGTTTTTCTCGATTGTCGATAGATTAAAAGACATGATTCTGGTGTCAGGCTTCAATGTCTATCCCAACGAAATCGAAGGGGTAATTGCTGCAATGCCAGGGGTTCTTGAAGTAGGTGCCATTGGCGTACCCGACGAGCACTCAGGTGAAGTTGTCAAAGTGGTCGTGGTCAAAAAAGATCCTGCGCTAAGTGAGGCTGACATTCTGGCGCACTGCAAAGAGCAACTCACCGGATACAAACGTCCCAAGGTCGTGCAATTCGTCGATGAACTGCCCAAAACCAACGTGGGCAAGATATTGCGCCGCGAACTCAGAACGCTGTGATCGCCACTCAGACTTAAAGATCAACGATAGAAGGATGGCGCACTATGTCCAATGGTGCGCCAGGCCGACTGTGAATGTCAGCGTAGTGAACGCCCGTGCTTGCAGGCTTGCCGTTCTGTTTTCGATCTTTAAAATAATGAGTCAAGGTTTCGGTGACAACAGGAAACGCCAGCGTGTCCCACGGAATATCGGCTTCATCAAACAAACCAACCTCAAGCGTTTCCTCATTGGCTTTCGCAAAGCCGTCGCGTAACTGCCCCGCAAACATCAGATAAATCTGGCTGATGCGTGGCAGGCTGTATACCGCAAACAAGCGCAAGTCATCACTCTTGGCCGTGGCCTCCTCGAACGCCTCTCGCGCGGCGCCTTCCATGAGACTCTCTTCGTTCTCCATAAAGCCTGCAGGCAGTGTCCAGAATCCATGGCGCGGCTCTATGGCCCGCTTGCACAGTAGCACTCGCCCTTCCCATTCAAGCAAGCACCCCACAACGTTCTTCGGGTTTTCATAATGAATAGTCGCGCAGCGTGTACAAACACGACGCAAGCGGTTATCCCCGTCAGGGATCTGTTGGATGCATCCCCCGCCACATTCGGTACAAAAGCCATCTGACATGTCGCAATCCTGATTGGAGGTGTGAGTCGGCACGCCAAACGCTGCAGATACCGATTAAGTTACTCGCTTTACGAGACCTGCTGACGAACCGATTCAGGAAGCGGCATGGACTTGCCCACTTGTGTATTTATCCACACGATTTTGGCGCTACCCGTGGTGTACAGCACGTCATCAACCGTCAAAGTATAGGTGCTGATAAAAGAGCTTCTACCCGGTGTATGGCCGCCCATGCGCACCGTAATAGTCGCCGGATAGACAACAGGCTTCAGATACTGAGCATGGTTATCGACGATGACCATTCCTTGTTCAGCACTGGCCAGTGGCGCAAACCCGACACTCTCGTACCACTGCAATCTGGCTGTCTCAAAATACTGGAAATACACAATGTTGTTGATGTGCCCCAACGCATCCATATCACCCCAACGAACAGGCAATTGAATCTGATGAAGAAAACGACCTTCTGGATCTGACATAAATGCGCTACCGATCAAAAAAACTGGCCGAAGTCTACTCCATCAGCGCTGTCGCCGCACGCTAGAAGTAAAGTACGACACTGACAGTCCACCGAATACCTGAGGTGTAGCTACAAGCGTGATCCACGTAGGTGCGTCACGCCAGCTTGCAAACTCTCAAGCGTCAATTGATCAGGCGCAACGGGCTCACCGACATTCAGGGTTATCCGCGCGAACACGCGCTTAGGCATTTTAAGCACAGCGCGCCCTCCTTTGCGACTGAACAGACTACCCCACAAGCCTTGCAATGCCATAGGAATCACGGGCGCAGGCGTCTTCTCGAGTACGCGCATGATGCCAGGTCTAAACACGTTGATCTGACCGTCGTAAGTAATCTGACCTTCCGGAAAAATACACAGTAACTCACCAGCCCTGAGCGCTATTTCCATTTGTTCAAACGCTTTTTCATACAGCGCTTTGTCCTCTTTTTGCCCGGCAATAGGAATAGCACCTGCGGTTTTGAAAATGAAGTGCAATACCGGAATGCGGTAGATTTTGTAATACATGACAAAGCGTACCGGGCGCTTGATGCACCCGCTGATGATCAAGGCATCAACAAAGCTGACATGATTGGGCGCAAGAATAGCGGCACCGTGTTCCGGAATGTTTGCCAGCCCCACAGGCTTTACGCGATAGCAAGAATGAATCAACAACCAGATCAGAAAGCGCATGAAGAATTCTGGCACTTGCCTGAAGATATAGAGTGCTACCAATGCATTGGCAATGGCCGTAAACAGGAACAGTTGCACAATGCTTAATCCGAGGCCGAGTAAAACAAGTGCCACAACTGCGGAAAAAACCATGAACAAAGCGTTCAGAATATTATTACAGGCAATAGCGCGAGACAAGCGCTCAGGCGCACTGGTTTTCTGGATCAATGCGTACAGTGGCACGATGTACAAGCCACCAAAAAGACCAACGAAAAAGATATCGGCCACAATGCGCCAAGCCCCAGAGGCTTTAACGAAGGCGCTAACGTCCAACACCTCACCTGCCATGGAGCTCAAGGGTGCTGATGGAGTTGCCAGCACCAGATCCAGACCAAACAAGGTAAGCCCGATGGCACCAAAAGGCACCAGTCCTATCTCAACCCGACCATGCGACAGCCGCTCGCACAACAACGAACCGCCTGCAATACCGACAGAAAACGTAGCCAGCAAAATAGTGAAAACGTCTACATTGCCACCCAGCACATCGCGCGCATAGACAGGGAACTGAGCCAGATAGGTTGCTCCCATAAACCAGAACCAGGAAATAGCCAGAATCGATTGAAAAATGACCCGGTGCCTGGCCGTACTGCGCAACAATTTTACGGTCTGGGAGACCGGGTTGAATGACAGGACAAGCTTAGGATCGCCAGCTGGCGCTTTGGGTATGGCACGACTTGTCAGATAGCCGGTAACCGCTATAAAAATTAGCACAACGCTGACGGGCAACACACTACCCTCAGGCGCTTTACTGATTAACTGGGTTCCTGCA
The DNA here is from genome assembly GCA_023301795.1 of Granulosicoccus sp. GTDB lineage: Bacteria > Pseudomonadota > Gammaproteobacteria > Granulosicoccales > Granulosicoccaceae > Granulosicoccus. Next base: position 50,248 of record JALZVU010000196.1, read on the forward strand.
ATCGTGCCTAACAAGATAGCCAGAAAGGTACCCAGCTCTACCATCCCGTTACCACCGGTAAGCTCTGACTCATCTAGGTGCTGCGCAAGAATGGCGTACTTTACGGGTCCAAAGAAAGCCGACTGCGTTCCCATCAGGAACAACACACCAAGAAGCAGGCTCAGGTTGTCAAGATATAGTGCGGCAACCCCGCAGCTCATGACACCTATCTCTGCTAGTTTGATGTGCCGTATTAACCACGACTTCTCAACCTTGTCTGCCAGTTGACCGCAAAAGGCTGAGAATAAAAAGAACGGCAAGATAAAGAGACCAGCGGCTACATTGATCAGTAATGCATCATCAAAACCCTCGGTGCGCATCGCCGAAAATGCAATCAGGGCAACCAGGGCATTCTTGTAAACATTGTCGTTGAACGCGCCCAGAAGCTGCGTGCAAAAGAACGGTAAGAACCGCCGCAGGCGAAGCAGGCCGAACTGGCTGGTGGATTGTTCAGGGTTATTCACTGTGTACATGCCCGACCAGCATCAAGATCAATGCCATTGACACCCTACACCGTTTTCAAAAGCCCTGTTTTGTGCGCCATGCAATGGGCGCAATGCAATTGGCGCCATGCAATGGGTGCCGTGCAGTGGGCGCACATAAAATGTTCGCCACACAACACGCACCGCAAACTGTACTTCTGTCACCTAACTCAAGACTCGGCAAACCGAGCCGTGTCACTGCCAATTAGGCAGACGCTTGAATTGATGAGACGGTAGACGCCTGCCACCCTTTGTCGCTTTGCGTTGCCTCGAATTCTACAACCTGACCTTCACTTAGTGAGCGGTATCCTTCACCCTCTATGACACGATAGTGAACGAATACGTCCTCACCGGATGGACTGATAATAAATCCGTACCCTTTGGCGTTATCAAACCACTTAACGGTACCTTGTTGTCGATCAACCATACTACCTCCTGATCCAGATCTGCTAAAACATCCGCACACATAGTCGCGGATCTGCGTAGGAAGGAAATTAGCATGCAACGATCAGTAATTAGGGCGACACAAGCAGGCTGACACGCTTGTTCACAAAATGTCCGCACCAAATAACCTGCACAGAGCAAATTATTGCGTTTCCAGAGATCAACAGCACAATCATGCGTCTACACGACACACTTGGGCACAATTGATTCGGGTCACAACCCAAGCCGTAGTCGTTGAGTGATCGGCCTCAATTCATGGACTTACTCACAAGCTCATAAACATCCGGTGATAGTGCATCAGTATCCAGAATTCTTTGCAGTTGCTTGCGCATTAACCCCTGTTGCGGATTAACCAATCTGGTCATACGCGTAAGCGGTTTTACAAGACTTGCTGCCAACTGCGGATTCAACTCGTCCAGCTCAATGACTCTGTCAGCGACGAAACCGTAACCTCGCCCATCACTGGCATGAAATGCCACTGGGTTGTTCATCGCAAAGCTGGCTATCAGGGCACGCGCACGATTAGGATTACGCACGTCAAAATCCTGATGCTTGTACAGCGACAGAACGTCATCCATAACACCTGTATCGCGTGACATGGCTTGTACGCTAAACCATTTATCCAACACCAGCTTATTACTACCCGCAGCCGCATGAAATTCTAACAACGCCTGATCACGTTGTTCGCTACGGCCCTGACACAGACTCGCCAATGCAGCCAGACGGTCAGTCATATTGTCAGCACTGGCGTACTGTGCATGGGCTAACAAGGGCCAATCGTAATCTGGTAAATACGTCAATAACGAAAGCGCCGTGTTGGCAAGACTACGCATACCAATCGCACGGTCGTCCAGCAATTCATACTGCGGATCTCGTCCATCACAAACAAGATCTCGAAGTAACGGCTCGTGATGGCTTGCAATAGCCTGCTGTAGCGCTGCATGCGCAGCCCCTAGGTGCGGGTAATCCACCTGTTGTAATGATTCAGCCAGAGTGTCGATGGACGGTATACGCAATATAGAAGCTTTAAAGGCTGTGTCTAGTTGGGCATCATTCAACAACGTTGTCAAAGCACTGTTAAGCGTGTTTACGGATAGACTCGCCGCGTCGGAGCCAGCAGCTGCCATGATGGCTCGCTCGGCTAAACGTTGTGCCGCCTCCCAACGATTAAATGCATCACTATCGTGGGCAATGAGCAGTGCAAGCTGCTCATCCTCAAGTGTTTGATGCAGCTTAACCGGTGCAGAAAACCCACGTAACAGCGAGGCCACTGGCCTGGCCTTGATATTCTCGAAACTGAAACTTTGAACAGCTTGTGTGATGTTGAGCAACACACTACCGGATTCAACGTTATGGCTTGCATCGACATGCCTTGCGTATCCTTCGATGGTCAGTGCGCTACCCTGCTCATCAAGCAGACCCATAATGACCGGAATGTGCAATGCAGGCTTGTCACTCTGCCCCGGTGTATCGGGCACATGCTGAGATACTTGCACGGTATAACGCTGAGCTTCTGGTTCGTAGTGTTCACTAACCTCTAGTACTGGCGTACCTGCTGTCTCATACCAAAGCCGAAACTGTGACAAATCCACATCACTGACACTTTGCATGGCATCGATAAAAGCCTCACAGGTGGTAGCACTTCCATCATGGCGACGCACATATTCATCCATACCCATGCGCCAGCACTCAGCCCCCAAGAGCGTGTGCAACATGCGAATAACCTCTGCGCCTTTTTCATACACCGTCAGTGTGTAGAAATTGTTGATCTCGATGTAACTGTCAGGCCGAATTGGATGAGCCATCGGGCTGGCATCCTCGGCAAACTGACGTGCGCGCAGCAATCGCACATCCTCTATTCGTTTAACCGTAGCCGAATGCATGTCGCTGGAAAAGCACTGATCACGAAATACCGTCAGTCCTTCTTTGAGGCTCAGCTGAAACCAGTCTCGGCAGGTTATTCTGTTACCTGTCCAGTTATGGAAGTACTCGTGGGCAATAACAGCTTCGACGCCTAGAAAATCTGTGTCTGTGGCCGTATGACTATCCGCCAGAACAAACCGGGAATTGAACACATTCAACCCCTTATTCTCCATGGCGCCCATGTTGAAATCATCAACAGCCACAATCATGAACCGCTCGAGATCGTATTCAAAACCGTATACCTGCTCATCCCAGCGCATGGATTTTTTTAACGCCAACATGGCAAAGTCGCAGTAGTCGACATTGTGCTCTTGTACATAAATCTGCAACAACACGGGCGAGCCTGATGCCGTCACAAACTCATCTTCGATAACCGACAACTTACCTGCCACCAGCGCAAACAGGTAACACGGCTTGGGATGTGGATCATGCCAGACAACACGTTGATACCCATTGGACAACGTTTCGTGTGACACAAGATTTCCATTGCTCAGCAACACAGGATAATTCGCAGTATCAGCTTCAATCGTGACGTCAAACACTGACAGGACATCTGGACGATCCAGATAGTAGGTTATCTTGCGAAAACCTTCCGCCTCACATTGCGTGCAAAAGTTTTCACTGGATCGGTACAACCCCTCCAATGCGGTATTGGCTTGCGGATTAATGACCGTGTGAATACGCACAACACAGGACGATGGCAGGCCAGTTAACGTCAATGAATGCTCATCCAGATGATATTGCTCAGCCGACAACATTGTTCCGTCAACCGCTACCGACTCAAGTATCAGGTCCACACCATTCAGGTACAGGGCAGGCGTGGCAGAACCGATCGTCACATCACCCGAGCATGTCAGGTTCAGCTCACTGTGCACGTGCGTTGCCTGTGCATCCAGCGTAAAGTGCAATCGCGTACTACCGATTTGCCAGGGCGATGCTTGATAATCCAGTCGCTGGATAGTGATCGGGTTACGTGAATCCATAGGTGTATCTCGGGAGTGTGTAAATAAGCGAGCGTAGTAACGACAAGTCTGAACCTATCAGAGTTCAGACGCCAGACAGTTCCCACCAGCTTTCAGGAACGCAAGCCTTGATGACGCAACTGTCAAATGGCTGACTCAAAAACGACTGCCATCCAACTACCCGATACGCAGTTGCGTGAAAGACTGCGCAGATTGTTTGTGAACCACTACACTGCAGGGCAGATTTACTGCCCTAACTATCTGCCCCGATTGACCGATACCGGTAGATTGAGAACGACTCAAGCGGATCATGCATCTGCGCCCGCCGCCGACATTGACAATCCACTCGCCACAGCATGCTCACTCAGCTATCCCACTGGCTCAGCCAACACGCAGCACTACTGGGCGTACTGGCTGGCATCTCTGTGATTCTGTTGCTGGGCAGCGTAGTAGCAACACCATGGGTGGTCTCACGCCTGCCCGAAGACTACTTGCTGCAACGCCAGCGCCCCGCTGTCGCTCGCTCAGCGCTCAACACCATTGCGCAAGCCCTGAGAACCCTCATCGGCGTGCTACTTATACTGCTGGGACTGACCATGCTCATCATTCCGGGGCCAGGATTGGTGACCTTGCTGGTGGGCATCTCGATTGCTAGGTTCCCAGGCAAGCATCGGCTGCTACGTTATGTCGCCAGCCGCGAGGCGGTGTATGGCTCACTGAACTGGATGCGCCAGCGTCACCAAAAGCCGTTGTTACTCCATCCTTTCCATGATGACAATGGTGGTAAAGACACCTGAACCTGCTATCCGGTAATTTGCGTTCAAGTATTGGCTCAGCTGACCTACACTCAAGTGTATGCGCTATTCATATTCTTCACTGTCCGCAATCATTCTTTGTGCATTGTTATGGCAAAGCAGCCAGCAGATGGCTGTTGCAGAGTCTGCAAAAAGCGTGGATGAGCTGGCTGAGCAAATTCGTAAAACCGACGAACAGCTGGCACAACTTAAACGCACCATCGATCAGAACACCCTCCTGAAACGCGATCTACAGGAAGCCTTCGGCGCCGCCCAGGCAAAACGCTCAGAGCGCGATAACCGCCTGACAGAGCTTGATGAACGCATCGATCATTTCAACCAGCAACTGGACAATCTGGAAACCTCAGTGGATCAGGCAAGCGTCTCTATAGATGCACGCAAGGCACAACTGGCTGCAGCACTTCGTAGCGCCCAGAGTATTGGTTCATCCACACGACTGAAAACCTTGTTACAACAGGATGACCCTGCCCAGGCACAACGTCTGGACACCTACCGAGGCTATCTGTTCAATGCCCAGCACCAGCAAATCGAGGCTTCCATAAGCTACCTTGAACGCATCAACCAAGCTCGCCAGAGCGCACTCAAGGATAGAAACTGGCTGAACCACATTCGTAGCAAAGCCACCCGTCAGCGAGAATCTTTCGCACAAGAGGCAAACGACAAACAGCAACGCATCGAGATTGTCGCCGAGGAGCTGGAAGCCACCACCCGCAGCGTTGCCCAGCTTGAGCAAGACCAGCAGAGGTTGCAGACACTAATGGAAGACCTGGAGGCACTGCAACGAGGTGCATCAGGCTACTTTGCCGCCCTTCAGGGACAGCTGCCAACCCCGGTTTCAGGAGATATACGCGCCCGGTTCGGTGAAACCAAGTCAGTGGGTAAATTAAACTGGAGCGGCTGGTTTATCGAAGCTGGCAACGGCTCGCCGGTGCGCGCCATTGCTGACGGTGAAGTGGTGTACAGTGATTGGTTACAGGGTTTTGGCATGCTGATTATCATCGATCACGGTGACGGATACATGACACTTTACGGCGGCAATCAAGCCGTCATACCGGCAAAAGGCACATGGGTTGAATCCGGTTCAACAATTGCATCGGTAGGAGACTCTGGAGGTCAGAATACCAGCGGGCTTTATTTTGAGATCCGTCACAATGCGACGGCTTTGGATCCGCAAGACTGGCTGACTCCGACATCCAGCTGATCATGGCGCCGTCTCAACAGACTCTGCCACGGAACACTACGTAATTACGGTGGTCCGAGCAGTAATAAGTCGGTATTGTTGAGTAGTGCGTATGATAATTACTGGCATTTATATCCTCTGACGAGCACACCACGTCATTGGGTTGTCCTAAACGGAGTAGAACTGCATGAAGTTAAACACACGCTCGGTAGGCCTTGTTCTGGCCGGTGCCGTCATCGGGGGCTCGCTAACGCTGACGCAACACGTCATGGGCGCGCGAAATGCCAATGAACTGCCGCTCGAACAGATGCGAACATTCACCGATGTATTCAGCCGCATCAAAAACGACTACGTGGAAGAGGTCTCCGATGAAGAGCTACTCGAATACGCTATCCGCGGAATGCTCAACGGCCTCGATCCGCACTCGGCCTACCTGAATACAGAAGAATTCAACGAACTGCGCATCGGTACCACCGGAGAATTCGGTGGCCTGGGGATTGAGGTTGGCTTGGAAGACGGTTTTGTCAAAGTCGTCTCCCCGATCGATGACACCCCGGCAGCGCGGGCAGGCATTCTGTCGGGAGACCTGATCATTCGCCTTGATGACACGCCCACAAAAGGATTGTCACTCAATGATGCGGTCAAATTGATGCGCGGCAAACCTGGCAGCATCTTGACACTCACAGTCATTCGCGAAGGAGCCGACAAGCCGCTCAACATCGACATCAAACGCGACATCATTAAAGTCACTAGCGTTCGTAACCGGATGCTTGACGACGGCTTTGGCTACCTGCGCATTTCCAACTTCCAGACCAAGACCACTGCAGACATGCTTAAAGCGATCAAATCGCTCAAGAGCGAAGCTCCCAATGAAGACCTTCGCGGACTTGTGCTTGATCTTCGCAATAATCCCGGTGGCGTCCTGTCCGGTGCGGTTGGCGTATCTGATGCGTTCCTCAACGATGGCATGATCGTCTATACCGATGGTCGCGAAAGTGATTCCAAGCTACGCTACGACGCTACTGACGGCGATGTCCTCAACGGCGCACCTCTGGTGATTCTCGTCAACGGCGGATCAGCATCAGCCTCAGAGATCGTTGCTGGCGCTATGCAGGATCACGGGCGAGGCGTAGTACTGGGTAGCAAGACATTTGGCAAAGGCTCAGTCCAGACTATTCAGGATCTGGCAGCTGGTGGCGCTGTGAAACTGACAACATCACGTTATTACACACCCAACGGCCGCTCCATTCAAGCCTTGGGTATCGAGCCTGATATTCAGACAAGGCCGGGCTCATGGGTACGACCTGACGAGGAAAGTGATGTCACACAGTTAACCGAATCCAGCTTGCGTGGTTCATTAGTCAACGAAGGTGACGAGGAAGAAGAAGAGACTGAAGCTGCCGAGGTCCCTGAAGACACCTTGGTCTATGACGATTATCAGCTTTTTGAAGCCCTCAATTTATTGAAAGGCCTGACGATCTTGAGTAAAAAGACGAGCTAGAAGCCCGTTTGAGAATAGGCTGACCCTGAAGCTTGGGAATACCGGCTTCAGGACAGGCTTTCGATACCAATGTGTTCAAAGGCGCAGCTACAGGCTGCGCCTTTTTTGTTTGTACAGATCAGAAACAGCACAACTTAAGGCTCAGTCTTACAACACGCAACCGCTGTACTTGCGCTAGCATGAGGACACCGCGCTCACACAGTCCGACTGAGCCATCACCCCGCATAGTCTGATCAGGAGCCAAGAAAATGGGCTGTCAGTATTTCGCACCCACACCCGATGGTGCTGATTCATTTACCGTCGCCATGCCACGTCTTACCGTGGGCCGTGGCACACTGTCAGAAGTGGGCGCACGTACGGCAGCCCTGAGTGTTCGCCGTGTAGCCCTGTTCACCGATCCCTATCTACTGGACGGCCCATTAGTGGCCATTGCCAGAAAGTCATTGGAAGATGCCGGCATCGAGGTAGTGGTATTTTCTGATATCCGTGTTGAACCTGACGACGAGTCGGTGTCGCGCGGCGCGGCTTTTCTTCGCGATGCTCGCTGCGAGGCAATGGTGTCCGTCGGCGGAGGATCGGTTATAGACGCCGCCAAAGCCGCCCTTGTGCTACATCGCCATGGCGGTAACCCGATTGACTACTTTGCTGCACCCGTAGGCGGCGGACAAGCTATCACAGGCCCGCTTCTGCCACACGTAGCGTGTCCTACAACATCAGGCACAGGCTCTGAATGCACCTCTATCTCTGTTTTGCGTATCACAAGCCTCAACACAAAGTTTGTTATCGCCCATCCCTGTCTGTTACCGACCATAGCCATTGTTGATCCGCAGGTTTGTGACAGCTTGCCAGCCAATGCCGTTGCATCCACCGGATTTGATCTGTGTTGTCACGCTCTGGAGTGCTACACCGCACGCGCCTACACCCAGCACGCTAAAGTCGCCTCACCTAACGCTCGTCAGTACATCCAGGGAGCCAACCCTTTCAGCGATATTGCAGCCGTTGAGGCCCTGAAAATTGTCGGTGAATATCTGGAACGTGGAGTTAATGATGCAACGGACACGCAAGCAAGGGATCAGCTTATGTGGGGCGCAACGCTTGCAGGTATCGCGTTTGGCAATTCTGGAACACACTTGCCACATGCCATGTCGTATGGGGTCACGCATTTGATGAGCGACATTACAACCGAAGGTTACCCTGTGAAAACCCCATTTGTACCGCACGGTATCAGTGTCATCGTCAATGCCCCCTCCATAATGGCCTACACCGCTCAAGCTACCCCGGAACGCCACCTTGAAGGAGCACGCTATCTGCTTGCTGACGATAAGGGGGCAACGATTGATGATGCTGGTGAAGTGCTTGCGAACCGTATGGTCCAGCTAATGAAGGCTACCGATATGCCCAACGGGTTGAGCGGTATCGGATTTGACGAATCTCACATTCAAGCGCTAGCCAGCTCGTCCATGAGGCAAGGGCGCGCCATTGCCAACGCCCCTCGCGACTCCAATCAGGTTGATCTTGAAAATATGTATCGCAACGCCTTGAGTTATTGGTAGCTGATGCTCGCCTTCATATCCAGACGGCTCCTTCAATCGGTGTTCGTCATGCTGGCAGTCAGCCTGATTGCTTTTACACTGTTTCGATTTGTTGGCGACCCGGTTGCACAGATGGTCGGACAGGAAACCTCGGTGGCCGATCAGGAGCGCATTCGTGACTCACTGGGTTTAAACGATCCGATCACAACGCAGTTCGTCAGCTTTGTCAGCGATCTGATCACAGGGAATTTCGGCTTCTCCTACCGTACCCGACAACCTATCAGCGAAATGATTCTGTCACGTATGCCAGCCACGATTGAACTGGGTATTGTCTCGTTGCTTATTTCACTATTGATTGGGGTACCTGCTGGTATCTACACAGCGCTTCATCGCGGCGGTGCTATTGCTAACACCATACTGGTAACAACGCTTATCGGTATATCCATCCCCACGTTTGTAATCGGTATATTTCTGATTTTCATATTCGGTGTGCAACTGGGCTGGTTACCCACATTTGGTCGTGGTGATGTCGTCACAATAGGCTGGTGGCAAACCAATTTTCTCACCATCGACGGCTGGCGCTCTCTACTGCTACCCGCATTAACACTCGGCGTATACCAGTTGACGCTTACCATGCGCCTGGTGCGATCAGAAATGCAGGATGTCATGAAAACCGATTTCATCAAGTTTGCAAGAGCACGGGGTATAAACCGGCATTCCATTCACTACAACCACGCGCTTCGCAATACGATGGTACCGGTGATCACTATTATCGGTTTGCAATTTGGTGGCGTCATCGCCTTCTCGATTGTTACAGAATCCGTGTTTCAGTGGCCTGGCATGGGTCTCTTGTTTCTTGATTCAATTCGTTACGTTGATATCCCGGTGATGTCGGTTTATCTGGTGTTAATTGCTTTGATGTTTGTGGTTATCAACCTTATCGTTGATTTACTGTATGCCGTAATCGATCCGCGAGTGCGCACCGGAGCAACCCACTGATGCTATCGCGACTGAAAAGAGCATCTGTCGAGAACGAGCTTTTATATCTGTTCCTGCACAGTCGTGTGGCGCAGCTTGCTGCATTAATCAGTGTACTGATGATGGGCGCGGCGGCCCTTGCTGCTTTTGTGGCACCTAGCAACCCCTACGATCTGGCAAGCTTTGACCTACTGGATTCGCTGCTACCACCCAGCTACATGGACGGCGGTGATGCTCGGTTTCTGATAGGCACCGATGACCAGGGACGGGATTTGTTGTCAGCCATTCTCTACGGCACACGCCTGTCACTTACCGTCGGCTTGCTATCCGTAGCCTTTGCCAGCATTCTTGGGGTCACACTTGGCTTGATGGCTGGCTACCTGGGTGGCCGCTTTGATACGATTGTCATGCGTATTGCCGATGTACAGCTCAGCTTGCCAGCAATACTGACGGCACTACTAATTGATGGCATTGCACGCGGCATACTGCCACAACAACGACACGATGATCTGATGCTCGTGGTGCTGACGGTGGCCATCGGATTATCGCTATGGGTGAATTTCGCTCGCACCGCACGCGCCTCCACTTTTGTTGAAAAAAACAAAGAGTACGTACAAGCTACACAAATAATGGGCATGCATCCCCTTCGGATCATGTTCGTACAGATACTGCCCAATATCCTTGGGCCCATCATGGTGATATTAACAGTCGACCTAGCTGTCGCTATTTTATTGGAGGCCACCTTATCGTTTCTGGGAGTTGGTGTTCCACCGAACCAACCATCACTAGGCACGTTAATTCGAATTGGCACCGAGTATCTGTTTTCAGGAGAATGGTGGATCGTTATATTCCCAAGCCTTACCTTGGTCGTACTCATCGTCGCAGTCAATGTACTCGGTGATTTCCTGCGCGACGCGCTCAACCCCAAGCTGCGATAGCCCGGATCAGACATGGACAAGCTCCTGAGTGTTAACAACCTGAGTGTAATGATCCCTACACGCTTTGGTGATTTTCTAGCCGTGGACAGCATTAATCTGGATGTGAAAGAAGGTCAGATACACGGTCTTGTGGGTGAGTCAGGCGCGGGCAAGTCGACCATAGGAGCCGCTATTATCGGGTTACTGGAGACACCTGCTTTTGTCTCAAGTGGCACCATTAAGCTCTTGGGACAATCTCTGACCGAGCTGGATAACCAGACCCTTGAGGGCCTGCGCGGCAGACGCATCAGCATGATATTCCAGGATCCGCAAACCTCACTCAATCCTCTGTTAAGCATCAGCGACCAACTGGTGGAAACCATCCGCCAACACCGTTCAATGTCTCGTGATGAGGCACGTAAGGCTGCCATTGAATTACTCGAGGAAACTGGCATCAACAACGCTGCTCAGCGTATCGATGACTACCCGCATCAATTTTCAGGCGGCATGCGTCAACGCGTTGTTATAGCACTGGCGCTGTGTACTGAACCTGCATTGATCATCGCCGACGAGCCCACGACGGCGTTGGATGTTTCGGTACAAAAACAGATTCTCAAGCTGATTCGTGATCTGGCAAAACAGCGTGGTGTAGGCGTTATCCTGATAACCCACGATATTGGTGTTATTGCCGAGATCACTGATGAGGTCACTGTATTGCGCTATGGACGTGTGGTGGAACACGGCAAAACACCAAAAGTGCTGGGCTCACCCGATGAGACGTACACCCAACAACTGATGGCAGCCGTGCCCAGACTGGATAAACGCCTGGATCGTTTTGTCAATATTGCATCTGATGATCATCGTATTGATGGAAACACGGCATGGCAGGTGAAAGGTGCCAATGACCAGCACGCCTCACAATGGCTGCTGAACAATCCAACGAGTCAATCAGTACCAGCAGCTGATCAGACCGAGCTGAGCACATCCGACTCAAGCACCTCGGTATTGCAGGTTCAAAACCTGTCAGTGACCTACGATGCCAAACGCAGCTGGTTTGGTAAAAAAACTGGATTTCAAGCGCTCAACGACATTAGTTTTGACATAAAGCCAGGCGAGGTACTGGGTGTTGTGGGTGAAAGCGGCAGTGGAAAATCGACACTTGCCAAGGCTATTGCAGGCCTGGTACCTGTCTCACAAGGCGCTATGTGGTTTAACGGTACAAATCTGCCAGACGCTGCGCAACGAGCTCGCACTCATCCGGCGCGTAGACAAATACAAATGGTATTTCAGGATCCCTATTCATCGTTGAATAACCGACGTACCGTAGAGGCGATTCTGACGGAGAGTTTGCGGTTTTATGGTCTGGCTGACAAAGGGGCGCCATCGCGCAAACTGGTTGCCTCCATGCTTGAGCTGGTAGAGATGCCTCAGCGCGCCATGCTCAAATACCCTCATCAGTTCTCTGGCGGACAGCGCCAGCGTATTGCCATTGCAAGAGCCTTGATGGCGCGTCCCGACTTTCTGATCTGCGATGAACCCACGTCAGCACTGGATGTATCCATACAGGCACAAATATTGAACCTGCTTAAAGAACTACAAAAAAACCTGGGTCTGACGATAGTATTCATTAGTCATAATCTGGCGGTCGTCAGACAAATGGCCGACACCGTGATGGTGTTGCGTAATGGTGAACACGTGGAATCAGGTTTGAACGAAGATTTTTTCACCAATCCAGCCGCTGATTACAGTCAACAACTATTGCGTGAATCACCCTCGCTAGAACTTCTATTAACAGATTGATCTGTGAACCCTCCTGACAAAACTATGGACTCGAAGATTAAGCTCGAACAGGTTGAAGACAGGCTGGCACGACAAGCGCTCGAACTGCAGCAATCAAAAGAATCACTCGGTCGCTTTACCTACGCCATCTCCCATGAGCTCAATTCGCCTATTCGCATGCTCAACAGTCTTCTGGATATGCTGAACGAGGAGCACCGGACACAACTCGATTGTGAGGGCGCCGAACTACTGGATATGATACGAGTTTCAGCTGGACGCACACAGGCACTGGTAGGTGGCATTATTGACTATTCATCGTATTGCAACCCTGATTCGAGGTACACGCACGTTGATGTTCAGAGCGTGCTTGGCGATGTGCTGGATGAGCTGGCACCTGTCATAGCCGATAAAAAAGCGAACATTTCCGCAGAACCAATGCCGTCAATCACATCATCAGCTGATGCCTTGCGACAGCTTCTGTATCACCTGATTCAGAATGCCCTGATATACAACGATAAAGAACAGCCAGCGGACGTGTCTATTCGTTGCACAGAATCGGTCGAAGGATACGAGTGGATTATAGAAGATAAAGGGTTAGGCATAGACCCAAGCCACTACGAACGCATCTTTAGCCCTTTTGAACGGCTGAATCCAAAATCAAAATATGAAGGTGCCGGACTGGGATTGTCGCAATGCCGGCAAATTGTGAACGCATTGCAGGGGCGATTATGGGTTATCCCTAACCAGCCACGTGGCAGTCGCTTTCATGTTTTTCTGCCCCGCCTGCCGGAGCAACCATAAAACAACCCCCACCCTGTCAGCGCTTAGCTGGCCAGAGCGGGGAATCGTCTGCCTATTTGAACAGGTTTTTTGCCATGTCCATAGGGTTTCCAGAAGTCAGACCTTCAAGAAAATTTCCACCTGAACTCATCTTGTCCATCAGTGCAGGTACGGCTTGAGACAAGGTCTCAGCAGCAGAACTTGAATCAACACCAAGTTTTGACGCCATCTCACTGACTTTGTCTGCACCCAGAGCATTAGTCATGTCATCAGCTGACACAGCAGCGTTCTCGCCATCGCCCAACCAAGAAGTGACCTGATCACCCAGCCCGCCTTCCTTTAGCTTGTCTGCAATAGCACCTACATCGAATCCTTCACCGCTAGTAAGACCTGACAGCGCATCCATAATGCCACCGGCATCGCCCAGTTTGTCGCCAAGAAGGTCCTGACCCATCTTCAATAGATCCATGTCGTATCCTCTAGTTTCTAGTTTATAAATCGCCAGATCGCAGCCGTGTACAACGACTACGCTGACCTATTCGAGCCCGCCTAGGATACACAATGACAGACATTGCTGGTGCTATGCCAGTAACGTGTTCACCAAGGTTTACCATGTTCTGGCAAGGATCTACACCTATAGTGCAGACCCTGCAAAATGAACGTACCTGACGTCCAGATCAGTCATGTTACCCGGGGATCAGTTAACCGTTACCCATCGCAGAATAAAGAAGTTATCACTGCGCTGAGTTAATTCGATATTGTCCTTTGAAGCCCATATAAGCGGTTGGACATACAACGGCACATACGCTGTTTCATCCTGGAGAACACCGTGCGCCTCATCGATCATTGCTTGACGCTTTGTTTCGTCAAGTTCTGTCTGAATTGCCGGCAGTAATTCGTCCACGGTCTGATTTGAAAAACCGCCAAAGTTCCAACTACCCAGCTTCTTTTCCTCGTTGGGAGTAGCTGCCAGAAAACGAATCGGGTGCTCAGCATCGAACGTCCCTGGTGACCAACCCAGCAGATACATGTCGAACTTGTCCTCACGAAGCTCAGGCCAGTAGTTTCTTACCGGCATAGAGGTAAGCGTTGCGTTCAGTCCGACTTTTGCCATCATGGAGGCGGCAGCTTTACAGATAGATTCATCGTTAATGTAACGATCGTTCGGGCATTGCAAGCCAAAACTGAAACCGTCCGGATAACCCGCCTCAGCCAACAAGGCCTTGGCAGCTTCCGGGTCATATGGCAGGCGCTCACTCAACGATTCACTGTAGCCACTCATGCTCGAAGACACCAATTGTGCAGCAGGCTGAGCGTTGCCGCGCATGATTTTGTCGATCAGAGTGTCTACATCGATTGCCTGATAGGCTGCTGTTCGCACGCGTACATCCTGAAAAGGATTCTTACCTTCCACATCGTCAGAGAACATCAACGCTTGTGCTTCGTGATTAAAACCGAACATGATAATTCGAGCTTCGATACCCTCATGCACCGTAAACCCATTGCGTTCTTTCATGCGCGGTACATCCTGCAAAGGAATAGGCGAGATGAAATCAATTTCTCCAGACAATAGCGCAGCCATGCCTGTGGCACTCTGACCAATCGGCGTGAATACCGCTTTAGTGATGTTCGACTCACTGGTATCCCACCAGTTGGCAAAAGGCTCCAGCTCAGTACGCACACCAGGATCTCGACGGGTAACGCGAAAGGCGCCGGTACCATTGGTATTACGTGTGGCGTGATTCTCCGCCTCTTTAGAAGGTAGCTGGGCTGCGTTGTCCACCGTCCAATCACGGTCCATGATCATAAAATTAGAAATCGAGCTTGGAAACAGCGGGTTAGGCGCAGCAGTAAGAAAATCAATGGTGTAGTCGTCAACAACCTGCACTTCACTGACAGCGGCAAACCATGAACGCGTGTCTGCAGCTTCTGATGATGCACGCTCATAGGAGAACAACACATCGTCTGCATTGAAAGCACTGCCATCGTGAAACGTCACGCCCTCTCGTAGTTTAAAACGCCAACCATTGTCGGGCAGTGATTCCCACGAGGTCGCCAGCGCGGGCTGTATTTGCATTTGCTTATCGCGTCTTACCAGACCCTCATAGACATTGTTTAAAAAACCAAGCACAGGTGCTGTGTTAACCGCGTGCGGGTCCAGGGTTTGCGGATCGGTGGTACCTGCCCAGGCAAACGTTTCAGCATTGGCGGCCATCGGCCATGTGGCCACTAGCGACGAAGCTAGCAATAACGCAGACCAAGGCGTGCGTACAAGTTGTTTCATACTATTTCCCTACCCTCTTTGGTGTATTTGAATGCCGTATTTACACGGTCTTGTCTCCAGATAACTCCATGGCAAGATCAACAAATGACAATAGTCACTCTACTTGCTCGTTCGCTCAAGGTGCTCACGATCCCACTGATTTACTGCCTCCATGCGTTGATCTGGTGGTTCATTATACCTCGGAGTGTTCTAGGCACGACACGGGTGTCGATATTGCGATTGAGGCACTACTACTCATCTACCTGATCACTTACAAGATAAACCATGTCGTGCCAAAATCGCCGCCATGATAAGCGTATTCAAACAAACATGGGCCTTGATGGTCGGCATGCTGCTACTCATGCTAGGCAACGGCCTTCAGGGGACACTGCTGGGTGTCCGTGGCTCTCTGGAACAGATTGATTCTTCAACCATGGGTTTTATCATGGCGGGGTATTTTGTCGGCTTCCTCGGTGGCTCCAAACTTACCCCTATTCTGCTGTACCGGGTAGGACATGTTCGCGTATTTGCAGCGTTCGGATCCTTGGTATCAGCCGCTTTCATTCTCTATGCAGCCATCGTCAATCCGTA
Source organism: Granulosicoccus sp. (assembly GCA_023301795.1). Lineage (GTDB taxonomy): Bacteria > Pseudomonadota > Gammaproteobacteria > Granulosicoccales > Granulosicoccaceae > Granulosicoccus. Next base: position 66,434 of record JALZVU010000196.1, read on the forward strand.
TGCGTGGTGGCTACTGCGCGTGCTGGTAGGCTTTTGCTTTTCGGGCTTATATGTCGTCGCTGAAAGCTGGCTGAACTACACCGCATCGAACGAGTCGCGCGGCAAAGCCTTGTCGCTTTACATGATTGTCCAGATGAGCGGTATGGTCCTTGGTCAGCTGCTCCTTAACGTGGGTGATCCAGCAGGCTATGAGTTGTTTGTATTAATCACGGTGTTGGTGTCGGTGTCGATAGCGCCAATACTGTTGTCAGCAACAAACAGGGCACCGGTGGAGGTATCTGCTCGCTCGATGGGACTCAAGGAGCTCTCCAGAACTTCGCCGTTGGCCAGTTTCAGCATGCTGATGCTAGGAGGCATTTATGCCGTGCTGTTTGCCATGTCACCGGTATACGCCACCGAACGTGGTCTAAGCGTTGCGCAAACCTCACTTTTTATCACCACCATCTTTGCAGGGGCATTATTGTTTCAACTTCCAGTAGGCTGGTTGTCAGACAAGATGGACCGGCGCTTCCTGATTATCGGTGTCACGGCCATGGGCGCGACAATGTCGCTGATCTCTCTGTACCTGGGTGACAGCTTCACAGTACTGCTGGTTGCAGCCTTCGTTCTCGGTGGTGCCTCCAACCCTCTATACGCTTTGTTGGTTGCTTACGCTAACGACTATCTGGAACACGACCAGATGGCAGCCGCAGCAGGCGGCCTGTTATTTATCAATGGCTGTGGCGCCATGTTCGGACCGGTGATTGTCGGATATGCGATGTCCAAACTGGGTATAGAATGGTATTTCATTACGCTGCTGATACTCATGAGTACCATTTGTTTATACGGCACCTATCGTATGAGTCAGCGCGAGCATGTTATGAATGACGAGCCGGCACCTTACTTGCCCATCTCCTCAAACACATCAGGTCTGGGCACCAGCTATGCAATCGACGCTGCTGAGGATGAGTTACTCGATGAGCTTGAGGATATCGAGGAAGTGTACGAGGAGAGGCAGTACGACGACCTTGTTATCAAGCGATTTGATGAAACACCAAAAACGCCAGAATAAATGGGTTCGTCCGTTAAAAAACCTCTACTAGCTCCCGGGAAACGTAGTGTAGGTTGCTCCTCACATACGACAAGACGAATTGCCAGCGTCGTTAATGTGCGATATTCATTGCACCGCGCTTTGCCTGCCTCAATCTGACCAATTCTCGATAGAGCGTGAAAAGACCCATTGATATTACAATAGCCGACCCTAGCACTGTCCATTTATCAGGAACGTCAGCAAAGAACAAATATCCGAGCATGACACTCCAGATCAAACTGGTATATCGATAGGGCACCACATACGCTATTTCACCCGTGCGCATAGCCAACACAATAAACTGGTAACCAAAAAACAGAAAAACTGCAGCCATTGCCAGCGTCCCGATATGCGACCATTGCAGAGCAATCCAAGAACCAGACAACACCGTCAGTAACGTACCAAAAACCGTCACCAGCACGGCAGTTGCCGTCGTCACTATGAGCGAGGGTATGCTTGTTGGCAGAGCACGTGTGGCAAGATCGCGGGCCGCAGCGAACAGCACTGATACCACCACCAGCAATGCCGTTGGCTCAAATCCGCTCGTGCCGGGACGGATAATAATAAGAACACCAACAAAACCAATGGCTATTGCTAACCAACGACGCCAACCGACAGGCTCACCGAAAAACAACGCTGCGCCTAATGTCACTGCCAGAGGCAAAGCCTGAAGTATCGCTGACACGCTGGCAAGAGACAATGTTGCCAGGGCACTGAGAAAAAAGAAGGTGGCCAAAAGCTCCATCAATGCACGAAACCCAACCAGGGGCGTCAATGCCAGATTCAGCTTGGGTAGCAAACCTTTTTTCCACAAAATCACACCCATGACCAGCATCAATATCAAGCCACGGACTGCCATAACCTGAGTAGCCGGAAGAGCTCCGTCTAGTGATTTGACCAACGCATCATTGATGGAGAAGCCTGCCATGGATAACACCATGTAAAGGCTCGCCCTAACATTTGCAGTCATAAATTAGATCGGTTGATCTCACTCAACAGTCACAGATTTCGCAAGGTTGCGCGGCTGATCGACATCAGTGCCTTTGATGATAGCCACGTGATATGAGAGTAACTGCAATGGAATGGTGTAAATGATCGGGGCGATTAATGGGTCACAATGTGGCACTTCCAATACTGTCATTGTTTTATCACTGGCAAATTTTGCGTTTTTATCTGCAAACACATACATCAGTCCACCGCGGGCACGCACCTCTTCGACATTGGACTTCAGCTTTTCAACCAGTTCGTTATTGGGCGCTACGACAATCACCGGCATATCAGCATCAACCAATGCCAGCGGTCCATGCTTGAGCTCTCCGGCGGCATACGCCTCAGCATGAATGTAGGAAATTTCTTTCAGTTTCAATGCACCCTCCATCGCAATTGGGTACTGATCACCTCGACCTAGAAACAGACTGTGATTTTTATCAGCAAACCCTTCAGCCAGAGCGCT
>JALZVU010000197.1 GCA_023301795.1 Granulosicoccus sp.
GGCCTCGGTAACGACTCAAGAACTCGACGGGCAGACAATCCGCTTTAACGTCACCGGTGATGGAGGTACGCTACGGGCAATTCAGACAATGGTTCCTGCACATGCTCACGAGGTTCGCACCTCAAACGAATGGGCAGTCGAGGTGATCGTTGAATCTGACGGTGTCACAGTAGAGCTCACTCCGAGTTCGGCTGAAGACTATATCAAGCTCAAAGCTCTCGGCTTTTTCGGATTCATGACGATAGGCGCCCATCATCAACTTCACCATTTGCAGATGGCTAAGGGGGCAGGCCATTGACCGGTTGCGCAGATGCTGGATCGTCAAGAGCTTCAGCATTGTCTGAGTTCACTACGACGGGTTGTTGTGTTGTGGCCGAAAGTGGTAGTGTGATGCCGATCCGTGTGATTTTTTCAGTGGATTCAGCGAACGTCTGACCCGAGTGCATTTGAGCGATGCCAGCAACGATCGACAAGCCTAGCCCATGGTGCAAATCTGCACCACTTCGCGCAACATCCGCCCTATAGAAGCGTTCGAATACTCGGCTAAGTTTGTCTTGAGGGATGCCGATCCCCTCATTGGATACCACTATCGATACCTGTTGATCGTCAATCTTTGCGATTTCGATAACAATGGTCGTGCCCTTCGTCGCGTGAGTAACTGCATTACCGAGTAGGTTGGACAAAGCACGTTTGAGTAGCGGTGCATCGAACTCCCCGGCAGCATCGCCTGTAATACCGACATGTAGGCTGGCCTCTTCCAGAGGAGCTTCATGGTAGTCAGCAACCTCTGTTGCCAACGAGGCAAGGCTTGCCACTGGCACACAGCGAGCCCGACTACCGCGCTCTGCCTGTGAGAGAAAGAGCATATCGCGCACTATGCCTGATAAGCGATGGAGCTCCTCCAAGTTCGATCCTAATAGATCGATCAGCCCCGTCGATTGATTAGGCTTTCGAAGGGCTAATTCTGTGCTGGTGATCAGCGTTGTCAGGGGCGTATTGAGTTCGTGTGCGACATCGGCATTGAAACTCTCCAGACGTCGGTAGGATTCGGCCAAACGCTGCAAGAGCGCATTGAACTGAGCAACAAGCGGTTGCAGCTCGGAGGGTTGTGCGGTGCCATCTAGTTGGTCGGAGAGCGATCGTACGCTTAAGGCGGCAGCTTGGGTTGCCAGATTATCTACGGGCTTCAATCCCCTACGGACTAAGCAATACGCACCGCCGGACACCACCAGTGTGCCGAGCAACGTCACAGCAATCAATGTAATGGCCAAACGTTGTAACAACTCATTATCTGCATGACCATCGTGTGTGAGCGTTGCCGTCGTGACCAATTCAGAATCATTGAGCGATTGGATGGTAAATGCCAGCACCGTCTTGACGGCATCAACAGCCATAGGCGGCTTACTTTGGTAGAACGTGGCCCCGGTCTCATCCATGATGGTCAATGCCAGTTCATGATGGCCTGCCAGGAAATCATCCAAGCTGTGTCGTAGTGCATCAAGATCACCGCTCTGTCGTGTCTCGGCGACCAGATGTTGTACCAGTGCTTGCTTTTCGGCGATCGAATCGTCCCGCCGATCAGACAGATGCGAGCTAATAACGCTATAGACGATGATGGACACGAGCGTCAGCCCAACAAGGCTTTGAATCGCCAGCCACATCGACAAGCGTTGGCTCAAAGAACGAGAGGCCTTACCTTCAGTCATTCGCTCCTCTGCTCCAGTACGTAACCCATGCCGCGCTCGGTATGTAAAAGAGCCGTATCAAATGGGACATCCAATTTTGTTCGCAGCCTGCGAATCGCCACCTCCACCACGTTGGTGCCACTGTCAAAGTTCATGTCCCAGACCTGCTCAGCAATAGTGGTTCTGGACAATACCTGGCCTTGACGGCGCAATAGTAGTGTTAGCAGGTTGAATTCTTTTGCTGTAAGACTCAATGGTTGTCCGCAACGGTGGGCTTTACGTCGAATCAGATCCAGCTCAAGATCGTACAATGACAAAGTGGTGGGCTCCTCTGTACGGTGATTTGCCGGTTGTTTGCTCCGAATCAACACCTGAATCCGTGCCACCAGCTCAGAGAACGCGAAGGGTTTAACGAGATAATCCTCGGCTCCTGCGGTCAAGCCGATAACACGATCTTCCACACCGTCCACTGCTGTGAGCATAATTACAGGCGTTGTTTTTTTACTGCGCAACGCTTTGAGTAACGCTAACCCATCCAGTCCTGGCAGCATGCGATCAAGCACGATGGCATCAAAGTCTGCTTCCAAAGCCTGATGTAAACCGTCAATTCCGTTGTGGGCAACATCCACGGAAAAGCCTTCCTCAGTCAGGCCCTTGCGCAGGTATTCAGCGAGTTTTTCCTCGTCATCGACAATCAAAATTTTCATGCAGTCATTGTCACAATATACAGGCCAATGTCGATTACTTTTTTGTCATCTCGATGACGGTAAATGGTCATCGGTAAGGTCTAAATTGAACGTAGTTTTTGCAGATAACAGAGCAATTCGACGATTCGTTGCTATTCCCAAACGCTTGTCATCGTCTACATCCATGCAATATAAATTTGTCACAGGATAGAGTTATGAGTTTACCACCACCCGGCTTGCTCCATCGTGCTGTCGGCATCTTGAGTGTTTGTGCCTTTTTGGGGCTCAGTACACTCTTGCCCGCACATGCGAAACATGAGCATGAGGATGATGAGAACCTGGCAGATGTCGCCGCTCCTGAATCTACAGAACCTCGTTTGAGTGTTCCCGAATATCGATCGCCTTTAAGTACTTACTTGTCGTTTGAAGATGCTGAACCGCGAGATTGGAAAGAGGCAAATGATCGGGTTGGGGAGCTTGGTGGCTGGCTATTTTATTCGCGCGAAGCCTTTAGATCGAACAAAGCAAAAGAATCGGAAAATGTGGAAAAAGAGAAGAAATCAGAATGATTGTCTTCAATCAACAAAATAAAGGCATGAGTGTTCTTGCGCTGTGTGCACTCGTGCTCTCAGGGTGTGCAACGGTGAACATTGATGAGTCACTGAGTAAAAGCGCCGCCTCGCTGGAAGGATTCACGGACGCTGAGCTGATTCTCAAGCGTACCCAATCCGATAGAGAGCACGCTGATGCTATCGTGAAGGATCTGTTAAACGCGCCACTCACGCAAGTAGCAGCAATACAAGTGGCGCTGGCTAACAGCCCTAGTTTTCAAGCAAAGCTTGCTAACAACTGGGCATCGGCGGCACAATCAGCTCAGTCCGGCAGGATCTCCAATCCTGTGCTAGCGCTTGAGCGCTTGGATATCGGCACTGAGCTAGAGCTTACGGCGTTTCTCAGCTTCGGCTTGCTCGATGTACTTACGTTGCCCGCTCGGCAACGTCGCGCCGAAAGCAAGTTAGTCCGCGCACAGATTGAGCTCACAGCCGACGTAGTGTCTGAAATTACGGCTGTGCGTGAGGCATGGGTCAAGGCAATAACCTCCGAACAGCGTCTTGGCTATGCGCAACAAGTATTCGAGAGTGCGGAGGCCAGTGCTGAGCTTGCAAAGCGTATGCAGGCGGTAGGCAACTTTAGTCGTTTGGACCGGGCACGGCAACACACGTTTTACACCGATGCCGCAACAGCCCTGACTGTGACCACCCATGATGTCCTTGCAGCACGTGAATCTCTGATTCGTATTCTGGGCCTCTCTGCTGAACAGATAGATCGTTTGCAGTTACCAGCACGTCTGCCAGCGCTACCGGAGCAACCGCGCACTGCCGAGGAGGTGGGACGTGTGGCTACCGCAGAGCGACTTGATATTCAATTGGCTGAAGCGTCTCTTAAGTCTGCCGCACGAGCACAAGGAATCAAGACGGTGTTCACCTACACAGACATCGAATTAAGCCTTTTTCGACAGCGTATCGAAGATGATGGTGATCGAGTCACTGGTGGCGGCTACGAGATCGAGATAGGTCTTCCGGTGTTCGATTGGGGCGACATGAAGCGGGCGGAAATGAATGCGCAAACTTTGGCGGCCGCCAATATGTTGGAGGCAACTCTAGGCGGGGCGGCATCGACATTACGTGAAAGCTACTCGGCGTATCGAACTGCTTTTGACGTGGCGCGTTTTTACGAAGTTGAAATATTACCCCTGCAGGCCATGATTGCAGAGGAGAACGTGCTTCAGTACAACGGCATGTTGATTGGCGTATTCGAATTACTAGCCGACGCACGCAGGCAGGTTGGCATTGTGCAAGCAGCCATTGATGCTAACGAGCAGTTCTGGATGAGCGATGCCGCACTGTCGGCCACGATCATTGGTAATCCTACAATGGCATCCATTGGCGCTGTTGGCACCGTAGCTGATGCTGGTGCCGGACATTGATTTACCAAACCTCAATACAGAAATCTGGGAAAAAACCATGAGCTCACGACGTGATTTTTTGAAAGGTGCCGGTTTGGCTGGTGGTGCCGTGGCGGTGAGTAGTGTTAGCACCTTTTCGATGGCGGCCTTACCCGAGCCTGTTATGCAGATGGGGCCGGAAACCATGGACCCGCTTGTGCCAGAAACAGGCCGTCCTTATAACCCTGTTATCACGCCAAATGGATGGACCTGCCCTTGGCGAATGAACAACAACATCAAGGAATTTCACTTGGTTGCAGAGCCTGTGGTGCGTGAAATGTCGGACGGGTTTACCGCAAATTTGTGGGGTTATAACGGCCAAAGCCCAGGCCCTACTATCGAGGTTGTTGAGGGCGATCAGGTGCGGATCTTTGTGACAAACAAACTTCCTGAGCACACGAGTGTTCATTGGCATGGGCAGCGACTACCCAATGGCATGGATGGAGTAACTGGCTTGAACCAACCGGGCATACCGGTTGGAAAAACGTTTGTCTATGAATTTGTTGCTCGGCGCCCCGGCACCTTCATGTATCACCCCCATGGTGATGAGATGGTACAGATGGCTATGGGTATGATGGGCTCGTGGGTTACGCATCCTAAAGAGAAGCACCCACTGATAAGCGATGTTGATCGAGATTTTTGCGTGATACTCAACGCGTATGACGTCGAGGCGGGGGCCGCGACTCCAAACATCATGACCATGATGGATTTTAATCTGTGGTCTTGGAATAGCCGGATATTTCCAGGTATTGATTCATTCAACGTTCGAAAGAATGATCTGGTTCGCATGCGCTTTGGCAACCTGACCATGACTAACCACCCCATTCATTTGCATGGTCACGAATTTCTTGTCACGGGCACCGATGGCGGACCCACGTTCCGAAGTGCACGCAACTACGAAGTCACCACCGATATAGCGGTAGGGCAGATGCGACAGTTCGAATTCAAGGCTGATGAGGAAGGAGATTGGGCTTTTCACTGCCATAAGAGTCATCACACCATGAACGCCATGGGTCATGACTTGCCTACTTTGATCGGAGTCGATCACTCAGAAATGACCGCTAAGATTGGCAAACTGATTCCAGAATACATGGTCATGGGTGAGCGGGGAATGGCGGATATGGCAGAGATGGAAATGCAGATACCCGATAACACAGAGCGGATGATGACAGGCGAAGGGCCGTTCGGGTCGGTTGAAATGGGCGGCATGTTCAGCATGCTCAAAGTACGAGCGGATCAACCACACGGTGATTACTCTGATCCGGGTTGGTATGAGCATCCAGAAGGCACTGTGGCGTATGAATTCACGGGTGAGCTACCCGAACCTGATCGCTTTGCTTCGGGTGAAAAAACAGCGTCCCATAATCCACGTGCGACGCATGAGCACAAGGCAATAGCTAGCCCATCAGCGGTTTCAGATGGCAACCCGAGCGCCGTGTCTAAGTCCACTGGTGCGATACAAAAACCCGAATCGATCGAGGTTGCTGTACGTAAACCACGCCCACGGTGAAAACCAGCCATCCACGCACATTCATTACAAAGATCGATGAGTTATTTGATGTTGATCTAGCCCAAGACCGCACCACTGCAGGTCGTTCAGATTTCTAGTAACTCTTCCCTTTATATTTGCCTGACGCATTCGGCGTTCAGGATGTATTTCAAACCCTATTTTTCACTTAAAAAAAGGCATATAAACCCATGTTCAAATCACTCATATTGATCGCCGCTGTCACCCTGACAACTCTCGTTCCAGCTTTTGCGGATAGCATGACCGATGGTGTCATCAGAAAAATAGACTTGAAAAACTCTAAAATTACAATAAAGCACGGTGAAATCGTCAACTTAGAGATGCCACCAATGTCCATGATTTTTACTGTGAAAGATCCAACATTATTGGACGGTGTGGCCAAAGGTGACAAAGTGAAATTTGTTGCGATGGAAGAGGGTGGGAAGTTTTTCATCACTGATATTCAATCATCCGAATAGAGCTGTTTGAAAAACACAACAGGAGCTTATCAAGCTAATGAAACTTCGAATAGATTCATTTGCATCAAAGCCATCTCTGACTCTCGTTAGCTTTTCTTTGGTAGTGCTTTTATCAGCGTGCTCATTTGGTGATCATAGCGAGGAGCACGCTGATGGAGAAGGGCATGGTCATGATGACAAAGCCGCGAATGATGATCATGGAAACGATGACCATCATGGTGAAGGCGACGGTCATAAGAGCCTAGCGGGTATAGCTGGTTCTGCAGATAATGTGTCGAGAACAGTCGCTGTCGACATGAATGATTCTATGGCTTATATACCTTCAGAATTAACGGTAGAAGCTGGTGAGACAATCCATTTTACGGTAAGCAATAGTGGTCAATTAGTTCACGAGTTTGTCCTTGGAGCTAAGGCTGAAATTCTTGAACATCATGAGCTAATGAAGCGCTTTCCGGGGATGGAACATGATGAGCCAAACTCGGTATCCCTCAAAGCGGGTGAGTCGGGTGATGTCATCTGGCAATTCAGCAACGCAGGCACATTCCAGTTTGCTTGCTTGCAGCCTGGGCACTATGAGGCGGGGATGAAGGGCGATGTTTTGGTCAGTGCGCAATAGCGTCAGTGAATAAGTTAACGCAGAAATCCCATCCATCATAATAATACTCTGACAAACATGGCCGCGTGTTTTGCGCGGCGGCGTTTGATCACATATCAATCGACAACACGGTGAATCATGCTCTCAAGAAACAGAGTTCAAACGGCTGTACTTCTACTTAGTGTTGCGGTAATTGCTGGACAAACCATGGCACATAACGGTGCTATGGGAATCGTTATGGAGCGTATGGACGGCATGTCAATTCTGGGTGATCATGCCAAGAGCGTTGGCGATATGCTTAAAGGTAAGACGCCACTTGATCTTGCCGCTGTGGAGGAGGCAGCGCAAGATTTCGTAACCCACGGTGATAGCATCCCTGCCTTGTTTCCAGATACCGAAAACAGTCGCCAGAGCACAGCCACTGAGGCACTGCCCGCGATTTGGGAAAACTGGGACGAATTTGTAGCACTTGCAGAAAAATTTACTGGCGACAGCCAAGCGCTGTTAACAGTCGCTAGTGATTTAAGCGATGGAACTATGAGCGTGGACGAACAGAGTCGCGCAGTGCGTACTGTGTTTTTTAAGGCTGCCAAGAATTGTTCAGCGTGCCACGAACGCTTTCGTCTCGATCAGGATTGATTGATGGCACCTCGTAGGGCTCTCTTTTCTGTTGTGTTTCTTCTTGCGATTGGTGCCGCCCTGTTGTTTTGGTTAGCGGACACGCGAAATAGTCAACACGAAAAATCGCGAACGGCAGCGGTATCTTTAAACGATGCTCTATTCGCTGCTGATACCGATCGCGGTGAACTGGTGGCACGGGCGAGCGGTTGTATAGCGTGCCATACCAATACGGAAAATGCAGGTTCCTTTCTCGCGGGGGGAGTGAGGCTTGAAAGTACGTTTGGAACATTTATATCGCCCAATATCACCAGTGACGTAGAAGACGGGATCGGCGCTTGGTCTTTGGAGATGTTCGCACAAGCAATACTTAACGGCCGTCGTCCTGACGGTAGCCACTATTGGCCTGCGTTTCCATATCCGGCTTATGCAGTCATGTCTGGTCAAGATATCGCTGACTTGTATGCGTGGTTACAATCCTCTACCCCTGTACCTGTGGCGTCCACCAAGCACGACTTGCTGATCCCCGATGTTGCACGAGCTGGCTTGGGCATCTGGAAGGCGTTGTACGTGTCGGAGAACTACAAACCAGGCCTGTTTGTCGAACGTGGTGAATACTTAGTTGAAGGCCCTGCGCATTGCGCTACCTGTCACGCGCAACGAGATATCATTGGCGGTGTGCCAGACAGGCGGTTATCGGGCAACAGTCGAGGGCCTGAGGGTGCGCAAGTGCCTGCCATTACTTCTACTGAATTAGCAGATTGGACTATGGACGATTTAGTGTTTTATCTTGAAATTGGAATGACGCCAGAAGGTGATTTTTCTGGTGGCCACATGGCTCAGGTCATCGAACATGGTACTGCGTATCTACCTCTTGAGGATCTAAAAGCGATAGCCGCCTACCTTAAGTCTCCGGCCAACAGAGAATCGCTGTAATGGCTCGTAACACTCGATAATGGCAAGACACTTGAATGTTAATGGGCGCGTCGCAAAAAAATGGACAGCCTACTGATCAATAGCTTTGCACGGCTTGCAACGGAACAGGCCACATCTGCACAGATAGCCGCGTTGAAAAAGATCCAGCAGCGCTTTGCCAAATCACTGGATAGCGCGCAACCACTGAGATGTCCATGCTCAATCATAGCTTTCATGAACAACTTGGGCTGATGGCAGACTCACCCTAATTCTTGCTGCAGAATTTGCCTGTGGTGTTTGGTCGGAGTTACTGAATGATATGCTGCAGTCGGCAGAGCCGACTAGACTTCCACCCGAGCCGTTTGCTTCTATTAGTGCCACCGCTGTATTGAAATGGGGAGAATTACGTGCTGGTAGAGAACTATGAGGGAGGATCGTATTTTTTATCGGCTATTGTTTAGAGCCAGCCTTCCGGGCTGGAAAATGTTGTTACTGAAAATCGATACCTACATACTAATGCTCGGTGAAATCTAATGGCTGGTGAAACAAACTTGCACGTACTACTATCAACGATGACAGCATCTCTCGTAGAGGGTGTTTACGTGTTTTTAACGTTGAATGATCAACAGCTTCCAGAAACGATCAAGCCAAGGATGATGTTTCAGGAAGCTGAGGGAATCACCTATATTCTTCTAAAAGAGGAAGCCGAAGACGCAGGACTTGACTATGAATTCCCGTCACGCATGATCACTCTGAATATCCATTCTTCACTTGAGGCTGTGGGATTTATGGCTCGCATCGCAACTGAATTAGCAAAAGGCGGCATGGGTGTGAATCCTGTTTCAGGATTTTTCCATGATCACTTGTTTGTACCAGATGGTCGACACACAGAAGCTCTGGAAATTCTTGAGAGATTGACAGAGCAGCGTTAGTGCGATTCTGGGGCATCTGACGAGTAGCCGAAGGCAATGCGAGGCGTATTGGCGGTATCGATCCAGACGCTCTTGGCGCTAGTGTATTCCATCAAAGCATCGGTCCCACTGGAGCGCCCAAAGCCTGACGAACGGGAACCACCAAATGGCGAAGACACATGAATGGCCTTGTAGCTGTTGATCCAGAAAGTGCCTGCGTGCACAGCGGCTGCGATGCGGTGGGCGCGGCCGACATCTGCTGTCCAAACAGCGCCTGCCAGGCCAAAATCGGTACTGTTGGCAATATTGATGGCGTCGTCTTCATCGACAAATGCAAGGCTGGTTACTACCGGCCCAAAAATTTCCTGATTGGCAGCGTAGGAATCTGGGGCTAGATCAGCGAGTATTGTCGGCGGAACGAAGAAGCCTTCGCCATGGGGGGGCTCACCTGTTATTACTCTTGCACCGTCGTCTTCACTGGATTTTCGAATCACGTCGGTGACGTGGCGGTACTGCCTGGCATTACTGATTGGACCCACTTCAGTTGATTCATCCAGAGGGTCTCCCAGCACCAGTTTCTTCATGCCCAATTCCAGCATAGCCAGAAACTGTTCCCGTATGTCTTGGTGAACTAGAAGTCGAGAGCCTGCCACGCAGCTTTGGCCCGCGGCTGAAAATATCGCTGCTTGCGCGCCACGACAAGCTGCCTCGAGATTGGCATCGGGGAAGACGATGTTAGCGGACTTTCCGCCCAGCTCTAAAACAACGGGCTTCAGTGCTCGTCCTGCCGAGGTGGCAACCACTCGCCCCGTTTCTGGTGAACCGACAAAGACCACCTTGCGAATAGCGTCATGGGCAATGGCGGCGTCCCCGGCAGTAGGTCCCAGTCCTGCAAGCACATTGATCAGACCGTTAGGCAGGCCCGCTTTCTCGGCAAGCATGACTAGGGCTACGCTGGTTACCGGCGTCAGTTCGCTGGGTTTGATGACCACACCATTGCCAGTGGCTATGGCGGGAGCAATCTGCCAGCCAGCGGTAAATACGGGGGCGTTCCAAGGGGTAATCTGAAAGACCACCCCTAATGGTTCACGCAGGGTGTAGTTGAGATGGCCCGAGGGCACCGGGATGACTTCACCGTGTAGCTTGTCAGCCCAGCCAGCATAGTAGCGGAACATTTCCACCACTTTTGAGACTTCTACACGACAGTCTCGAAGCGGTTTGCCGGCAACGAGAGCTTCGAGTTGTGCGAGTGTCTCAGTGTTTGATTCCACATCGCCCGCAATTGACTGCATGACATTGCCTCGTGCTGCTGCACTATAGTCCTGCATCCAGATTTTTTGTGCATTTGAGGCACACTCACAAGCGGTACGGGCCAACTCGGCATCGCAGTCGGCGTATTGTGTGAGCGTTAAACGGGAGTAGGGGTCCTCCAGCGTGACGGCAGCACCGCGTCCATCGCATAGCTCTCCACCAATCAGGCTTTGTGGTATGGCACCAAGGCCTAGCCTGGCCATGAGTGTTACAAACAGTTTGCTGCGATCAGACATCATGGGTATTTCCAAGCTTGTAGATTTCATTGAAGTCGGCAGTATCGTGTAGTTCAGTACGACTGGCTTCCCAGATTGCTGCGATAGCTCGTGTTGCAGGTAGGTCGAGAGTTGTTCGCTCGGCCAGTGACACCGCCAAGCCGACGTCCTTACGCATCAGCCCCATGGTGAATCCGGAGTTGTATTGTTCGTTCAGAATCCAACGTGGAAAATTGACTTCACTGACACCACTACGTCCAGAGCCTGCATTGATACCTGCAAGAAGATTCTCCAGACTAACGCCTTGAGTCTCAGCTAGTCGTGCCATCTCACTCATCAACGCCAGGTTGGCAGCGCACAGAAGGTTGTTTGCGATTTTGGTAGCATGGCCCGAACCAGAAGGGCCGATGTGAACTGTTTTGGCGGTCAGGTGTGTTAACAGTGGCTTGATACTGTCAATAGATGCCGTGGGGCCGCCCATCACCATTGTCATGGTGCCGTTTCTTGCACCGCTAGGCCCACCACTGACGGGGCCATCGATGAACACATAGCCAGCTTCTGCAGCTTTTACTGCAAGTTCGCGGGTAGTGTCAGGTTCTGATGTGGAGGTGTCGAGTATGACAGTGCCGCTGTGTAACAAAGGGCCGAGATCATGCATGACGGCTCTGACAATGTCGGCTTTTGGCAAAGAGAGAATGATGGTGAAAGACTGACTCGCCACAGTTGTCAAGTCATCGGCAACCTGGGCACCTGTGGCTGCCATTCGAGCACGGGTCTCAGGATTCACGTCATAGCAGATAACCGATTGGTTCTGCTCCAGCAGTCTTTGCACCATGGCACTGCCCATGGCACCACAGCCTATGATTCCGATCATGGATTGAGTTTCCGGTTAGCTTGCATAATAGGTATTGTCACAAAGTGCTCATATTCGATGCATGTCATTTGATATCACGCCTGCGCAGGACTTGTTATCGTAGGTGGCATAATGACACTTTACGGTGAGACTCGTGCTTCGTTGATTGGGCTTGGGGATCAAATTCGTCTGATAAGAGCTAGAATTTCTTCATGAATGCATCTTTTGGTATTGATCATCCATTGATCGCCGTCCATGACATTTTTCAACTACGTGAACGGCTCATTGCGATGGGCTTCAATATGACGGCTATCGGCAAGCACCCGTGGGGCACCAGTACTTCTCTGGCTATGTTCGATGGGTGCCTGATCGAGATCATGGGAATGTACGATGATTCGCTGGTAGATGAAGTGCCTGCTGGTGATTTCCACTTCGGCAGACATGTGCACGAGCACCTGTTACAGCGTGAGGGAGTTGCATTGACTGCTCTGCACAGTACCGACTCTGAGGCTGACGCACGCCGTGCTCAGGAAGCAGGGTTTGAACTTGCTGGTCATCTGGAATTCGGGCGTGATGTCACGCTACCTGATGGTCGGCATGATAAAACGAAGACCACACTGGCGTTGCTGCCTGATAGCCGTTGGCCACGTTTGTCCTTTTTTCTCTGTCAGCAGCATCGGCCTGAACTCATCTATGTGCCGCAGTGGCTGGAGCACCCCAATTCGGTGTTTGGGATTTGCGGTATCACTATATTGGCCGACCCCGTCAGACAGATTGCTCTTGTGGAGAAATTCAGTGCGCTGTATGGCGCTGCACAGTGCATCGAAGGTGGCTACCGTCTGATTACTGCCAACGGTCAGATTCAGCTTCTGTCCAGTCAGCGAATTGAAGATGTGCTGGGAATACTGCCTGATCAGGTGCTCGAAGATGGGCAGCCTGGTATCGTGGGTATAGACTTGAGCTATGGTGATGCGACATTGCTGAGACAACACTTGCAGGCAAGTGGTATTGGTTTCGACGAACGTGAAGGCGTATTCATTCTTCGGCTGGCGCAGGATGTCGGTAACACGTTTTTGCGTTTTTACCCTGCTGATGCGTCGTAGCAGTTTCATGATTTTACCGGACAGATGGAGCCAACACTAACGATGGTGGCTCGTCTTGTTGACGATGAGGCGTTAGTGGAAATCGAAGCCACTGCTAGCATACAAAATATGCTGCGCAGCATAAGCTGCGTTCGTAATGAATCTGCATTTTGCAAAAGTTCAGAATTATGCAGAGGTTCTGATTCGGATGCGTGAAGCCGTGGATCTACTGAAGCGAGCAGACAGTGATATCAGCAAACCTATCTGTTTTGAGATAACGGAGATATGCTTTTGACCCTAAACGAATTCATCATCTATTCGTCCCAATGAATATTTTATACGTGTAAGTTATGTTTATTAGAGTGTTGCTGATTGCCCCTGATTCGTTTACAGATTGTGCACGTGGACTTGATCACCGCAAACCTCTTGCGCCAAATCAACAACATGCCTGTGGTGGGTCAGATAAATAGCTTGCCCTCGCTGCCCGATACGCTGCATGACGCGGCAAGCGGCCCGCGTACGATCCTCATCAAATGTCTCAAAAATATCGTCACAGATAAACGGTAGGCAAGTGCCTTGTTCAGCCAACTGGTCATAAGCTGCCGCACGCAACGCCAGATAAAGCTGAAAACGAGTGCCTTTTGACATCTCATCTGCACGCTTTGCAGACCCATCCTTATCGATAGCCAAGAGGGTTTCTTCCTTACCGCTAGTTTGCGATTGTAACGAGCTGTACTTGCCATCAGTCAGCTCGGCAAATGCTCGTTCAGTAGCTTGCATCATTCCGCTTCGATGTTTGTCGCGATAGCGATTGATTGCCCGCTCGGCCAGCCGATGCCCCAGAGTGAGCCTCAGGAACTCCTGACTGGCTTCACTCATCTGCAGCTCTAGCGTGGTTCGTCTCTCCACCAGCTGTGCAACCTCTCCGTCGCTCGTTAGTGAAGCTAACTGTTCTTCACTTCGTGTTCGTTTTTCAGTGGCCTCTTTACTGCGATCATTGACCAGCTCCAATTGACTTTCCTTATCCACCTGCTGAGCCTGAACTGATGGAATATCAAGCTCTGCAAGCATTGCCCGAGCGTTCTCTTCCGAAGCCACACCCAGTGTTTGCCGCAGAGTGCTTAAGTCTTCCTCGTGCTTTTCACGCAGCATCCGAGCATGTTGCGTTTTCTGAACAGCTTCGAATATCTCGGTAAGATCTCCCGTAGGAACATTTGAATGAAACAGGCCACTGAGAACCTGAGTCTGTGCTTTCACGGCATCCAGTCGTTTTTCCGCATCAATCGCATCATCAAATGTCTGATCTATTTTTTTCTGTAGCTTAGCTCTATCTTCGACCTGTTTCTTTGCGTGTGCCGCGAGCTCTTGCAGCTTGCTTAGGTTGCTGTCCGGAGTTGCACCTGGTTCTAGTTTATTGTCGCTAATTATCTGTTCTAGCTTTTCAGTGAAAAGCGCCTTATCACGGCGCATCTGCTTGCACTGCTGTTGAAATGTCTCACGTTGCACATGGCATTCCCGAAGCTCACTTAAGGCGTCAAGCGATCCTGATAATTTCTCAGTATCTAGTCCATCTGGAAAACTGGAATTGACCAATTGAGCCCAATCATCAAAGGCCTTGGTTTGCTTGTGATGAGCAGCCTCCAGCTGAGTCTGGGCAAGGTCTTTTTTATGGCATAAACCAGCAAGAGATTGCTGACAAGTTTCAAGTGCCTGAGTGTGACGTTTGTAGACTTCCAGCATCGTACTGGCTGCCGGAAGTAGCTCCTCCAGTGTCGCCTGTTCACGCTGAATATAGCGTGACAATTCGTGATGAAGCTTTTGCGCTTTATCAAGCACCGGTTGATGGTTTTTATGCAGTCTCTGGGCGCTATTTACCAACGCGCGTGCGGCATGAAAACTTCGCACCCAATTGAGCACCGCCTTGGGAGGAAGGGAAGCCTCAATACCGGCAGCTAACATTATATTTGTCAGACTTTTTTCGATAGCTGCCACCTCATCTTCTGCAGCACGAATCGATTCTGCAAAGCTTTCAAGCTGACCTTGCACACGAGGAATCTGGCGATGTAAGTCGCGCAATCGTGCAAGGTCACTGGCGTAAGCCAAACGCCCCTCCATTGCCTGATCAACAGCGTGCAATGTGGGCTCAAAAGCCTCTGCCGTGACGGCCGTCAATGATTCCTTGTGAAGCTTCCAGGCGTCTTCACGCACATCCTTAAGTGCCTGTGTGTCCTGATCACTGGCCATTCCATCAAGAGATTCAAGCTGATTACTCTCCAATGTCAACGTCTTGAGTTCTTGCTGCTCTACCTGCTGTCGCTCTCTG
>JALZVU010000198.1 GCA_023301795.1 Granulosicoccus sp.
GGCGGTGGTTTCGAGTACCGCCTGCACAATGACAAGGTTTCGGATCTTGCCGCTTGGCCATGTCAATTGACCGTGTCTGTTCAGTTCAAAAAGTACGAGTACAACGGCTCCGAGTAGAGCAAACAGCCGATTAAGATAAAGAGCATGCAGCGCACCTATTTCAGCGCCAGCCTCTTGTGCGAAAAACATTCTTACAGCCACGGCGGTGGCTGCAGCAAGTCCAAACAGCGCGGTATGTTTAAGCCACGTAGCGTCATAGTGCTCAGTTTCTGCATCAACGTGTGAAGGTTTTGCCAACATGGCAACACCTGTGAAAACAATCAGCATGGCAACGAGTTGTACCCACGACCACGGTTCACCGGTAAAGATGTTCAGGGCTACCAGTAGCACCGTAAATGTTGAAGCTGCAGGTGATGCTACGGCAACGGGCCCACGCGCCAGGGCACGGTAGAGGAAATACAGCGCAACGATATTCAGCAGGCCAGACGCTGCGGATGCACTCCATGCCCCGAGATGAAAGCTTGGCCAATTGGCTGATGCTGCGAACCCGGCAGACAGGACAACGAAAGAGGTACCCATAATGCTGACGAACAAGATGCTGACAGGAACTGTGCGCGTGGTCACGCGCGCGATGCAATCTGATGCGCCGATCAATACTGCACCTGTGAGACCCCAGAGAATTCCGGTCATAGAGATTGGCTTCCGGCTAAATTAGTAACACGTTACTCTTATCTACACGGGCGAACACCCCTTGGCGTAGCTCTCATGAGCGGCAGCACTATGATAATCAAGGGCTTACTGACTACGACTAAGAGCATTTCCATACTTTATCTCCATGGGTGACACATTGCAGGTGTAGACTATGCGCCTTGATGAGCACATTCTGGCGACTGGCTGCAGTTGTAGCGCCCAATTTATGAAGACACCCAAACGTATTCAACCATTGATAGAAGATGGTCTTGTTGATGAAGTTCTTCGGCCGTTAATGAGTGGTAAGGAGGCAACCGTATATCTGGTCCGCTGCGGCGATGATATAAGGTGTGCAAAAGTCTATAAAGACGTAGCAGTGCGCAGTTTCAAGCAAGCGGTGCAATATCAGGAAGGACGGAAGGTCAGAAACAGCCGCCGCCAGCGAGCCATGGAAAAAGGCTCTCGTTTTGGCCGGGATGAGCAAGAGAAAGTGTGGCAATCAGCCGAGGTAGACGCGCTCTACAAGTTAGCTGCTGCGGGTGTGCGCGTACCAGAGGCTTTTGGCTGCTTTGATGGCGTATTGTTGATGGAACTGATCACTGATGGTGAAGGAGAGGTTGCCCCCAGACTAAACGACATCCTCATTCCTCAGGAGCGCGTACTTGAAGATCACGCCACAATGATGCGCTATGTATTGCGTATGTTATGCGTTGGGCTCGTACACGGCGATTTGTCCGAATTCAACGTGTTAATGGCAGAGGACGGCCCGGTTATCATTGATCTACCGCAGGCTGTAAATGCCGCTGGTAACAACAATGCGCCGACCATGCTGGCCCGCGATGTGGCCAATATGACGCGCTACTACGCACAGTACGCACCTGAGTTGGCAGAAACACGTTATGCCGAAGAGATATGGGCGCTGTATGAGGCTGGTGCTCTTGACCCTGATATGCAACTAACAGGAAAATATGAGCGCGATACCTCTGATGTGGATGTTGACTCGGTGCTGCAGCAGATCGAAGCAGCTTACGAGGAAGAGATGGAACGCCAGGAACGAATGAAGGGTGACGATTGAACCAAGCGCTCAGCTGTATTGCTGAGCACTTGTCCCTGTCATTGTCAGGCTAGCGCGATCAAGTAGCGATTTTGCCACCCCCTGTGCGTGTTACTACAACAACCGAAGGCCTGGGCGGCATCTTTTCATCGAAGTCTGGCCATCGAGTAGCGGGATCCTCAAACGTTGAATCGCGCTCGAAGCCTGCATAGCCTGATGTGCCATCCGTACCCGGATGTTGAACCGCTAAAAACAGGGTTTCAGAATCCTCGGTGAAATAAGGCCCGCACATTTCGCCACCTACTGGGCAACGAAAAAACAACTTGGCGTGGCCTCTCAGGTCGCCCTCGGTCTCCATGGAATACAGTCCGTCGGACTTACCGGTTTTTGGCCAGTTAGAGCCTTGATCAGTTGATACCCATAGCCGTCCCTCTGCATCGACTGCACAGTTATCAGGCGAACCAAACCAGCCGTGTTCTGAGGTTTCAGGATTCCATTGTGCGCCTACATCAGCCACTGTTGGATCCCCACACTTGACAAGAATATCCCAAGTGCCGTTGGTGGCAATGGGATCACCACCAGCCTCTTTTATCTCAATGATATGGCCAAACGAGCTTTCGGGTCTCGGGTTTGCGGCATTGAGTTGATCGGCACCACGTCGGCTGTTGTTGGTAAGCATGACGTAGGTAGTGCCATCGTCGCGTGGCTGTACATCTTCGGGGCGATCCATTGGTGTAGCACCGAGTAAATCTCCGGCAATACGTGCATCAATAACAACATCGGCCTGCGTATCAAAGCCGTTTTCTGTTGTTAGCGGGCCTTCTCCGTGAACTAGCGGTAACCACTCAATGGTGGAATCATCATTAAATTTGGCAACATACAAGATGCCCTCAGACAGCAGTTTTTTGTTAGCCTCAAGATCCTCGCTGACCTGCCCGGCACTGACAAACTTATACAAGTAATCGAATCGATTATCGTCGCCTGAATACACCACCACATGACCATCAGGTGACACTGTAGATTCAGCACCTTCATGTCGGAAACGTCCCATGGCCGTGTGTTTTACCGGCATCGCATCAGGATCACGTGGATCAACTTCTACAATCCAGCCGTGGCGGTTTGATTCGTTAGGTTCTTTGTCCAGGTTGAATCTATCGTGATATTTTCCCCACGCATACCATGCACCGGGTACACCATATCGCTTGTGTGAATCAAAAGCAGGATGATCCTCGCTTAGTGCTCTATTGCCTTCGGCATCCTTGTTGTCAGTCCAGAAGTAGCCGTGGAAGTTCTCTTCAGCCATCAGATAGGTTCCCCAAGGCGTCATACCTCCCGCACAGTTGTTGAATGTACCTACTACCGTCATGCCATCCGGGTGCTCTGAGGTTTTCATTCGCGCATGGCCTGCCGCTGGGCCATCGATCATCATGGTTGTGTCGTCTGCTGTAATGCGCCGGTTGTAGGCGCTGTCCTTTACCAGTGCCCACTTGCCATTTGCATCAAGCGCAATCTCAACCACGGTGCCGCCGTGTGCTGCCATTTCGATGTCCACAAGTTCAGGGGTCATCCCTGCAAATTCCATTCTGTCTTGACGCCCAAGTTTTGGGAACATGACCTCTTCATTGGTGTACTCGTGATTCACACACAGCAAGCCACGGCCGGGCTCGAGTTCCGTGTAGCCCACGTAGTCGTTGTTATAGCCAAACTGCTTGAGCTGTGCGGCAGCAGATTGGTTGTAGACATCGAAATCAGGTGCATCTTCTGTGATCGGGTCACCCCATCGAAGTAGTATATTTGCGTCATACCCCTCAGCGATGTGATGTGTTTGATCATTGCCACTGGCAAGCTCGGTAAATTTGTAACGATCAGCGGTGCTGCCAGCAAGCTTGCCAGCCGCTATATCTGTTGCTGCCGCTACGGGGGAGGATGTTGTGAATGCTGCAGGTCCGAATAGTGCGGCTGCCGCTGAGACTCCCAAAGAGCCTTTTAAGAACTCACGTCTGCCAAAGCGACGATGAATGATGTCGCCAATGGTGTTCTCTAAATGCGGATTGGTGGGAATGTCGTCGAAGGCCTCATACGCCTCTGCCTTGTTGCCGATAGTCGGATCGTTGATGATGTCCTTTCTAGTCACTATTACCTCTACATTGTTGGAAACGTGTATGTAAAATCGTATCGTGCGGTATCGATTGCACGCTCTCTACGCTAGGAAACGCTGTGCGAACCCTTTCCTGCCTACCTGACGAGTCAGAGCCTTATCAATGATGTTCAAGCGCACCAAGAAGCGTACATTGACGATATCTCAAGTTCATGACAGTGAGATGTTGACGCGGCACGCACTACGATGTTTTTAGTTATTGATGATTCCCTGATTTTTTGTGTCAATTTTCAGGCGAGCTGGCCTAAGGTTGACGCACTCGTGAACAAACTCGGGTACGCTTCGCCGCACATAGCTTTGAACAGGACGCGTAATGACATCAAGTAGTTTTTCCAACGTAGTAGCGTCAGATGTTTACGCTGTATTGGATTTTGAAACGTCAGGTCTGAATCCAGATCACGGCCACCGGGCTATTGAGATTGGCATCTCCTTGCTGTGTGAAGGCCAAGAGATCGGTACGTTCTCCTCGCTAATCAACCCTGGGTTCAAAGTCGATCCTTTTATTACCGGTCTGACGGGGATCAGTAATCAAATGCTTGCCTCAGCACCTTCAGCTCAGGAGGTTATGCCAAAAGCTTTTGAATTTGTAGGTGATGCGCATTTGGTAGCGCATAACGCCAGCTTTGACCGTAAGTTTTGGCGCCATGAGTTGCGGCGAACTCTAGGTAGTGATGATGAGCGGCGCTACCTCTGCACCCTAATGTTGTCCAGGCGCATTTTTCAATCGTTTGACAGTCACCGTTTGGGGGCTATTGCGCGAAAACTCGGTATAGAAATACACGACAGTCACAGGGCGTTAGCCGACGCGCAAGTCACGGCTCAAGCTCTGGCCATCATGATAGAGCGTTTGCGTGCTGCGCACTCATCCGAGCATATTGACGGGTTGTTTCTGCAGAAATATCAGCGCAAGGTCAAATCGTCTTTACCGGATCTGACTAGGGTTGGGTACTGCCTTGAGCAAGTGTAGCGTTCAATGATTACGCTGCTGGGCCTGCAAGTTCTGGCGCAATGCATCGAGCAGGTCTGAAAGTTGGGCGCTAGTGAGTAGAGCTAACACTCAAACGTGCTGTTGAACCCGATCAATCAAGCTATACGGTACGTTCATCGCTTAGTGAGGTACCGTACCATTTTGCTGAGTTAGCGCCCTGATGTTAATCACTGATGTAATGACAAAACGCGTCGTCACCGTCGATATGGATGATTCTCTGAAGGTGGCGAAGGAGATATTCGACAACGTCAAGTTTCATCATTTGCTGGTTGTACAGGCGACAAAGCTGCAAGGTGTGCTTTCAGACAGAGATCTGTTGAAAGCAATGAGCCCTTATTTGGGGTCAGCGGCGGAGAGTAATCGTGATAGATCTACATTGGATCGCAAGATTCATCAGTTGATGAGTCGACAGCCTGTAACGCTGACTGAGTCAGCAACGCTTGATGACGCTATCGAGGTATTCAATACCCGAAGGTTCTCGTGCATTCCCATCATTGATGAGCAACACGTGCCTGTTGGGATTGTTAGCTGGAGAGATGTATTGCGTTGTTTACGACCGGATGCTGCATAAAAAAAGCAGCCGTTTAACGGGCTGCTGTTTTTACTAATACTACTAATAGTCCTGATTATTACTAGCCGATTGCCTGAAGTAGCGTCTCGCCCAATTTTGCCGGTGACGGAGACACAACAATGCCAGCTTTTTCCATTGCAGCAATCTTGTCGTCAGCGCCACCCTTACCGCCTGAGATAACCGCACCTGCGTGACCCATGGTGCGGCCCGGCGGTGCAGTTCGGCCAGCAATAAAACCTGCCATTGGCTTTTTACGTCCAAGCTTGGCTTGTTCCATTAACCATTCAGCAGCCTCTTCTTCGGCCGAACCTCCGATCTCGCCTATCATGATGATGGACTTGGTTTCATCGTCATCTAAGAACATATCGAGCACATCGATGAATTCGGTACCCTTGACAGGATCACCACCAATTCCTACAGCCGTGGTCTGTCCCAGGCCTGCGGTTGTTGTCTGAAAAACCGCTTCATAGGTGAGTGTGCCGGATCGTGATACAACACCAACAGATCCTTGCTTAAAGATGCTTCCCGGCATGATGCCGATCTTGCACTCATTGGGTGTCAGTATGCCAGGGCAGTTGGGTCCAACCAGACGCGAACCTGAATCAGCAAGCCGTGCCTTGACTTCCACCATGTCTAAAACGGGAACGCCTTCAGTGATGCAGATGATGAGAGGGATCTGAGCGTCAATTGCTTCGATAATGGCTGCTGCGGCACCCGCTGGTGGTACGTAGACAACCGATGCATCTGCATTCGTTGCATCGGCGCCTTCTTTTACTGTTGCAAAGATGGGTAGCTCAATGCCCAGACCAGACTCAGCAGAAGTTGCCCACGTCGTGCCACCTTTTTTGGGGTGGATACCGCCGACCATTTGTGTGCCGTGATAGCCCAGCGCTTGCTCTGTATGGAACGTACCAGTCTTGCCGGTAAGGCCTTGAACCAAGATACGAGTGTTCTTGTTGATCATGATTGACATAGTGCTTATCCCTTTACCGCTTTAACGATTTTTTGAGCAGCATCGTCCAGATCGTCCGCAGCGATCACGTCCAAACCACTGTTGTTGATGATGGCCTTGCCTTCTTCCACCTTAGTGCCTTCCAGTCTTACCACTAGAGGGACTTTCAAACCGACATCTTTCACCGCTTGAACTACGCCATCAGCGATAACATCGCAACGCATGATGCCGCCGAAAATGTTAACCAGAATGCCTTTAACCTGAGGGTCGGAGGTGATGATCTTGAACGCCGCCGTCACTTTCTCAGTGGTAGCGCCGCCCCCTACGTCCAGAAAGTTTGCAGGAGTAGCGCCGTATAGTTTGATGATGTCCATGGTGGCCATAGCCAGTCCAGCACCGTTCACCATGCAGCCAATCTCACCATCCAGAGCGATATAGGCGAGGTCATACTTGGACGCTTCAATCTCCTTGGCATCTTCTTCTGTTTCATCGCGAAGCTCTGCAATGTCAGCATGACGGAATCCGGCATTGCCGTCGAAAGATACCTTGGCATCCAGCACTCGCAGATGACCGTCTTCCAATACCACTAGAGGGTTGATTTCCAACAGGCTCATGTCTGTTTCTACAAACGCCTTGTAGAGAATAGGGAAGAGCTTTTTGCCATCGTCGGCAGCCATACCGCTGAGTTCAAAAGCTGCATTGAGAGTAGCGCAGTCAGCATCACTGATACCGCCCAATGGATCGATACCGATAGTGTGGATTTTTTCAGGGGTATCGTGAGCAACGGTTTCTATATCCATGCCGCCTTCAGTGGATGCCACGAAAGACACTTTACTCGTCTCGCGATCCACCAGGATAGAGAGGTAGAGCTCACGATCAATTTGCGCGCCGTCCTCCAGATACAGGCGATTAACTTGCTTGCCTGCAGGGCCGGTTTGCGCCGTAACCAATGTCTTGCCAAACATCTCTTGGGCATTAGCTCGTGCCTCATCAGCGGAGAAGCTGACTCTAACGCCACCTTTGGCATCGCTGCCGAGTTCGGTGAACCGACCTTTTCCACGTCCACCCGCATGAATCTGGCTTTTGACGACATAGACTGGCCCCGGGAGGGCTTCTATGGCGGCATCAATGTCGGCCAGTGACAGAATTGGCACACCTTCTGAGATCGGGGCGCCAAAGCCTTTGAGGAGTTTTTTCGCCTGGTACTCGTGTATGTTCATAGTGTCTCGATGTCCGGATGCATCAGCATAGGTTGTTAACTACTAAGGATGGTGTGGTCGTTATTGGCAAGCGTTGAGCGTCGTGCCAGCCGTGAATGCTCTTATGATAACTTTTCGTGACGGCTTAGACCGTAGATTGGGTAACCTGCTCCCACTATTTAATGGATAGGCGACAGTTATCAGCGGCTAATCCGCACCGAAAGCTGCATAAATGAGGATATACCGCCATTTCAGGTTCATCCCACCGCGTACAGCCTTCAATTAGCGACCAGTGCTTGACTCGACTAAAATGCGGTGTATGGTATACCAAGTACCAGCCTATGACGGTTTGGAATGACACCTTGGTGAATTCGATGATTGGGCCTGCAGACAAAAAACTTTCCACCTCACTCAGCTCTCGGCTCAAGCCGGTCAGTGGGAGTTTTTCGCTCGCTGATCACGTCTACGATGTTCTGCGTTCGGCCATTCTGGAGATCGATCTCTACGATGATGACGTTGACCTGCGACTGGACGAACGCAAGCTTGCCGAGCAGCTAGGTGCTTCCCGCACGCCTGTTCGCGAGGCACTCGCGCGATTGGCACGCGAAGGGTTTGTCGAGGTTCAGCCTCGCAAAGGTGTATTTCTTCTTCGTAAGTCGCTGCCTGAGGTCCTGGAAATGGTGGTCGTATGGGCAGCTTTGGAGAGCATGGCCGCAAGGTTGGTCACACAGCTTGCCAGCGACGCGGACATAGCGTCCCTGCGAGCGTTGGGTGTAAAGCACAGTGAAAGTACCGGGCGTGCCGAAATATCTGAGTATTCGGCGGCCAATATTCTGTTTCATCAGCGCATTCTGGAGTTGTCTCAGTGTGTTCTATTAAAGAGTACAGCTGATGCGCTGCTGCAGCATATGCACGCGGTACGGCGAAGGGCGATGAACGAGGGCGACCGGGTTAATCGCTCAGTGGTTGATCACATGGCCATCATTGAAGCTATCGAGAACCGCGAAGGTGATCTGGCGAGCATGCTAGTGCGCGATCATACGATGAAGCTTCATGATCATATTCGCAGAACATGGTCGAAGCTTGACGGACCTCCTGGCGCTTGCGAACAGGCAATTTAACAAAGCATCTTCAATTAAGAACACTACTTTGGTAGACGGTAAACAACATGGTGGCGGACGCTCAAGTGCAAAATGATATAGCAGTAGACAGCTCAGAAGAGCAAGACTTGACTGATGGGTTTCATCTTCTGATCGAAGCGCTTCAACTGAACGGATTACACACGATCTATGGTGTGCCTGGCATCCCAATTACGGATCTGGGGCGTATGGCTCAAGCACAGGGTATGCGCGTAATCTCTTTTCGACATGAGCAGCACGCTGGAAATGCAGCGGCAGTAGCGGGTTATTTAACCGGCAAGCCTGGTTTGTGTCTGACGGTCTCTGCACCGGGTTTTCTGAACGGGCTTACGGCATTGGCCAACGCTACGACAAACTGCTTCCCCATGATTCTTATCAGTGGTTCGTCAGAGCGGGAAATTGTTGATCTGCAACAAGGCGACTACGAAGAGATGGACCAGCTGGCTATTGCAAAGCCATTGTGTAAGGCAGCGTTTCGAGTTCTCAATGCAAGGGATATAGGCATTGGTGTGGCCCGTGCCATACGCGCTGCTGTATCGGGGCGTCCTGGTGGCGTATACCTGGATTTGCCTGCGGCTCTTTTTGGTCAGGTCATGGATGCCAAAGAAGGTGCGGCATCACTTCTCAAAGTGATTGATCCTGCTCCGCGTCAGTTGCCAGCGCCAGAATCAGTAGAGCGCGCACTGGGAGTATTGCGAGGTGCCAAGCGCCCCCTGATTATCCTGGGTAAAGGTGCCGCCTATGCTCAGGCGGACGACATCGTTCGCGATCTAGTCGAACGCAGTGGCATTCCTTATTTGCCCATGAGTATGGCCAAAGGTCTATTGCCAGATGATCATCCGCAATCAGCAGGTGCCGCCAGATCGCTAGTGCTGAAGGAAGCCGATGTGGTTGTCATGGTAGGTGCTCGGCTGAACTGGTTGTTATCGCATGGTAAAGGCAAGAGTTGGGGAGCTCCGGGTTCCAAGAAGTTCATACAGATCGATATCGAACCTGGTGAGATGGATAGTAACGTGGAAATCGCTGCGCCCCTGGTAGGGGATATTGCTTCGTGTGCCGCGGCACTACTCGAAGGAATGGGGGATAACTGGGCTGCTCCGCCGGCTGAGTGGTTAGCCATGGTCGAAGAAAAACGCAGTGTCAACCTTGCAAAAATGGCGCAGAAGCTTGGCGCTGATACCACGCCGATGGATTATCACTCTGCACTGGCGGCGTTGCGTCTTGTGGTTAAGGACAACCCTGACATCATGTTGGTGAACGAAGGGGCCAATACGCTGGATTTTGCGCGCAGCATTATTGATATGTTCGAACCCAGAAAACGAATTGATGTAGGCACGTGGGGGATTATGGGTATTGGCATGGGCGCCGCGGTTGCCGCAGCCATTGAAACGGGCAATCGGGTGTTATGCATTGAAGGGGACAGCGCGTTCGGTTTTTCCGGGATGGAGATTGAAACCATCTGCCGTTACAACCTGCCGGTGTGCATTGTTATTTTCAACAACAATGGAATTTATCGTGGAACGGATGTGAACCCTACCGGTAATGAAGATGTAGCGCCTACGGTTTTCGTTAAGGGTATTCGTTACGACAGGATGATGGAGGCGTTCGGTGGCATCGGTGTACATGCTACATCACGAGATGGGCTTGACGCAGCCGTTAGGGCGGCTCTTGAATCGGGTAAGCCCACACTGATCAATGCGGTTATTGATGAGGCATCTGGCACTGAGAGTGGACGTATTGGTAATCTCAATCCTCAGAGTGTGGTTAAGAAAAAATAGCGAGCAGTGTCGGCTCTATAGGCAGATACGTATCTGTTACGCGAATATTTTCAGTTAAGTCAATTTACTCAATTAATAAACGATCAGGTAGGTACCGGTAATGAAAGCACTTGAAGGCATCAGGATTCTCGATTTTACTCATGTTCAGTCAGGCCCCACCTGCACTCAGTTGCTGGCCTGGTTTGGCGCTGATGTGATTAAGGTAGAGAGGCCAGGGGTTGGTGATGCGACGCGTAAACAGCTGATGGATGTGCCCGACGCCGACAGTTTGTATTTCACCATGCTCAATCATAACAAGCGTTCCATCGAGCTTAATTCCAAGAATGAAACTGGCAAGCAAGTGCTAACACGCCTTATCGAGGAGTGTGATGTGCTGGTGGAGAATTTTGCCCCGGGCGCATTGGATCGTATGGGTTTTTCCTGGGAGCGGATACAGGAAATCAATTCGCGCATCGTCATGGCGTCTATCAAAGGTTTTGGCCCTGGCAAGTATGAGGATTGCAAAGTGTACGAAAACGTTGCTCAGTGCGCGGGTGGTTCGGCGTCCACCACAGGCTTTCGTGATGGGCCACCGCTGGTAACCGGTGCACAGATTGGTGACTCTGGAACAGGTTTGCATTTGGCACTGGGTATTGTTACAGCATTGTTTCAGCGTGAAAAAAGCGGAAAAGGACAGAAGGTGACATGTGCGATGCAAGACAGCGTACTCAATCTTGCTCGTGTGAAACTGCGCGACCAACAGCGCTTGGCCAGTGGCCCTTTAAAAGAATACTCGCAGTTTGGCGAAGGTATTCCCTTTGGCGAGGCAACCCCGCGCGCGGGCAACGATTCTGGCGGTGGTCAACCCGGTCGTATTGTTAAGTGCAAAGGCTGGGAACAAGATCCGAATGCCTACACCTACTTTATTATTCAGGCCGCTGTCTGGGAAAAAGTCTGCGATGTTATTGGCAAGCCAGAATGGAAGACAGAAGACGGGTTTGCAAAGCCTGCTGACAGGCTCGATAAGTTAAACGTGATTTTTGAGGCCATTGAGCAATGGACGATGACCATGAGCAAGTTTGAGGTTATGGACACCTGCAACCCTCACGATATTCCAGTGGGGCCCATCTTATCGCTCAAAGAGATTAGTGAAGATCAGGGCTTGTTTGATACCGGAACCATGGTCCGTGTCGATCATCCTGAGCGTGGCGAATACCTCAGTGTTGGCTGCCCTATCAAGTTGTCTGACAGCTCGGTAGAAGTTACCCGATCGCCCCTTCTGGGTGAGCACACCTCACAGGTTCTGGAGGATGTGCTGGGCTACGATGGTGAAGCGTTGCAACAAGTTCTTGATTCGGGTGCAGTAGGTCAGGTAAAGCGCTGATATGCACAAGCAATCCTGTTCAGATTTAGAAGGCCAAGGTGGAGTAGCGACATGCGTTTGATTGTGATGGGCCAGCAGGCTTTTGGAAAAGACGCACTTGATACGCTGGTAAAAGCTGCCAAGGATGAGATCGTGGCGGTGTACTGTGAGCCTGATCGGGAAGGTAAGCCTGTTGACCCTATCAAAGAGTTTGCTCTTGAGCTGGGTCTGCCTGTAGAGCAGCCAGCGCACTTCAAGGATCAGTCGACACTGGATACTCTAGCGTCCTACAGGGCTGACCTGATGATCATGGCGTTTGTGAATGTCTTTGTACCGGAGGCGGCCCGTGATACACCTGAAATGGGTTCTATCTGTTTTCATCCTTCGTTGCTGCCTTTGCATAGAGGCCCTTCAGCGGTTAATTGGCCCATTATCATGGGTCGCGAAGAGTCGGGTTTCTCCTGGTTCTATCCAACTGACGGTCTGGACGAAGGCGATGTCCTGTTCAATTGGCAATGTTCGATAGACCCTGACGACACAGTCATCAACTTGTATTTCAAGAAAATCTATCCGGCAGCAGTTGAATCGGTACTACAGGTTTGTGAGTTGTTCCGCGCTGGCAATCCGCCACACATTGCGCAAGATGAATCGATGGCAACCTATGAGCGACGGTGCACCACTAAGCACACGCATGTTGATTGGTTCAAGCCGGTTGATCAGGTTTATAACCTGATTCGCGGTGCTAATCCTGCCCCCGGTGCGTGGACAACCCATGCTGGAGCGGTACTCGGTGTCTTTGATTGTGTGCGTGTGGGTGGCGATGGCGTGGCAGGACGTGTTGTGGCTATAGACGATGCAGGGGTGACGGTGCAGAGCGTTGGTGGACGTGTTCTTATCAAACGCGTCAAGCCTGATGGCCAGTCAAAACAGGCGGCCACTGAGTGGGCTGCGGCGAGTGGATTGGCGGTAGGCGATAACCTGGGTGTTTGATAGTTTCTGATTGTGCCAGTTGAACTTCAGCCTTCTATATGCGATCAAACAAGACAATTGAGCGGTAATTGTTTTTTCGACTGAAATGATGAAAGTGAGTGTGTGACAGATAGCATTGAAAGGCCAATGTTTGGAGTACGGATTAATTACTAGCGAGGGTGGACAGCTTGATTTATAAAATAGTCATACCAGTCAGGGGAGATGGTAAAGGCGATAACGTGCTTGCCCACGCGGCGGCATTAGCCAGACGCCTTTCGGCACATGTGGTTATTACCCATTGCCGGCCTCGTGCTGAAGACATGATGCCTTACGGTGTGCCTATTCCTCCTTCCATGCGTAAGCTTTTGATATCCCAGTCCGAAACTGTGGCTGATCAGGTAGAAGAAGGTCTTCGCAAGGAAGTTGAAGTACTCGCCGTCGAATTCAAGCTTCGAATGACTGATCAGCCTGTGTACACCGAGGCATCAGCTTCCTGGGTAGAAGAGCAGGGTCGTCAGGTTGATATCATCAAACGCCATGGTCGCCTGACAGATCTTATTTGCGTAGCCAAACCAGATGTCGATCGTAATCTAGGTATGAATACGCTCAAGGCAGCACTGTTCAATACGGGTCGCCCAGTGATGATGTGTCCACCTGCGGATACACCACTCGATACGCTGTGCGACAAAATTGCTATTGCGTGGAATGGATCGACCGAAGCGAGCCGTGCCGTAGCGCTTAACGTAAGTGTCATTGAGAAGGCATCCGAGGTTGTCATCCTGAGTACGGGAGACGGTGTGGAAGGTGCCGGAGCGCAAGACCTTGCACGCTACCTTGGCGAGCGTGGCTCCAACACGTCGATACACATGTTTTCGGCAAAGAAAAAAATCGGTCAGGCATTGTTGCAGGCTGCTCAAGATGTTGGGGCTGACACCATGATTATGGGAGCCTACAGCGACAGCCATGAGCGTGAAACAATTTTTGGTGGAACCACACAGGTTGTGGTGGACAAGTCGACAATGCCGATCATATTCGTTCACTAGCATTAGAAGACGTTGCGTGTACGTCAGGGAAGCCCGTTTTGGTCTGGGCTAGAAATCAAAGTTGACAAGGAGGCTGCCCTAGAGGGTAGCGATCGATCGGTCTATTCTCGAACAGCCTCCTAATACCCTCGAGGAAAATTTCATGAAACGCGCAGAACTTGTCATGGCGGGTGTGTTGGCACTCTTGTCCATCTATCTGATGTGGAAGAGCACCGAACTGAATGTGGGCTATATCGAAGGCGAAGGGCCTGGTGGTGGAGCATGGCCTTTCTGGTTAGCCGGCATCATGCTGATCTGTACCATTGTGATTTTTGTTAATGCCTTAAAAGGCAAGACAGTCCCTTCTCGCTCGGAAGAACCCATGCTCGATGGGTATGGCAAGAAAATGTTGCTGCAAGTGGGTGGTGGCATTCTCGGGTTTATCGCCTTGATCGATATCGTCTCCATGTACGGGGCGATGTTCTTTTTTCTTCTCTACTACCTAGGTTTTCTCGGGCGGCACACAAAGCTCCTGACCATCACAACGGCTGTAATAACGCCCATTGTGTTCTTCTTTTTCTTCGAAGGATTGATGCGGATAACCATGCCCAAGGGACTACCGTTTCTGGAGCCGTTGTTCAATGTTCTCTTCGATATCATCTACTAGGGAAGGATTTTAATCATGATAGAAATTCTTGGTCAGTTAGGTGATGGCATCTTGATGTCGTTGCAGCCAGTCAACCTGATGTTGATCGTCATCGGTGTGTCCTTAGGTTTGTTCATCGGTGCCATGCCAGGTTTGGGATCTGTTAATGGCGTTGCCATTCTCCTGCCGGTCACGTTTCTGGTGCCACCAGCATCGGCGATCATATTTCTGGCTGCTATCTATTACGGGGCTATGTACGGTGGAGCGATCTCTTCAATCACGCTCGGCATCCCAGGTGCGTCCACTGCGGTGGCCACCACCTTCGACGGAAGACCGTTGGCGCTCAAGGGCCGGGCACGGCTTGCCTTAGTTACGGCCGCTATTGCCTCATTTATTGGTGGAACGGTTGCCAACGTGCTGTTTACAGGTTTTGCACCGCTGCTGGCATCGGTTGCCTTGAGCTTTGGGCCACCCGAAATTTTCGCACTTATGCTGTTGGCGTTTGCCACGTTCGTAGGTCTTGGTGGCGATGACATTGCAAAGACCATCTTTTCAATCTGTGTCGGTCTGGTTCTGGCTTCTGTCGGTTTTGATCAGATCTCAGGTGAGCCGCGATTAATCTTTGGTGGAATCTCTGGGTTTCTACACGGTATTAATTTTCTGGTTCTGGCCATCGGTGTCTACGGCATTGGTGAAATGCTCTGGACGATTGACAGCACACGCGGCAAGATTACAACCACCGAAACCGAGATGACTGTGAAGGGTACGGTGGATGATGCGAAAGAAGGTGTGCGTCGAGGCTGGAAAGGTACTGCTATCGGCTCTTTTCTCGGATTCTTTGTTGGTATCCTGCCTGCGGCGGGTGCAACCCCTGGCTCACTGATGGCCTACGGTGTTGCCAAGATGGTATCCAAGACGCCAGAGGAGTTTGGCAAGGGACATCCCGGTGGCGTTGCAGCCCCTGAAGCTGCCAACAATTCAGCGTCCACGGGTTCGATGTTGCCCATGCTGACACTGGGAATTCCGGGATCTCCAACGACCGCTATCTTACTGGGCGGCATGGTCATCTGGGGGTTGACTCCTGGGCCTCGATTGTTTGTAGAGCAGCCAGAATTTGTCTGGGGATTGATAGGCTCGTTTTATATCTCTAACGTGTTTGCGCTTATTGTGAATCTTGCTGCCATTCCAATCTTTATCTGGATGCTGCGTATGCCGTTCACTCTGTTAGCGTCAATGATTTTCGTGTTGTCGGTTGTGGGAGGCTATGCGGCCACCCGTGATATGCATGATGTCTGGCTCATGCTCGGATTTGGTTTTGCAGCATTTGCATTGCGCAAGCTTGATTATCCGCTGGCTCCTGCAGTTCTTGCCATCGTGTTGGGTCCTATTGCTGAGCCAACTCTGCGTCAATCTCTGTTACTTTCATCGGGCGATCCCATGATATTTTTCAATCGTCCAATTGCAGGCCCGATTACGGTCGTAGCCTTGGTTTTGATCCTTCTGCCTCTGTTCAAGATGATTAGTCAGCGCAGGAAAGCGTCTACCTGAATTTTCGATGAAACGTAAAAGGCCGCCCCGCATAGTTCTTCTCTGCGAGGCGGCCCCAGCTCAAGCTGTTGTTTCACCCATAATTCAAACTACTAGACATTGAAATTCAGTAAGTTGACAGAACATGTTGTACCGAAGGACGATCGAGCATGCGCGAATGATGGGCTTTGACGAGAGGGTAGTTGGTAATATCCACACCGTCTCCTTGCAGCCATTGGCAGATAGTAAATAGATAAGGGTCGCTGATGGATAGTGATTCACCATGTACCCATGGCTCTTTGATCATCTCCGATTCGATCAGATCAAAACACTGACTCATGGACACGGGCACAAACTCCGTTAGTTTCTTGTGCACATCTGTATCGTCAGACCAACGCGAACCGCGCATCTTGTGGGCATGTGCTATGTGCACCGTGGCGCACAGGTAGCTATTAAAAGACTGTATTTGCGCAAAAGCCAATGGATTATCTGGCAGTGCCAGTGCTGAATCAGGTGCCAGCTGAGCAATATAGGCGAGGATGGCTGGCGTCTCTGTTAACACTTGTCCATCAACTATCAATGAAGGTACTCGTGCTTTCGGATTGATCTGTAAATACTGCTCTGACTGTTGCTCTTTCCCCTTCATGTTGACGGCGATGAATTCGTAGTCCAGTCCAGATTCTTCAAGTGCGATATGTGAGGCTGTGCCGACAGTGCCGGGGCCTGAATGCAGGGTTAGTTTCACTCTATTAATTCCAGATGATAGTTGCTGCAAAGAGTACACCGTTCCGCACATGTTGGTTTGCTCACTACTTGTCGGGTTTCTTACGCTAGCCTGCTTACCTACTTACCTACTTACCTACTTACCTACTTACCTACTTACCTACTTACCTACCTACCTACCTACCTACCTACTGACTGACCGACCGACCGACCTATTTTTCTCTTTCTTCCTTATGCTGCTTCTCTTACGCATTTCTCAAGTCTTGCCATTATTTTCGGCAATCCCAGAGTGCTGACGTTACCAACGCCAATCACCAGTGCATGCAACTTTGTGCGAGTTTTCTCATGCCACAGAAAATCATCAAAATTCTGCGCACCCAGAGATTGCTCGGCTAACAGTGCCATTAGCCGCTTGGCATTTACGGGTGTTTTCAGCGTTGCTACCAAACTCAGGCTGCCACCGATATCGTGTAATGGCGCAAATAAGGGCGATGCATTTAAAGCATCCAGAAGTGTCCGGCGACGCTGCAAATAGATGGGTCTGGCACGTGCGAGGTGCTTGGCTATCGACCCGTTGTCCAGCAATTCAGAGACAGTAGCCTGGGCCACGCTGTTGTGCCCGCCACCGAGCATACGCAAGCAAGAATGCGCAGCCGCGGTATGAGATTCTGGTACCACTAACCATCCAACACGTGCTGCCGGGAAGAGCAGTTTGGAGAATGTTCCAGCGTGTAGAACGATGGGGTTGTTCTGGCAGGCGGTGGTGTCACTGCCGCTGGACATCAGTTGTTGTACTTGCGAGGCTAGGGCAGGTCTGGGTTGCGAGGCATCACGAAACTCACTGTCGTAGTCATCTTCAAAAATGACGCTGTTGTTTTGAGCGGCAAACTGCAAGAGCACTTTCCGTGTCTCTATTTGCAACGGTGCCCCACTGGGATAGTGGAAGCAGGGTGTCAAATAAATAAGCGCAGGCGGATCGTCGGGTTGAATCGCTGGTAAATGACTTCCCTGTCCGTCCACTGTAAGTTGATGGAGATTTAACCCCTGCAGAGAAAACGCATCAACCGCTCCGCGATAGCCAGGTGACTCGACCCAGGCGCTCTGCCCGTGATCACTGTAGAGGCTGGTTGCCAGCATCAAGCTCTGCCGGGTACCGCTGGTTACAATGATGCGATCCGGATTAACGGATAGTGAGCGATACACTGTCAGGTGTCTGGCAATAGCCGATTGCAATCCAGGCAGGGGTGAGTTCCGATAGCCAAGCTCTTTTGTGGCAAGTCGCGACGCTTTGGTGGTTGCTCGTCGCCAATCGCTCTGTGGGAAAAGGTCGGGGTCAGGCATGCCGGGCGCTAGAGCTATGAAGCTGCGTTCACTGTGAGATTGCGGATTTGATCGTGTGGATAGACCGCGACCAGTTGTTTGATGATTGATTGCAGCGTTCAGGGTTTGCGTGTTGCCCGAGTAAAGCACGCGTGTGCCACGCCTTCCATCGCCTTCAATCAAGCCCTCATCATGCAGTTGGTTATACACCGCTATCACGGTATTTCGTCCTAACGAAAGCTGATCAGCGAGCGCACGCGTGGAGGGTAGCTGTAATCCCTTGGGTAGTTCTCCGCTACTGATGCACTGATACAG
Organism: Granulosicoccus sp.; assembly: GCA_023301795.1. Lineage (GTDB taxonomy): Bacteria > Pseudomonadota > Gammaproteobacteria > Granulosicoccales > Granulosicoccaceae > Granulosicoccus. The sequence continues at coordinate 18,394 of JALZVU010000198.1, forward strand.
CTCCAGATAAAGCTGACGGACCTTTGATAGCGCGTGTCCGGATTCGGGGCGCAGTCGTTCAGTCCATTCAGGGGTATTCAGCATGATATTGAAAATTAATGGTTCTATCGAATTGTTAGTTTTATACCTTTTATTGGGTCCAATCCGCAAGGATAATCCGTATTCGTTGTGTCGATACACCAACATTAAACTCATCGCAGAGACAAGCAATGTCAGTAAAAGCTACTACACCACCCAAAGGCGATAAGCTGCGGGTTCGACAATCAGCAAACCGCGCTGAGTACGATCGTCGAATAGTGAATCAAATCCTTGATGCCGCTGTCATTGGACATGTCGCGTTTGTTGATAATGGATGGCCACAATCTATTCCAACCGCTATCGCTCGACTGGATGATCACCTCTACCTGCATGGCAGTCGCAGTAGTCGGCTTTACAAGCTCATGGCTGCAGGCGAACGTATCTGCGTCTCTGTTTGTCTGGTAGATGCTCTGGTGAAGGCCCGCTCAGCTTTCCACTGTTCGATGAACTATCGCAGTGTTGTCATATTCGGGTGCCCTGAACCTGTCGTGGGTGAGGGAAAACTTGCACTACTGGATCGCTTTACTGAGCATCTGATTCCAGGAACAACTGATGACTATCGAGCAGCATTACCCAAGGAAATCAAGGCAACCGAGTTGATTCGTCTGTCATTGGACGAGACGTCTGCGAAGGTTCGCGAAGGGGACCCAGTAGATGATGATGAAGACCTTGAGTTGCCACAATGGGCCGGTATCATTCCTTTGGCTACCACCGTTGGTCGGCCTGTCAATTCGTCCAATTTGCCGCAAGGTGTACTACCTCCGGCAGACATGCTGCGTGAAGTTGCTGAGTTCTATCGGGTGAAAGGCTAGTCATTGCCCCCTCGGCATCAGAAGGGTGAAAAAATGGGCAGTCGGTGTGGTATCAGGCAAGGTCTGAGTTTTAACACTAGGGTTTACTAGGCTACGCTGTAAAATACTGTGTTTGTGATTCCAGAAAGCGATTGATTTGCGTGCAGGTTTGCCTAAGTCGTACGGTTTTTTTCTCGTACTCCTCAGTTACGGGAATCATACCCAATGCGGTGACTAACACGATACGTGCGCAGTCATCTGCCCCTTCCTGAGGGTTTTTCGAGTATTCCAATCGTGCAGAATGTATCTGGGACACCGGTAGTGAGCGTTCGTGATGGTTGCAGAAGCGGTGGTGTTTGAGCCAGGCGCGATTGTAGGGAAGGCTAATTTTCAGTACCGTTTGTTCCATGCTGATCAGAACCTGACCCAGTAAAAAACACAGGACAATGCTCAGAGCAAAGTGATCCTGCGGCGGGATAATCTCTATTGTTGCCCTGATGCAGTAGAGAAGAGCGATAAACAGGGTGATGCCGAACCACACGATAGCGACTTTTGGCAAGGGCGATTGCAGCGTTAGATCGGTGGAGTGTTTTCGGCAATGCATGGCAACGTCTACTAATACAGGTTTGTGTTTGTTACTGAGCAGAGTTCGTGCCGTGTGTGGATGCGCAACAGGTCTCTATAGTGTTTTTACGTGCACGGGACAACCAGCCTAAATCCTCGGTCAAGTTACGTCATATTCTCATTGGGGGATAAAGCTTTTGCCTGAGATTGTCGATTCATTGTTGTCAGAGAAGATTTCTGTTTTGGAGGATATCGTCTCTTTTGTGTTTCAACTCCCGAAAAATACAAGTAACTCTCCTAGCGTTTATCACTGTAAGAGTGGTGAAGCATGTTTTTCAGGAATTTACGTTCAAACTAAATCACAGATGATTAGGTATTTCATTATGAAGCAGAATTTAAAAATTGCCGGCGTAGTGGTTGCCGCTGTCCTGACAATGAGTAACACAGCTATCGCTGATGAAGAAATTGAAGCTGCGGCCAAGCTGTTCGCGGAACGCAACGTTTCTAGCTGGATTCAGAACCCTGTGGTGATTACCGCTATCAAGGCTCAGAACAAGAAAAATGCATCATTGACCCAGTCGGATGTTGATGCTCTGGATAAGACATGGCGCGCAGAATCAGCCAACTCTGGTGGCCCCATGATTTCAGAGGTGACGGACAATACATTGTCGAAGTTTTTACGCGACATAAAAGACGCTCAACAAGGACTCGTCACTGAGGTTTTTGTAATGGACGACAAGGGTTTGAATGTTGGGCAAAGCGATGTAACGTCTGATTTCTGGCAAGGCGATGAGGCTAAGTGGCAGAAAACTTATCCAGCTTCCCCGAACGCCATGTTTGTTGATGATGTCGAGATGGATGAATCAACGCAAAGTTTTCAGACGCAGATCAGTATTGCCATCACAGATCCTGCCACAGGAGAGAACATTGGTGCTGTCACCATTGGTGTTGATGCTGAAGGCCTGTTAATGCAGTAGTGCAACGATTGGAGTGTGGCCTTATCTGATCGAGGCCACATTCATCACCCGACAATGAACGTATTGTCGACATGAGTCTTCGATGTAGAGAATATCAATGCCAGTGACTAAAGTAGTAAAAGAGAGGCAGGGCTCTGTCAGTCGTACGCTGATGGTAACGTTAATCGGGTCAGCTGTTTTCGCGTTCGGAATCCTTATTAGCCTGAATTTTTTTACCGCAGCGGCAAATATGCTGAGTGCCACAAAATCGGCACAAGCTGGTATGAGTTCTCTGATGGCTGGACAGCTTTCAGGCGCAGTACGATGGAAAAAAGAGCAACCGGTGCTCGATTCACTGGCAGTGCTGAAAGCCAAGGATAAAGACGGGCTAATAGTTAATGCCACGGTATTGTTGCAGGAACCTGCGCCGTGGGTGGCGATTGAAGGTAGTGCGGTTACTGCCTATGATCCAATGAGTACAGATTTTCTTCGACAGGCCATTGAGGCTGAGGGCGAGATATCTGCCATGCAAGGCGATATCTTCACCACCACGGCCCCTATAGTAAATGCCAAAAGCCAGAGAATTGGAACACTGGTGACTCGTTGGGATCATGAACCTATTTTGCAGCAGATCCGTGGCGATGCTCTACAAGCCTCCGCGGCAGCGTTGGCACTGATGGTGGCCATGGTAGTCTTTGTGCTTACGTTGAACAAGCGATTAGTAATACGCCCGTTGCGTGAAATTACGACGGTAATGTCGACCTTGGCCACAGGGGATACCTCGCTGGATATACCGGCCCTTAACAGGCGCGATGAGATTGGTGCCATTGCCGGCGCTGTAGAAGTATTCAAAAGAAACGCAGTTGAGGCGGATGCTCTGAGAGAGGAGCGACAGACCATTGAACTGGAGGCACTGCAACAACGTGAATTAATGGACGCAGCGCAAGCGCAACAACGTACCGAGGAAGCTGAGTTACAGCAGCAAAAACTTGAAGAGGCTGCGGCCGCTGAGGTTGCATCGAAAGCTCTACAGGCAAGAATAACCGCCTTGCTGGAGGTTGTGGCTGCAGCGTCCAGAGGTGATCTGAATCAGCCGATTGATTGTTCTGATTCAGACGATGAGCTGGGTATGATTGCCGTTGCGCTGGATGGATTGTTCGCCGAATTACGCAGCAGCTTTAACGACCTGGAAGACAGCGCAGCTTGTCTTTCTGATACGGCTGCAGAGCTTAACGGGCTGGGTAGGGCCATCACACAGTCTTCAGCGCGCAACACCGAAATGACAGACTCGGTTTCTCAGCGTATCAGTAATGTAAGCGATGCCGCTGAATCTGCAGCTGTCGCTACAGAGGAGATGACCGCCACTGTTAAAGATATTGCGATTAACACCAGCAGTGCCGTGCGTACGGCAGAGGAGGCTGTTGATCTTGTTGAATGCACGGGTGCCAATATAAAACAGCTGTCGGCCTCATCGGCAGGCATTGGATCAGTGATCAAAGTGATTACCTCTATCGCAGAGCAGACGAATCTGCTGGCCTTGAACGCCACAATAGAAGCTGCTCGTGCCGGTGATGCCGGCAAAGGATTTGCGGTGGTGGCTAACGAAGTTAAAGACCTGGCAAAGGACACCGCACGTGCTACTGAAGAAATTGAAAGCCGCATAGAATCCATTCAGGCCGATACTCAAACGGCGGTTGCCGCTATTGAGGATATCAGCAAGATTGTCCGTACTATCAACGATACTCAGTCATCCATTGCCGCGGCTGTAGAGCAGCAGAAGGCCACCAGTCACGAGCTTCACAGATCCATTGGTGCAACCTCTGAAGACAATGTAGCGATAAAGAATGTTATCAATAGTGTCTCAGAGCAATCTCGAGACACGCAACTATCTGCTGCGGCTATTAATTCGTCATCCGAACAGCTGTCAAGGCATGCCACTGCCTTGCAAAAGCTCTTATCTCGCTATCATAGTTAATTGAGTAATTTGGTTGTTGTAAACACGGTGTATGGAAACGTAAATTAGTTGCTAGCGTGAGGTAGTGTTGGGTTGCCACGTCAGTCAAGTACGCCTCCATTATGCGTATTTGGATGATCGTGGTACGGTGTCTAAACTGTTGGCTGGCAGATATTCTTGCATTTTGTCATACTCCAGAAGATGCACTTGTAATTTACCCTCACAACCAAGAAGGTCACGTCAGGTCAATGACAAAAACAATAGACACTCAGCCTATATCCGGGCAACGTCCTGGTACTTCAGGTTTGCGCGCTAAAACGCGTGCGTTCATGGAGCCTGGTTACCTGGAAAATTTTATTCAGGCAGGTTTTAACGCATTGGGTGGCGTTGAAGGAAAATCCCTTGTTTTGGGGGGTGATGGCAGGTTCTACAACGAACGCGCTATTCAAATCATCATGAAAATGGCAGCTGGCAACAAGGCCGCCAGGGTTGTAGTTGGGCGCGAAGGTATTTTGTCAACACCTGCCGCCTCCGCTGAAATCCGGGTGCGAGGCTGTGATGCCGGAATTATTTTATCGGCTAGCCATAATCCGGGCGGCGAGAACGAAGATTTTGGTGTGAAGTTCAATATCAGTAACGGTGGGCCAGCCCCTGAGTCGGTAACAGACGCTATCTACGAGTTCACTACCACGATCACCACCTATCAAACGCATGATGCTGACGATGTTGACCTGTCAGCATTAGGTGAGTCTTCGATGGGGCCCACAGTGATCGAGGTTGTTGACCCTGTAGAGAACTACGCCAAGTTGATGAGAACATTGTTTGATTACGATGCTATTCGTGCGATGTTTGCTGGTGGGTTCAAGATGCGCTTTGACGCTATGCATGCTGTAACAGGCCCTTACGCCAGCGCTATTCTGGAAGGGGAGCTAGGGGCCGCGGCAGGAACGGTATTCAATGGCAAGCCACTACCGGATTTTGGTGGCGGACATCCTGATCCTAATCCGGTACACGCGCATCAACTAATGAAAGAGATGTTCAGCGCCGATGCACCTGAGTTAGGTGCAGCTTCTGATGGTGACGGCGACCGTAACATGATCGTCGGTCGGCACTGCTATGTGACCCCTTCCGACAGTCTTGCAGCGCTTGCTGCCAACGCGCATCTGGCGCCGGGCTACGCGGATGGGTTAGCGGGTGTGGCTCGTTCAATGCCTACCAGTCGGGCGGTGGATCGCGTAGCGCAAGCGCTGGGTATTTCAGCTTTCGAGACACCCACTGGCTGGAAGTTCTTTGGCAATTTGCTCGATACCAATAAGGCGACGTTGTGCGGGGAAGAGAGTGCGGGGACCAGTTCAAATCATGTGCGCGAAAAGGATGGTCTTTGGGCGGTGTTGCTCTGGTTAAACATCCTGGCGGCACGCGGGTTGTCAGTGGCCGAACTAATGCAGGATCACTGGTCTCGCTTTGGACGAGATTACTATTCACGTCATGACTACGAGGGTGTTGACAAGGCCGCAGCCGAGGCATTGATGGCAGCGCTGAGAGATAAGCTTCCTGAGCTTCCGGGGACGCCCATTAACGGGATGACGGTGACCGCTGCTGATGATTTTTCTTATACTGATCCTGTCGATGGCAGTACAAGTGCGAAGCAAGGCGTCAGAATTGTTTTCGGCGACATGGCTCGTGTTGTATTCCGGCTTTCAGGTACTGGCACCGTTGGCGCCACCCTGCGCGTATACATGGAAAAATTTGAGGACGATCCAAGTCAACAAAATGAAGACACGCAACAGATGCTGAGTGTTCTGGCTGATGCAGCGCAGTCGCTGGCAGGTATTAAAGAGCACTTGTCGCGCGATGCCCCTGATGTGATGACCTGAGGCAGATTGACGACTTGCAGGCTTAGCTTGCAAGTCCATGGTTCTCATGTTTGTCAGATCAGATCTGCCCTTTTATACTGAGTGGGATGCCGGCAACCATCAACGTCACGGTATCCAACTCTTTTCCCAGCCATTGATGAAGCAGCCCCACTTCATCGCAGTAGCGCCGTGACAGCTCACCCAGCGGGGTGACACCCATGTTGGTTTCGTTGGACACGATGATAAGACGGGATGCGCACTGTTGTATTGAGTGCTGAAAATCAACCATCTCCTGCCTCAGGTAATCACTGTCCGGGTGCATCAACAGATTTGTGACCCACAGAGTCAGGCAGTCGATGACGATACAGCCAGCGCTCTGAGTTTGTGCATAGCCATGCTCAATGTGGGTCAATGCTTCAGCTAATTTCAGTGGTTCCTCTGTGACTGCCCAGTGCTCAGGACGATCGGCCTTGTGGCGTGCTATTCGCTGCTCCATTTCTTGATCGTAGGCGGTTGCCGTTGCAATGAAGCTCACCGACGCCACCTCACGTTTTTCGTATTGGTGTGCGAGACGCTCCGCCAAACCTGATTTGCCGGACTTTACGCCACCGAGAATGAGGCTTTTCTGCTGGATAAGATTTTCAGGCATGGGTTGGAACTGATCAGGGGTTGGGAGGTGAGCAAAGGCAAACAGCCACGCGGTGCTGACGCCAGAATATCCGATGGTAGCTAACTTGCCGCAGTGATTGCCACTGTTGTTGCGCTAGCTCATTTGATCGAACATGGGAATCGGGTAGTATTGAAGCTCACTTTCACAATTTCAGGCAGTCATGGCAACGGTTTCTTTCTTGGGTCTGGGTGTTATGGGTTATCCCATGGCGGGTTATCTTGCGAAGGCTGGACACAGTGTCACGGTCTACAATCGCACGTCTGCCAAGGCTGCAGCGTGGGTGGAAGAGCACGGTGGTCAAATGGCTGAGACCCCTGCCATGGCTGCCGAGGGCGCAGATTTTGTGTTGGCTTGCGTTGGTAACGACAACGATCTTCGTTCGGTCATTTTCGGCGAGACAGGTGCTCTGTCGGCGATGCCCAGAGGCAGCGTGCTTATCGATCACACAACCGCTTCTGCCGACGTTGCGCGTGAGATTGCTGCAGCGGGTGAGGAGTTGGGTGTAGGATTTGTCGACGCACCTGTATCAGGTGGTCAGGCAGGTGCAGAAAACGGGCAGCTGGCTATCATGTGTGGTGGCAAACAGGCCCACTACGACCTGGCTCTGCCGGTGATGGATGCCTACGCGAAAGCAGTAGAGCTTTTTGGTGATGTTGGCTCTGGTCAGCTAATTAAAATGTGCAACCAGATTTGTATTGCCGGGCTAGTTCAGGGAATGTCTGAAGCCATAAATTTTGCGCAAAATGCTGGGTTGGACGCCAAGCAGATGGCTAATCTTGTAGCAAAGGGTGCAGGCGGTTCATGGCAGCTGAGTAACCGCGCTGACACCATGGTGGACAACAAGTTTGATTACGGCTTTGCCGTTGACTGGATGCGAAAGGATCTGGGCATTGCACTCGATGAAGCCAAGAGCATGGGTGTCTCGCTGCCCGTAACCGCTGTGGTGGACCAGTATTACGCTGATGTTCAACAGATGGGTGGTGGCCGATGGGATACGTCCAGCCTTATTCAGCGTCTGCGCCATTTCAATAAAAAAGAGTCGTAGGTCGGCGCATGGCCAACACGGCTCACACGTTGCTGTTCGGTCGCGGCACCATCGACATCAGCTTGCCTGATAGCGCGCAGGCGCATGTCATTCAGAAGCCAGATTTCCCGCCAGTGGCTGAGGCCAGTGAGGTGTTTGCTGCGGCCATGGCCAGCCCTGTCGACAGCGCAACTCTGGATGTTCTGTGTGAAGGCTGCAAGACGGCCTGCATCCTGATTTGTGATATTACAAGGCCGGTGCCTAATCATGTGTTTTTACGCCCGATGATAGAGGCCATGATGAGCTCTGGCATTGTGGCTGCAAACATTACCGTGCTTATTGCAACAGGTCTTCACCGCCCGAATGAAGGCGCTGAACTGGCTGAGCTTGTCAGCGACGACTGGGTATTGCAGACAGTGAATATCGTTAATCATTTTGCGATGAATGAAGATGATCATATCGACCTTGGAGTGACGCCAACGCGTGCCACGCCGGTAAAACTTGATCGACGTTTTGTGGAGGCAGATCTGCGCATCGCCACCGGGCTTGTCGAGCCACATTTTATGGCAGGGTATTCTGGAGGTCGCAAAGTGATTGCGCCAGGCGTTGCTCATCACGAAACGATTCGCACATTTCACAGCGCGCGGTTTATGGAAGATCCCGCGGCCACCCAATGTAATCTGGCACACAATCCATTGCACGAAGAGCAACTGGAGATCGTCAAGATGCTGGGAGACGTGTATGCGTTCAATGCTGTCATTGATGAAGATCGGAATCTTGTGCACGCCACGTTCGGTGAGGTCATTGCCAGTCACTTGAGTGCGGTAGAGTTTGTACGCGCGTTCACTGAGATTCCTGTGGGTCGTAAATTCAATACCGTGGTTACCTCATCTGCTGGCTATCCATTAGACCAGACCTACTATCAGACCGTGAAGGGCATGGTGACGCCTTTGGATATTCTAGAACCCGGTGGTACGTTGATTATGGTGTCAGAGTGTGCAGAAGGGATAGGCTCATCTCATTATCGTGATGCTCAGGCAAAGCTGGTATCGCTGGGGCCTGACGCTTTTCTGGAAACGCTACTGGCCAAGCAGCTGGCTGATGTTGATGAATGGCAAACAGAGATGCAATTAAAATCGATGCGCGGTGGCACCGTGTATTTGTATTCCACAGGGTTGAGCGATGCTGATCACGCCTTAACCGGTGTGCAGAGAATTGAGAGTATTGAACAGGCTATTGTGGATAGCGTACAAGCACACGGTGATCCGCATGTGGCTATTATTCCTGAAGGGCCTTATGTCGTACCGATGTCGAAGTCCGCGTCTTAGATGTGCTGCTGACTTTTATAGATATCAATACGGGTGAATTTGCGTAATCTCATTGCGATAAAAAACAGTTTGAAAGAGCGGAGATTGCCTTCTTGAACAGCCTGCCTCAACATCGTCACATTCATCTGGACCCTGTCGGTGGCATAGCCGGTGACATGTTTGTCGCAGCCATGCTGGATCTGTTTCCAGAGGCGCTGGAATCTTGCATGGCAGATCTTGGTGCCTGTGGCGTACTGGAACATGTCAGCGTGTCACTGGAGTCCGGCAAGAGTCATGGCCTGGCTGTTCAGCGGTTTGTGGTCACAACCAAAAGTGACAAGCCACGGGCTACCGGTCAATACAGCGATTTAAAAGCCATGCTGCAAAACAGCTTTTTGGAGGCAACGGTACTGGCGCGTGCGCTAGAGCTGTTAAAGCTTCTGGCGAGCGCGGAAAGTCAGGTTCACGGTGTAGCGTTGGAGAACGTGCATTTTCATGAAGTTGCCGATTGGGATTCCATTGCCGATATTGTTGCAGCGGCCAGCCTTATCGAGCGCAATCATAGGGGTAGCTGGAGCTGTGACCGTCTTCCGGTGGGCTCTGGTCTGGTCAAGACTGAGCATGGCATGTTGCCCGTGCCAGCTCCTGCTACGCAAGTGTTGCTTGAAGGTTTGGTCACATGGGATGACGGCGAACCCGGCGAGCGTGTGACGCCAACAGGAGCCGCCATTGTGAAATACCTGTCCCAGCTTAACGAGAACGCTACATCCTTTACTTGCAGGGCATCAGGTGTTGGTCTTATCTCAGGGATGGGCGCGGGTCAGCGACAACTCAAGGAGCGACCCAATGTGGTTCGCTGCCATCTCATAGACACCCTGGATGCGACGGCGGTGCCTACGGGTTATGAAGGCGCGTTACCAACACTGGATACCAAGCTGTTTGATCATGACATTGATCACGTGGCTCAGTTGAGTTTTGCCATTGACGATATGACATCAGAAGAGTTGGCTGTAGCATTGCAATACATACGACAAACCGATGGTGTTATTGATATTACTCACGCTACCTCTTTTGGCAAGAAGGGACGCATGATGTTTGATGTCACTGTGTTGTGTCAGCCTTCAATGGAGCCTGTGATTAGTCGCGTGTGCTTTTATGAAACCAGTACGTTGGGTATGCGTGTTCAACTGCTAGCGCGTCGTGTGCTGAAGCGCGAGAAGCTGATTGTGGATGACGTTAGTGGTGATGGTAACGTGACGGTTGGTGAGAAATCGGGGGCGGGTGTCAAGGTGGTACAAAGGCCTCGCCCTCCAAGCGATGAACTAGAACACACCTTGAAAGTGGAAAGTGATGACCTGCGTCGGGTGCCCGGATTGCAGTCTCGGCGCTTGCGTGCACACCGAATTGCTGAGCTGTCGGCAAATTCGGAGAAGGCATTCGGGAAGTGATTCAAACGGCGATCGAGAGAGCATGATGTTAAGTGGTTTTGCAGTCGCTAGCTCAATAGTGAAAAAGGAACTCCTACCGTGAAGCAGGCGCAAAAGTGAACATCAACAAATCGTTGCCCACCCTGACATCATCGGATACTCAAGCCCTGGAATCGCTGCGCGGTGCGCTGAGCACATACGACTCTCTGGCAATAGCGATCAGTGGTGGTGTGGACAGCACAACGCTTGCGGCGGTTGCGCATGAGGTTTTGGGTGAGCGCGTATTGATGGTTCATGCGGTATCACCCGCTGTGCCGCAAGAGGCTACTGAGCGAGTTAAGTATTACGCACAAACACTGGGCTGGAATCTCACTATTGTTGATGCAGGAGAGTTTGCTGATGGTGAGTATCGCAAGAATCCTGTCAATCGTTGTTACTACTGTAAGTCGAACCTTTATGCGCGTGTGAGTCAAGTCTGGGATGGAACGGTAGCGTCGGGTGCAAATCTTGATGATCTTGGTGATTATCGCCCAGGGCTTTTAGCTGCCAGTGAGAAGAAGGTGGTGCATCCACTGATTGATGCAGGTATTAACAAGATGACAGTACGAGCCATAGCGGCGTCAATGGCACTGGCTCTGGTGGCTGATTTGCCAGCGCAACCGTGCTTGTCCAGTCGAATAGAAACCGGCATCGCCATTGACGCTGTCGATCTTCAGTTCGTTAACCAGATGGAGTCTTTTCTGAGTGGCCAAATGGGCATGGGAGATATACGCTGCAGGATAACGGCATCTGGTGTGCGTATTGAGGTTGATGATGAGTTACAGCAAGGCTGTGCTGATATCTGGGAGTCGGTGTGTGAAGAGGTTCGTTTAAGGGTTGAGGGTTCGGGCAGAGTGCTAGCGGGCTTTTCGAGCTATCAGCGTGGCAGCGCATTTCTGATCAGTGACATTAGCGTTGTTGTCTCTCGTGAGTGATATGGGTATAGGTTATTACCATGAGTAGCGACGTAAAGTTTGATTGGCTGCGTACGATGCGCACCGGTGTGCCAGAGGTGGTCTTTGGTGAAGGTAAAAGCTACGCTCAATTAAGTGATATTTGTCTGAGTGCCATAGAGCGCAAGCAAAGAATTCTGATGACACGCGTGAGCTGCGAGAAGGCGGCAGCACTGTGTGCGGGTTGGCCTGCGAGTGTTACCTGGCATGAGCCTTCCAGAACGATTATCGTGGATAGCAGTAGCAGTAGCAGTAGCAATGAGCCGCCAGCCACACCCATTGTCGGTATTGTGGCTGCTGGTACCTCAGACCACGCCCTTGTCAGTGAAATTGAACAATGCCTGCTTTTTCTGGGTGTGCAATCCCGCAGTTACATGGATGTTGGTGTAGCGGGTTTATGGCGACTCATTGACGTGGCGGATGAGCTGGATGCACACCCATTGAATATCGCTGTTGCGGGCATGGAAGGCGCATTGTTCAGCGTGCTAGCGGGGCTAGTGAAGGGGCCGGTTATCGCCGTACCCTCATCGGTTGGTTACGGTGTTTCAGCAGGTGGCCATGCAGCACTGAACTGCGCGCTCAGTAGTTGTGCGCCAGGCATCGCTGTTGTCAATATTGATAATGGATTTGGCGCTGCAGCACTTGCTGTGAAGATGCTAGGTGTGGCCGCTGCATCGCAGCAAAAATAACTCTGGCAAGGTTTTTGATCAGCACTCGTGATAACACCATTCGGATCTGACCCCATGCGATACCTGTATTTTGCCCTGATGTGCCTGATGCTTTTGTTTGCGGGTGTGCAGTTCAACGATCCGGACGGTGTTATGTGGATGGTGATCTACGCCTGTCCCGCTATCTGGTGTGCATTGGCAGCAGCTGCACCCTCGTTGTTCAAGTACGCTGTGCTGCGATGGGCATTGTGGGGCAGCCTCTTGGCCTCGCTTGCAGGGGTTGTGTATTTCTGGCCACTGACGCCCAGATTCTGGACAAGTGAGGTCTGGTACAACATTGAGACAGCCCGCGAAGGCATGGGGCTTATGATTGTGGCTGCTGTCCTGATCACGATACTTGCGCGTCACGGAAGAAACACCAAGTCTATTTCCTAGCGAGTAACACGCCTATCAACGCCAACACGAATCCACAGATCTGCCACGCGTTCAGAGCTTCGTTGTAGAGCTTCCAGCTCATCAGGGCTGCCATTGGCGGAACCAGAAAAAGCAGGCTGCTGGCGCGGGTTGCGCTACCTGTGCGCACTAACCAGGTCAGTAGGGTGAAGCCGCCGATGGACAAGATGACTATGGCCCAGCTTAGATACCCTATCGTGGCAACTGTTATGTTCAGGACAGGTTCGGCAAACGCCACCGCCATCAACGCTGACACACCGACTGCTCCGAGTGTCTGAAACGTCACTGAGCTGAGCAAGGGTACGCTGACAATCGATGACTTTTGCATCAACGTGCCAGCAGTGATCGAGCCTATACTTAGTACACTGGCCATCAGTATCCAGAGAGTTGGTGCTGTAGTCATCAGCGTCTGATCAACAGACCCATGCTCGGGGATGATGCTGGGTGAGACCGCCAGGGCCACACCGAGGATGCCGAGGACAAGCCCTACGATGCCGCGCTTTGAAATGCGCTCTTTGAATAAATACCACGCAAACAGTGCAGTAATGGGCGGTTGCAGAGAGCCCATCAATGCCATGATGCCAGCCTCAAGGCCTTGTGAGACTGCCCAGAAAGAAGGGCCCAGATAGAGTCCTTGCATCAGAGCCCCTATGGCTGCCAGGCGCCAAAGCTCGCTAGGCGTAGGCATCGCCTTGCGTAACACCATCATCGCGATACCGAACACAAGGGCAACCACGCTAAAACGTATTAGCAGAAATAGGTACGGATCAATCTTCCCCGATATGCCGCGTGCCACAACAAAGCCTGTGGACCAGATAAGCACAAACATCCAGGCTGCTGCACGTTGACGCATCGTGGTTGCATTGCTCTATTGAGATGAGGGACTGCAGGATACAACCAATAGCCTATCTGATCAGTTTGCTCTTGGACAAGCTCCTAATCCGAGCTGGGAGTTCATTACTGCAGAAAGTTAGATGCCCACCTACTGACGCTACGGGCGTAATATACTAAAAGACAAACAGGTTAGAGAACTAAGCTCATGCTGATTGCAGATATTCTTCGTGATAAGGGCGCACATGTTGAGACAACAACGCCTAACACTTTGTTAAAAGAGGCCGTGAAAATGTTGGCCTCACAACGCATAGGTGCGTTGCTGGTGAGTGAGGACGGTAGAAAGATAGACGGTATCTTGAGTGAGCGCGATGTGGTCAGAGCATTAGCAGATGACACAATAGAGTTTGGTGAGCGCAAAGTGAATGATTTAATGACACGCGGCGTCTTCACCTGCGCACCTGATGCTACCGTTATTTCGGTTATGGAGTTGATGGATGAGAAGCGAATTCGTCATGTGCCAGTCACTGTCAATGATGTGCTAGCAGGTGTTGTGAGCATTCGCGATATCGTCAACGCCCGTTTGAAAGAAACAGAAAGAGAGCGTGCCGAGTTGGCCAGTTACATTGCTGGTTCACCTGCATAAAAGAGCAAGTCAGATGACAGACGAGAAAAAACTGTATTCCATTGCGCTGTTGGGTGCTGGTCGTATTGGCAAGGTGCATGCTGTCAATATCCATCAACACCCGGCGACCACCATTCGGTATGTTGTCGATCCCTACGAGCAAGGCGCAAAGGAGCTGGCTGAGCAGGTGGGGGCTTCGGTAGCAACGCCTGATGAAGTGTTTAAGGATGAATCAATTGATGCCGTCGTAATCTGCTCCGCCACCAGCACACATGCAGACTTCATAGAGCAAGCGCTTCTCGCAGGTAAAGCGGTTTTTTGCGAAAAACCGATAGATTTATCCATCGAACGCGTTAATGCCGTTCTAGAGAAAACCCGTGATTGTGATGCGCCACTATTGGTTGGATTCAATCGGCGGTTCGATCCTGCTGTGTCTACCATGCAAGCGCGCGTGCGTGCTGGTGATATTGGTGATGTGGAGCTGGTCACCGTGATTTCAAAAGATCCCGAGCCACCACCTATGGAATACGTCAAAGTGTCAGGTGGTATGTTTCGCGACATGACGGTTCATGATTTTGACATGGCCAGGTTCATGCTCGCCGAAGAGCCCGTAAGTGTTACAGCAACAGGCTCAGCGTTAACCAGCAAGGCTTTGGCTGATGAGGGCGATATTGATACGGCGGTGGTTACATTGCAATGTGCCAGTGGCAAAATTGCGGTCATCACCAACTCGCGCCGAGCCTCGTTTGGCTATGATCAGAGAGTGGAGGTGCATGGGTCTCTAGGTACGTTACGAACTGAAAATGTGCCAGTGTCCACCTTGGTTCTGGAAAGAGCGGAAGGTGTTCGACGTGAAGCGCCAGTACATTTTTTTATCGAACGCTACATGGAAGCCTATCGGCATGAATGGCAACATTTTGTGGATGTGCTTGATGGTACATGCGAGCCATCGTGCTCGGGTTCGGACGGGCAACGTGCGCTGCTTTTGGCTGAGGCTGCCATAGAATCGCTGGCTACTGGTCAGAAGGTTGACGTTAAGTAGTTCTCGAACAATTCCCAAGCAAAATCTCACGCAATACCAGTAAAGGAACTATAGGTCATATGTTGCCGTCGACCCTCACTGAATTCACCCCGTATGCCTCATTGATTGGCGGCATCATGATCGGGCTCTCCGCTCTGCTGGTGTTATTGGTATTCGGGCGTGTAGCTGGTATCTCCGGGATCACAACTCAAGGCCTGTTAAGCCCCGTTAGCGGTGATTCACTCTGGCGGGTAGCTTTTTTACTCGGCCTGGTCAGCGCTCCGTGGTTTTTGACGAAAATAGGACAGGATCAATGGGGGCTTGAGTATCTTGCCACGCTTCCGGTATCCACTGAACTGATGGGGATGTCTCTGGCTGGGTTAGCAGTGGGTGTTGGAACCGTTCTGGGCTCTGGTTGCACCTCTGGGCACGGTGTTTGTGGATTGGGGCGTCGCTCTGGCCGGTCACTGGTTGCTGTGGTTATTTTCATGATTACAGCAGCGCTCACGGTTGCAGTACTACGGCACCTCGTATGAAGATGCCTGCGATGTTGCGTTCAGCCCTTATAACGATGGCGTTAGGTGTGGCGGCTGGTCTTTTATTTGGCGGTGGTCTGCTGGTGTCTGGTATGGCTAACCCTGCCAAGGTGATTAACTTTCTGGATGTCCTTGGACATTGGGATCCTAGTCTTGCGTTTGTCATGAGTGGGGCCGTTGTCTGCACGTTTGTGGGATACCCATTAATACAAGGCCGGTCGAAACCCTTGTTCGCCAGTAGTTTTCAACTGCCAACGCGTCGTGATATTGATAAACCACTGGTGTTAGGTGCTCTGCTGTTTGGAGTGGGCTGGGGCGCTAGCGGTTACTGTCCAGGTCCGGCGTGGGTGTCGGTTGCTGGCTTGGCGCCAGGGACATTCGTATTTGCAGCGTTTATGCTTGCCGGTATGTGGGGCGCTGCGTGGTGGAAAGATAATAACTTGAAGTGAAGTGGTTTGAAGCGATTCGCTTGATGTGAGCAGGCTACTCTCTACTTCTTGTGTGTGAATGGCTTCGGTATAGGGCTGATTTTCTCAACACCTGCAAAACGTGCCAGTCGTTTTAGCTCACTGTGCAAACGCTGTGTTCTCCCCGTTGAGGGTTTTACGCCAGGCTCCAGCCACCAGGCTCGTACATCAAGCATGTCACTCTTGCGGTCTGCCTTTATATCAATGCGTGCGGTCATTTTGTCGCCCTCCAATATGGGGTACACGTAGTAGCCGTATTGGCGCTTTGCAGCTGGCGTATAAATCTCAATTCTGTAGTCCATACCAAACAGCATTTTCAGTCTGCCTCTGTTGCGCACCACAGGATCAAACGGGTTAATGATTCTCAGGCGGGTGGACGGTTGCGGTACAGATGTCAGCAGCTTGTTGAGATTGTTGGGCGCAAACATCAGATGCTCTTTGTTATCGAATGCCCTAACCATTATCTGCGACACGTTTGATGAAGGCTTTTCAAGCCAGGCGCGTACCTCGCTTAAATCACACGCGTCATAAAAGCCCTGAATATCTTTAGCTGTGGCAAAGCCAAGCCTGTGCAGAGCTGATGTGCACAGGTAGTCAATTTGCTGCTGAGCCGTATAACTATGCTGGCGTTGTTGTGGAGGGAGTAACCGGCTGGCCAAGTCGTAGTACTTGATAAAGCCTTTGCGATGAGATACTCCCAGTTCACCTTTAAGCCAAAGATAGTCCAGACAAAGCTTATGCGGCGGTCGCATCCAGGCATGCAAGGATTTATCAGCACGCTCGGTATGCTGCTGTGCAAAATCACGAGAACACATGGGGCCATTGGATTTTATCCTGGCCAGTATCTGCTTTTGCATGGTGGCGTCCCCCAGATGTTTTCCCAGGGTGCCACGCTTGTAGATTTCGCTACGCCGTTTGCACTGGCGTTGCCAATACGGCAATAACGCTACAGGCAGAATGGCTGCATCATGACTGAAATGTTCGAACACACAGGGTTCTGTGCCCAGCAGAGTGTTGTAGTCATCCTCACGGTAAGCGGGGTGGCGACTCCACAGAATGTGATGATGTGCACGTACTACGTTATTGATGGAATCCAGTTGCACCATGCCCAGTTGACTAATTGTGTCGATCAAGCTTTGCGTCAATGTTAAACATTGTGGCGTGGCCAGCAGGCTTTGACGAGAAAGCCACAGGCGCCGCGCTTGTTGGTTGCTGAGTACAATGCCGGAGGCTGTCATCCTTGAGGTTTATTCCTGTCGAATACGGGTGATCGGGTACACTATCGCGTAATTCGCCGCACTTTGTCGCGGCGTTTATCTATTGCTTAAGGAGAACACTATGAGTCTTGTAGGAACACTAGGACGTATTGCTATAGGCGTGGCCATGGCGAAAGGTGTTGGTAAAATGATGGGCGGACGCAGCAGTGGTGGCGGCGGTCTTGGCGGAATGCTGGGAAGTGCATTGGGCGGCGGCAGTGGTGGTGGGCTTGGCGGTATGCTGGGCAATGCCATGGGCGGCAGTAGCGGTGGCGCTGGTGG
>JALZVU010000199.1 GCA_023301795.1 Granulosicoccus sp.
TGACGATATCGCCGTTAGTAAAGATGCCGCGTTGGAGGCTACAGCTAGCAGCTTGCCACAGGGCTTTCCTGTTGCACTGTTCGAATCGATAAGTGCGGCGATTACGCGGCGGCTGCCAAAGCTGCAGGGGATTTGATGACTTAGTACCCAGGGGCGGACTTGAACCGGTACGGTATTGCTACCTTAGTTCGCGATTTTATGAAATATAAATTCTAACCTTGCCATGAAGATAACAACCAGGAATATCTGACTATCTTCCGCCACAGCAAGGTTAGGTCAATCGTACTATTTACTAAACAACAACTCTCGCTGAATGACAGGTGATACCTTTGGATCAAGACCAAATTCAGTTAAGAAATCTGCATACCAACCCTGGATACGACCTGTTTCGTACCAGTACAATATCGTTACATCTACCCAGTCACGAAATGTCTTGTCATCTTCTTTACGCACACCTACAGAACTTGGCGATGAAAATGCAGGTGTGGGGATAACTAACTGACCGCGGCCAAGTTTCTTACGTGCTGCAAGCAGCGGTGGGTGGAAAAGCGATACCGCATTGACACGACCAGACTGGTAAGCCGCTATTGAAGCACCATTGTCAGGGAAGCGTTGTATTTCTGCATTGGGCAGGTTTTCCGTAATGAAGCTATCCATACTGGAACCTTGAGGTACTGCAACCTTAACCCCTTCCTTGTTTAGATCAGCCCAAGTGTCAGCAGCAAGATCATCGTCAGCAAGCACTGCAAGCGAGATATAGAGAAGCGGATTTTTCGGAAAATCGATACTCATGGCACGCTCGGGTTTTGCATCAAGCACTGGCATGAAGTCAATCTTGTTAGATTGAAGTGCTGCGACGGCTGTCCCCCAAGTTACTTCGACAGGAACGAGTTCAGCACCCAGAACCTCTGCCATGTTTTCACCAATAGTAATGCCTAGCCCACTGTCCCATTTACCAGTAGTCGGGTTTTTGCTAAACCAGGGTGGTGCTTGTATCACACCCATACGCAATTTCCCCGTGGACTTAATCTGCTCCCAGGTAGATTCCTCTTGTGCAACTGCGGGTGTCGAGCTAAAGGCCAAGGTTACTGCAGCAATAGCTATGGCCTTGAACAAACCTCTTCTTTGAATCTTCATAGAATACAATCTCCTGTTGGTATTGTGGTTGGTGATTAGTCCGGCAACTTGAACAACGAATGGCCTTCTAAAAACTCACACATACGTTGCGTTTCTGGCTTTCGCAAAATTTGTTGTGGGTTGCCTTCTTCGAGAATGGTGCCGTCATTAAGAAACAGTACCCGGTTAGCCACATGATAGGCGAATCCTAATTCGTGAGTAACACAGATCATGGTCATGCCTTCATCAGCCAATTGACGCATGGTCTTTAACACTTCTCCGACCAGCTCTGGATCGAGCGCCGAAGTCACTTCATCGAATAACATGACATCCGGGTCCATGGCCAATGCTCTTGCGATGGCGACACGTTGTTTCTGGCCGCCGGATAGACGAGAGGGATACTCACCTGCCTTATCAGTTAAACCAACGCGCTCAAGCTGTAGCATGGACTTTTCCTTTGAATCAGCAGCATTACGTTTCAACACAGTCCTCTGACCTTCCATGATGTTTTGTAAAACGGTCATGTGCGGAAACAAGTTGAAGTGTTGGAAAACCATACCGACTTTCGTGCGCACAGAACATAGATGAGATTCGTTGTATTTTATTTGTCCTTTAGTCTCGGTGCCTACAGCCTTACCATGCAAATACACCTTACCGGATGTCGGTAATTCCATAAAATTAATGCAGCGCAGCAATGTGGATTTTCCAGAGCCGCTGGAACCCAACAGGACAACAGTTTCCCCAGCTTCGACACTTAAGTCGATCCCCTTTAGCACCTCGAGCTCGCCAAACTGCTTGTGCAGGCTCTCTGTACGGACTAATTCAGTCATTCGTCACCTCGCTTCAGTACGCGTTCTAAAGCGTAAGTGGCTTGTACTATAGGGAACAGCACAACGAAAAATATAAGTGCTACTGCCGTGTAAGATTCAATCGGGTTGTAGTTCAAGTCTGCAATCAGTTTGGCTTGATTCAATGTTTCGACATAAGCTACCACTGAAGCAAGCGTCGACATCTTGAAAACTTCAATTCCACGGTTGGTCAGTGCAGGCAATACGCGTTTCAAGGCAACCGGCATTATGATTCGCCACAAGGTTTGTCTGAAATTCATCCCGATGGCCTTCCCTGCTTCCCACTGTCCTTTATCGATCGACTGAATGCCTGCACGATATATTTCAGCTGAAAAAGCCATCGTATTCAGTGTTATACCCAGTGCTGCCGCTAGAAACGGACTGGTCTCAATACCCGTGAGAATAGGAAACGCATAATAGAACCAGATAATCTGCACCAACACCGGTGTGTTTCGAAATATTTCAACGAAGGTTCGGGCAGGCCATGCTGCCAATGGATGCTTAAGGTAGCGTAAAACGCCGATAATCAAGCCACCGAACATTCCGAGTGTCACCGTGACGGCAAACATCAACAACGTGCCTTGCAGCCCAAACCAGTACACACGCCAGTTCAGGAATATAGTGGCAAAATCCCAATTGTATTCCATGCTAATGCACCGTCCCTTCACCCGACCTTGCCATTCGACGCTCAATAACAATCGACAATTGACTAAAACAGAAAATCAGCACGAAGTAGATTAACGCCACAACCGTATAGACTTCCAAAGGTCGAAACGTTTTCTGAGCAATATCGTTGGCCTGATACATCAGGTCGGTATAGGCAATGGTTGAGACTAGTGTGGTGGTTTTTAATAGCTCAATAGAGCGCTCCATAAAAGCGGGGATCATTCTTTTCACAGCCTGAGGCAGGATGATTCTTCTCAGGGATTGATTTCGGGTCATGCCAATGGCTCTGGCCCCTTCCCATTGACCTCGGTCTATCGACTGAATACCACTTCTGAATATTTCAGCAAAAAATGCTGATGATTGGATTGAGAACGTCACTATTGCTGTGGTAAACGGTGTCATGTTCACATTGAACAAAATCGGAAAAGCAAAGAAAAACCAGAACAATTGCACTAACGGAGGCGTAGTTCGGAAGAACTCAATGATGAATGCTGCAAGCATGGACAATGGTCGGAATTCTGAAAGGCGTGACAACGCCATCAGCAAACCAAGCGGAATCCCGAAACACAGCGATAGTCCAGTGATTTTGAGTGTGTTAACTAATCCCAGCAACAATATGTCTATATTGTTGAGTGCTGGTGTGAAGTCCCATTCCATAGTCAAATCATCTTTGTAGGACGGTGAGTGGAATGCCCTAGGGATGCACGCCAGCTCGCAGGAGTATTAAAGCGATCGATTCTATACGCTGACATATCTAATTGCGGTGATTTGCCAGATATTAATTCAGCGAGTATTTCGCCTGTGCGGGCACTACCCGTTAACCCGACATGTTGGTGTCCACACCCGACGAACACGCCATCTATATGAGGAATCCGGTCAATAACTGGAATAGAATCTGTTGGTGCAGGCCGATGACCTATCCATTCTGTCTGCTCGTCGTATGTAAGCCCCGGGATAATTCGCTGTACACCCGCTCTGAGTAATGCCTTGGGTTGCTCAGTACCGACATTATCCAATCCACCAAACTCGACAGCGCCTGCAACTCTCAGACGGCCCGCCATCGGTGTCAGGATAAACTTTCCGCTCGGCACTAGCGTGGGGGATTTTGGCATTTTACTAGTACCCCAGAACTCCACGTGATAACCACTCTCTGCCTGGAGTGGAATAGTGACGCCAAGCTTTTTAGTCAACAACGGCGACCAGGCCCCGGCAGTAATAGCAACTGATGTTGCCGGCAATACATAGGTGCTAGTTCGAACACCGGTGACCTTGCCATCTTGATGCGCAATATCGATAACGGCTTCGCGTAGTAGTTTGCCGCCTTGTTTCAAAAAATAATCAGTAAGCGTTTGCAAATAACAACCGGGGTCTGTGATCTGCCCATGCTTGCCCAACACAGCCATAAAATTGAAAGCAGGGTTTAGAACAGGGTCATAAGATGACCGATCAGCGCCTTCTAATTCCGTCCATGTGAAGCCGTTAGACTGGCGAATATTCCACGGCAGCGGGTCTTTTAGAAACGTCTTGCGATCCTTAAACAACACCGAGAAATCGCATGGCCTAATCAAGTGTTCAGCACCTGTTCCTGCGGATAACTTCAAATGATCTTCCAAGCTGTTTCCGATGATAGGTGTTAGCGCTGCAGCTATGCGTCGTGCATCAGCTTCGTTGGCATGTGCCAAATAGCGAATCGCCCAAGGTAGCATCTTGAGTAAATAAGGCCAGCGTACAAAGATGGGTTCTTCTTTGTTAAGCAACATCCTTGGCGCTTTGCCTAACAGGCCAGGCATTGTGACCGGCACAATCGACGAAGAGGCCAAGACACCCGCATTGCCATAGCTGGCACGCTCATCACCCTTGGCTTTATCAACCAATGTGACAGACAAGCCGCTACGCTGTAGCCAAAGAGCAGTCGATACGCCTACCATTCCCGCACCGATAACAACGACGTGGTTGTGTTGGTCGGATTTCTCAGGGGCATCCGACATCACCCGCTTACTTTCAGTGATAGCCCTTCTCTACATCTGCGAAGCTCTGATCAAGCGCGTCAATCACCGGCTGAACATCACCCATACTCAAGCACAATGGCGGCACCATACGTAAAACATTTTTATACGTGCCAGATTTTGACAAAATCAATCCGTGTTCA
This sequence comes from Granulosicoccus sp., assembly GCA_023301795.1. GTDB lineage: Bacteria > Pseudomonadota > Gammaproteobacteria > Granulosicoccales > Granulosicoccaceae > Granulosicoccus. The sequence continues at coordinate 4,780 of JALZVU010000199.1, forward strand.
CGAGTACGTTCAAACACAGCGGCGGTAGCCTCTGGTGCCGGCTCTTTTGTGTCTCGATCTTTAACCAGTTCGATCGCTTGCATAAAACCACGTCCACGTACGTCACCAATGATCGAGTACTTGTCTTTTAGCTGTAACAGGCCGTCTGTGAGCTTGTTACCAACGCTCTTGACGTTGTCGATGAGCTTGTCTTCGCGAATAACTCGCAGTACAGCCCTTGCCGCCGCACAGGCTACAGGGTTTGCACCATAAGTGTGAAACAGGAATTTATCAGCCATGCTCTCAGCGATGTGCTTTTTTACAACCAGCGCGCCAATGGGAATTCCATTACCAAAACCTTTGGCAATGACCATCATGTCTGGCACCACACCATGATGATCAAAGCACCACATGGCATCACCGGTTTTACCAAAACCTGACTGAACCTCATCAACAATAAGCAATCCCTCAGCTGCGCGAATTCGTTCAGCAGCACCTTGCATATAATTGGGTGGCATTGCGATGATTCCGCCGTAACCCTGCACAGGTTCGATTAACATCGCAGCCAGTTTGCCGCTTGTCGAGTAGGCCAGTGATCGCTCAAGCTCATCAAGATAAGGGTCGGTGCCGGGCCCGAAGATGCCACGGTACTGATTGGGTTCAGCAGCGAACGTGATGTTGGAAAGTTGGGCAATGTTGTGCCTGAAACCTTGAACGCCCGTGACTGCTTGGGCACCGTAGGTAGCGCCATGGTAGGAGTTACGTAGCGCAACAATGTCCTGGTTCCCGGTGTAAGCCCGGGCCATCATCATTGAGAGGTCAATTGCCTCTGCACCTGAATTGGTAAAATGTACCACCCACTCATGACCTGCTGGCATGGTGGCCGCAAGCTCCTCAGCGAGGTGCGCAGGCACTGGATGGTGAAACATCGTAGTGCAATGGGTCAGACTTTGTACTTGCTCGACCACGGCTTCAACCACTGCAGGGTGTGCGTGACCCACGCTGATACACAAGTTCATGCCCAGCAGATCAATTAACTTGTTGTCCAGTTCATCCCAACAATACTGCATTTTGCCTTTTTTCAGAATCAGCGGTTTCTGGTAAGGCACAAAAGCCCGCTGCGACGCAGCGTAGTATTTATCGCGCTTGTCGATTATCGATTGAGTGGACCAATCGACATTGGCCGTGAAGTTATCAATCTTGTCCATTGAGCCCGTTTCGTTGGGGTACATCGCCACAGCAGATTATCCGACTGTCTTGATTGTTGGCCCCATTCTTACCGAGCAGCACACCATTGTGAATAGACAGTTTTAAACAAATAATAAGACAGATGCTATCTTAGCACCCTTCATTGAATACGTGCTTCCTCGGCGATTATGCGAATTCCATCATCAATGACTGCCTTGGATAGCGCGGCAAAACCCAGTCGGAATTTGTTCTGGCCTTTTGTGGGATCGCTGAAGAAAATCGCCCCTTCATCGGTCAACACACCACGGCCCCCGGTTCATTAGCACACATCTTAATCGCGATTGGTGCCCGGGGCCGGACTTGAACCGGCACGGTATCACTACCGAGGGATTTTTAGGCTTTTTCCGTGGTTCTCGCCGTTGGCCACAACCCGCAATCTGGCGTCGAATCAAGCATTACGGAGAATTCTTGATCGGACTCTGCGCACTGAAAGAACTCAAAAGCCTGCAGGTTGGTACCAATTCCGGTACCACTCAATCTTTCCAAATGCCTTAATATTCTTAGACAATTTCAATGCAGAAATGGCAATTTCATCACTCGACAGCAAGACTCTTGGAACAGAGCGCAAGCTCCGGTGGCCTGACTGTCGCTAGTTACCAGGGCGATGTGCATTTAGAATGTCGACCGATGACCGGATTGGCTCCGGGAACAATAGCAAATTTTCATCCGTGTCGCAGTTTGACTGACATCCAATTACTTGAGACCTATAAGATGAGATCAGTAAAAGACTTGTTGATATCCGTTTGAGCTAAACCAATGTATCTCATCGTCACTGATGTGTTGCTGTGATCCAACACCTTACCAATAGCTTCGATGCTATGCCCAGCAGCATGTAATGCATGACCTCTCGTTTTCCGCATGCTGTGGGTGCTGAGCTGAACTCGCGACACAACGCGGACCCCGACCAGATGAAAGATCCTTGCAACCGAACGTCTACTCACTGATTTCGGGGCCGCTTTGCCACCCACACGACGTTCTAACTGGAAAAGCCTATGGTGTAGCGACTACTATCAGTGGGCATACTTCGATCATCACCACAGTGGGCTGAACGGGTACACTCCAACGCAGGTATTCACTGGAAGCTTTGAGCAAATGGCCACCACCAAACAGGCGGCACTCGACAAGCCCTACGCACTCAACCCTGAGCGTTTTGTCAAAGTTCCACCCAAGATCAAAATGCCATCAACCCGATCAGTGTCTAGCCCGGACTATTCATGAATCGCGGAAGGCCGCCCCGCCTAATTCTTTCCGGAAGGCCGGCCCCGACCGAACCCTTTTTCTGTAGCGGATTATATGGGGGCCGCCCAG
>JALZVU010000200.1 GCA_023301795.1 Granulosicoccus sp.
ACAATACGCTGAACCGATCATTTGACAAAATCAAAGAACGTGCGCTTCGCGCACAACCTTCGCCTTTGTCAAACGTCGGTTAGCACTGGTGTTAGACGTCAGATGATTTCTGCAGTTTCCACCATATATCTCTAGAACGAGAATAGTGTTGATGAAAAACATTGGAGAAAATGAAGTGAGACTTCCACGGACTCCTCGGTACGACTGTTCGCAAATGGCTCGTCGTGCTCGTGCCGCTTGCTATTTGGCTTGCGTGGTTTAGAGCTCTTGTCTTCGTCTGTCTGTGAAGAGGGTATGCTCGAATTCTTATAACCCTTTTTTGTACTCTTCTCAAGAAAAATCGCTACCAGCATGGCACACCTACTCCAGAGGCCGACTATCTGGATAATGCTCTTGGCAAACAGTCTATTGCGGTAGGAGACATAATCCTGGCAGAAGTCCTACAGGGCTTCAGATCCGATAAAGATTTTGCCACTGCTCAATCTGTACTATCGAACTTTGAACCACTGAATCTATCAGGGGTTGATCGAGCAATTAGAGCCGCTGAGAAATTTCGCAAGCTACGCAAAGCTGGATTAACAGTTCGAAAAACGAATGATGTCATCATTGCGTCTTACTGCATTGACCAAAGAATTCCTCTTCTATTCTCAGACAGAGATTTCAAGCAAATATGGAAGCTCTATAAAGGACTTCCTGCTCACATATCTGTGAGGGTCAAATTGCGCCATCGGTTTGAATGCTCCTCAGAAGCGCCGATGCTCATCCGCCACTGAACTTTTGTCCAACAACTCGCACTGCGCTTTGACTGCTGGGGCCAAACGAGCCTTGATGCGGAGAAACTCTCTGCGATCGAACTCTTCGTTGGAGCGAATCAGATCCTTCACTGCATCCTGTACCAACTGAGATCGAGGCCTGTTTTGTAGCTTCGCCAGCTCATCCAGTTTGTTCATTTCATCTTCGCTCTCAAAGTGTTTAACTTTTCGCCAGTTTTAGCGATCTCGATGTGCCTCGTAGTAAGTACGCAAAATGGCATTAATGCGCGTTTGATAACCTTTTCCTTGCGCCTTCATCCATTCAACAACATCGTCGTCCAGTTTGATATAGATACCGCGTTTCTCTGGGGTACGCACTTCAGCATCCGCCCAGAAATCATCACCCAGCTCTGGAATGTCGCTGTAGTCGATATCCTCATCAGGCATGGCCGCCAGCTCTGCCGTCGTTAGTGCCTTATCGTAGCGTTTTTTCATAACGTTCCCGTTCCCGTTTATTAGCCCGACGGGCTGAAATCAAGCGAACATTCCCTGTTTCCGTGTCGGTATGTACGACGGTTAGGTACAGGACGCCTTCGACCATTCCGATACTGATTTCCCGAATTTCATCGTAGCTATATCGCTCATCCACACGGGTCAACGTATCTCCATTAAATACTCTTTGGGCCTTTTCAAAGCTCACACCGTATTTGGCTATATTGCGTTGGTTTTTCGCTTTACCCCATTCAATGTCCGCATTGCGCCGTATGCGCTATTGTTACTATGCTGCGAACCCTTCTCTCTTCCAATCGGAAAACAGTATTACTCCTGGATAAATATTAAAGGCCCGAGCAATGATTTTGGCACGTTCAGCTCCAAGCGCAGTTCTTCCAGTCTCTAAGGATGAGATGGTGGCCTGAGAAATCCCTGTTTTTTCGGCAAGCTCCACTTGTGACCATTCATGTAACTCACGCAGTGCTTTGATTGTCTGACCGGGTGTACGTGATATGCCTTTGTACGGTACGTAGTCGGATGCCCTGTATTCGGGTGGTTTTTCCATTGTCATTTCCTTTTGTAATCATGAGCGTTAACGTCAATAACGAGAATGCTCACGATTTCTTTTCTGACCTGATATATCACTCTGTATTGTTTTGACAAACGTGAAGATCGGTAGCCCTTCCAGACACCTTTGAGAGCTTCATCACTGAAACTGTTCGAGCCTAACATAAACCTTTCTACGCCCTAATCTCAAGCATGACAAAGACACACCCCGCAATCACCCCTGCCACCGAGCACTACCCTCACCCACCACCACAATGCGATGACACTGCGCCACCGTACGTAAATTGTGCGCTATGGCAATAAGCGTATAACCTCTATCCAGTGACAACAGCTCATCCACCACGGCTAGCTCTGTGGCATTGTCCAGTGCGTTGGTGGCCTCGTCCAGCACCAGCACATCGCAGTCTGAATACAGGGCGCGGGCCAGACCAATGCGTTGTCTTTGCCCACCGGACAAGCGCACACCGTCCTCACCCACTTGCGTCTCATAACCCGCTGGCAAGCCCAGAATGAATTCATGCAAGTGGGCATGCCGTGAACATTGTTCAATGCGGTCCATGTCTATTGATTCTGCTGAAACACCAAAGGCAATGTTTTCTGCAATGGTGCCTTGAGTCAGGAACAACTTCTGCGGAACATGGGCCACGCGTTTTCGCCACTGTGCCCTGTTATCGGCATTCAAGGGCTGCCCATCGATAGCCACTAGCCCAGTTGATGGCGGTAGCAGTCCCATCAGCATATCCACCAGCGTGCTTTTACCACTGCCTGTAGGGCCAACGATACCGATGTATTCACCTTTATTTATCGTTAGATCAATATCGCTGAGTACCGGCGTCGATACATTTTTATAGCTGAACCCGACATGCTGCAAGGCAATAGATTCATTGAACGGGATAGCGGCCGTAACGTGCAACTGATCATCCTGCTCTGCCAGTGCCGAAAACCCGTCCAGCTCATTCAACAACTCCGCCAGCACCGGATGCCCGGATACCAAACGTGTCCACTGACTGAATATTTGCTGCATATACGGTAGTAGTCGCAGCATACCCAAGGCAAACACACCCAGTAACGGCAGAAGGTTAGCACCTGAAAAATTCCCTTGCTGAGCCGCCCAGGCAATGCCTGCAATACTGCCAATCCCCAATGCTTCTAGTATTGGTTTTGGCACCGAGTTATAAAACACAATGCGTGCGTTGGCTGTCTCCACCCTGCGTGCAGCATGAGCAAAGCGATCAACAAACTGTTCCTGATTACCGGCCATCACCACATCGCGTATACCGCCCAGACCTTCCTGAATACTCTGAATCTTCTTTGGGTTATACATCTGTAAATCGCTTCCATAGCGCTTTAAACGCCCGCGTGTAAAACGCGCAATAACAACATAGGAAGCCGCTAACGCCAACAGCGCAAAAAGCACCACAGGTTTACTAAACCAGATTAATACAATGACAACGCCGATACCGGACACCACCGAGGCTAAGGTGGTCAACACACCCAGAATGTAATTGACGATGACCAGTTGCACCTTTTGGGTGATGAGGCTGACGTTTTCGCTACTGGACTGGTTAACCACATGCTCGTAGTCACGGTTTAATACGATTCTGAAGTAGCCGGTTTGAAACTGCATACCGATGGCCAAGGCATACTCAGTGCTCATCCTCAGCACCAACACCCGCGAGAATGCAGACAAGGCCACCACCACAACCACCAAACCCAATAACGTAGACTGGCTAAGTTGCCCGAATAAACCGAGAAGCGGCGCAGACGAGCCAGCGGCACCCTGCTCCACCATTTGCGAATCCATCAGCACACTCACCAGCGGCACCACTGCCGCCAGCATGGCCATCTCCAAGAGCGCTGCCACCACAATGACAAGCAACAGCAAGAGAATTCTACCCGGCCTGTCCTTGAGCAGAAACGACCAAAGCGTGAGCACATCACTCAGCAATGTGGAGGAGCGACTTGCAGATGAGCCGGTATTGGCGCTGGCCTGCGAGCCTTGATTGAGACGCATGAAAAAGTACCTTACGTTTTTGGCCGAAATACTATGAGACTAAGCACTTAAGAGGCCCAGATGCCGATGCTCGCAAGTATTGTGCACTACCCAACACCGACGATGCGACTCTTCACACAGCGATTGCACAAGCAAACCATCAGTCTGAAATTTCAGGGGTCATGAACTGACAATCAGGGCCCGGCGCATTGATGAGTCGCGCGTCCAGCGTTGCCAACGGCGCGTCAAATTGTTCGGCGATGGCAACGTACCAAGCGTCATGGCTGCTTACGTTGTCGCGGAGATTCCATACCCTCTGGGCAAATGGCTCGAATGAAAAGAGCTCTATGGGCAAGAGCATAAGATTTCTGTGCGCCATGGCGGCATTCAGATCGTTGATTTGCCCAGATGCTAACAAGCGCCTGAGCACGTTTGTGCATTCCACTTGAATCAATGAAGGTGCGATAACTTCATTTGTTTGCAACAGCTGCTCAGCCCACACACCTGCGCTTCCTGTATCCACCAATGCAGCAACCACTGTTGAAGCATCAACGACGACGATCAACGTTTATCCTTATTGCGTGCCTGAACAATGCTATTTGCCGATACGCTAGCGGCGTAGTGCCCTTTACTCTCTCTGACCATTGCCACCCATTGTTCTGAAGAGGGTTTGGACGCCAGCGATTCCATAGCATTGCGTAAATACTCTTGCATCGATTTACCTTCACGCGCTGCACGAACCGCAAGCTCATCCCGGACAGCCTCAGGTACATCTCTAATCGTTATTTGTACACTCATGCAGGCATATTGCCTACATTGCAGGCATATTGCAAGCACTAACAATATCAACGGTCGATGGGGACGATACAGGATTCGGAATCATGTTGAGCTGTTCCGTGAAAGCCAGCCCTGGTGCCGTTCTGCGGTAGAATTACTCAACATGATCTGACCGTGGAAATGGAGCTGAACTGCACTGATTGCCAGCCGGTTTGACCGGCAGAAATCGGCCCATAGCCGACGACAGTGTGTTCAATTAAAATGTTTGTAAATATATAAACGAGATGTTCCAAATGTCAGGTTCTACTGATTCGTTCGCATGGTTGGTTCCGATATTTTTTTCTATCTACTTGCTGGGAGATTGCTATCGGGCAAAAGATAAACGTGAATGGTTTAAATCCAGTGCGAAAGTATCCGCGCTTGTGCTGATCTTTATGTTGCCCATGGGACTTATAGGATTCGTCGCATTATTCAACGATTGACATCATCGACACACCTAGTCAGAACGGTAACTTCGGGCACACACTTGCCGGTCATCTGAGGTAATCTGGACGGCAGCGACAGACAAGTACCGGCCCGCAGCGGACATAGCGTGTTTTCAAGCATGGTTAATTTTAAGAACGCGTACCAATGAGAAAGCAATGGGTTTGAACATCTTTTTTTTTACTACTGGAATTGTGCCGGCCATCGCGATCGTAGCTCTTATCGTTCTGCAGTATGCCAAGGATGACTTTCAATTCTGGCCGCCTCCTAGTCCTCAATCATGGCAAAAAAAGATTTTTCGAGCACTCTTCCGTGTTTTTTTCTACTCGCTCGTCATTCTGTCCATTGTAGATTTTCAATCTAGTTCTCTTTGGAGATACGTTGTTGGTGGTGTGTTATTAGTCGCTGGAATAGGTCTCGCTATGCGCTGGACAGG
>JALZVU010000201.1 GCA_023301795.1 Granulosicoccus sp.
TTTGCACCATATACTTACGCTTCTTTTGCTCTGGAAGCTTTCTTACTCATGTCGAATGCAACGCAAGCAGGTGAGGCGACAACAAAACGCCGCGTATTAATCACCGGCGGGTCGGGCACAGTTGGGCAAGCATTTATCAAGCGCTACGAGCACGAGTTTGATTTTTTCAACCTCAGCCGTAATGAAACCTACATACAGGCTCTCAAACAACGCTACCCCAAAGTGGAGTCGTTTGTTGCTGATGTCCAGGATCTGGACAAACTCACGCGTTTGTTCCTGCAGATTAAACCCGATATTGTTCTGCACGCGGCGGCACTTAAACATGTCAACTTTGCAGAGCTGAACCCCTCACAAACTGTTGAGGTCAACATTGTGGGTAGCCTGAACGTCGCCAAGGCCAGTATTCGAGCGCAAGTGCCCATCGTTATCGGAGTGAGCACTGACAAGGCATGTCAGCCTGAAAACATGTATGGCTACTCCAAAAAGATCCTCGAGCAGACGTTTCTTGAGCACTACAACGAGTCCACGCGGTTTATTTGTACCCGCTTTGCCAACGTCGCCTGCTCTAACGGTTCGGTTATCCCCTTCTGGATAGAGAGTGCACGCAACGGCGACACACTCAAACTTACCGACTCACGAATGAACCGCCTGATGTTTACAAGTTCAGAAGCAGCTGAGCTAGTACGCCAGGGAATTACCTACGCAGAAGAATCCACCCGCCCGTTTGTGCTTTGCCGCATCATGAAATCTGTTGGCATGCTCGATCTTGCCAATCAGCTTTCGCAAGAGTTCGGGACTGGGAAAAAACCTGAAATCGTTGGCATTCGCCCCGGTGAACGACTTAACGAGACGCTGGTTAGTGACTCAGAGCTCAGCATCGCCTCCATCACCAACGATGAAAAATACATCACGCTTTACAACAACGAATTTGGTGACGGACGATTGACGCAGGCACTCTCCTCACTTACGGCCGAATACATGAGCGAACAAGAAATGCGCGATTTATATCAGGAATTGTCGCTGTAGCCGCTATAAATTGTGTCTGGTGCAACCCAACTGAGCGGTGAAAACATGCTCCGTTGCTGCGCAAGTGCGAACTTATCAATACAACAAAACTCGAATCTCCAGATGTTCAGAGTAAGTCAAAGGAAAACGTGTCAACAATGATCTGGGTATTTCTGTCAGCTGTCGGGTTCATTCTCTATACATACGCGATATTTCCACTCGTGCTGGGCCTTATCGCCCGTGGCAAGACGATGCCCAAACCACTACCCACCACGCCGGATAATCCGCTGCCCACGGTTAGTATCGTAATAGCCGCGCACAACGAGAAAAAATCCCTACCTGGGAAGCTGGCCTCTCTGGAAGAGCTCGACTATCCACACGATAAAATCGAGCTGATCATCGTCTCGGACGGATCCACAGACGGCACAGCTGAGTACCTGAATGAGGTATTCGCAAATCACGCTAACAAAACCTGCATACATTACGAGCAATCCAAAGGTAAGTGCGGCGCGTTGAATGAAGGGGTTGCCAGCGCTACTGGCGACGTCATTCTGTTTATGGATGCGAGGCAAGTTGTTTCGCCGAATGTGGCAATGGCACTAGTGCCCTACCTGGCTGACAAATCTGTTGGTGCTGCCACAGGCGAGCTCATCCTCTCAGAAGACAGTAGCCTGGAAGCTGCGAATTTTGGAATGTACTGGCGCTACGAGAAATGGATTCGTGAGAACGAGACACGATTGCGCTCCACCACGGGTGTCACAGGGGCTCTGTATGCGATACGACGCGAAGATTTCATACCGAACATCCTAGGCACCTTGCTGGATGATTTTGAAACACCGATCAGTCTGCTCAAACAAGGCAAATCCACCCTGTTCATCCCCGGCGCTTATGCCTTTGATTCGGCCAATGACGATCTGGCGCTAGAGTTCCGACGCAAAGTGCGAAATCTGGCTGGAAACTGGCAGTCGTTCATGAAGAACGTCTGGTTATTCCACCCATTGAAGAATCCAGTGTGGTGGCAATTTTGTTCGCACAAACTGTTTCGCCTGCTCGTGCCTTTCGCCATGATTATTGCACTCGTGGCGGCGCTCATAGGGTCTTTGAGTGGCAATGTATTTTTGCAATACATGCTGGCTGGCCAAATGGGTATCTATGCATTGGCCGGTGCAAGCTATGCTGGCTTGCCGGGCACCAGTAACAAGCTGCTAAACTTTCTTAAAGTGTTCCTGCAGCTCAATGCCGCAGCACTGGTGGCGACGGTACGATTCTTCGGAAGCAAGCAAGCCATTAGCTGGCGATGAGCTTGTCCCCCATGACCTGTGCAGCGAAGCTTAATCGGCTGCGCAGACTCTAACGCAAACCCTTCAAATATCGTTCAGCAGTTTCCAGATGTGACTCACGCTTTTCGTCGGTCATTTTCTCGCCATTTCTCACCATCATGGCCCAGCGAGGATTGCCTTTCAAGGCCTTGCTATTCCTGATAATCCAGCGCCAGAACAACGCATCCCAGATCACGCTCCACTCGCCCTTTTTGTAGTTGCTCATCTTGAGCACGTAGTTTGAACCAGAAAAATACGGCTTGGTTGTTATTGCACCGCCGTCCGCATGTTGGCTCATCGCATACACATTGGGCACCATCACCCAATCGTAGCTGTCGATAAACATTTCCATAAACCAGCGATAGATATCGTTAGGGTCTATCTCGCACAGAAACATGAATCCGCCAAGAACCATCAAGCGTTCAATGTGATGGCAGTAACCAGTATCGAGCACCCTCAAGATCACATCGTCGATAGGATCTATGCCGGTGGTACCGTCATAAAATGACTCTGGCAGCTTTCTTGTGTGCTTCCAGTGGTTGGTTGTGCGCATGGGCACACTCAGGTCATGGTAGGTAGCACGCATGAATTCGCGCCAACCAATAATCTGACGTACGAACCCTTCAAGACTGTTGATCGGCACGTCAAATTTGTCCGCAGCACTCAGCGCTTTTGCGATCACCTGTTCAGGTGTCAGCAAACCTGTATTCAGCATGGGTGTAAGGATGCTGTGGTGTATCCAGTTGTGCCCCGCCGCCATGGCGTCTTCATAGGGACCAAATTTGACGAAACGTTCTTCTAGGAACGTGTCCAACCACTTTTCAGCGGCCTTGTGCGTGGTTGGGTAGTACCAATGCTCAAGCGATCCCGGCGCATCAGGGAAGTCTGACTCAACCGAATCAATGGCTAGTTTTATAGACGGAATACGTGAGATTTGAGGTAGGTCGGGCAGGAGCGCAATTTCAGCTTTTGGCAGCTTCTTACGGTTGTCGTCATCATAACTCCACTGATCGCCTACAGGTTTGCCATCATCCATAAGGATATCCAGTCGCTTTCTCTGCCATTGGTAGAAGTCCGCCATGAACCAGCGCTTTCGCGAATCTCGCCACTCTACATTTTCAGCCTGCGAATTGATGAAACCGGGAGTGCCGAGCTCTTGAAGCGTCAACCCAGCTGCTGAGGATGCCATCACCAGCCGCTTTTTGAGTGTGTAGTCGTTTATCTCTGCCACCACAACGCAGCTATGCCCATCGGCTGCGGCTTTTTCACACACACTTTCCAGGCAGCAAGACCCATCGGTATAGCTTATTGTTTCAACACTGAGCTTCTTCTGATTCAACAATGACGCGTACGAGGCCATGGTGGCACGATGGTAGGCGAGCTTTTGTTTGTGGAATCGCGCCGGGTACTGCTGATCGCCAAAAAAAAGACTGTGCTCGATAAGCAGAACCTTTTCCGGTGACTCGCGTAAAACCGGGTTGTCGGCGAATAATTGATGTGGAAACACGAGAGCAAGTATTGTCATGATTGGTAGTACGAAGGTATGCAATGTGCGGACTCGCCATTGTCTACCATGTTCGAGAAAGCATCACGCCCCCTAACCCTGATTGTTACTAGCTGCAAAAACACCATGCCAACACCTGCTTTCAACGATTTTCTTTGCAGCCACGACAACGTGCTCCAACTGATTTCACAGATCGATCCACGCTCGTACGACAAAACCCGAAACTATCTGGACGGCGATGTCACGTGGCTAAGCCCATTCACCACTCACGGCATTATCAGCACGAAGACCATCAGCGATAAGGTGCTTGAGACACACAAGGCAAAATCCTGTTACCGCCTGTTGTTTGAACTAGGCTGGCGCGAGTACTTTCATCGTACGTGGCAGTTAGAGGGCGATGCCATCTTTGGCGACATGCGCCAGGCTCAAGCAGGCGTGCGTAGTGACCAACTACCCGACAGCATCGCGCATGCCACCACTGGCATCGATACGATCGATCACTGTATTCATACCTTGCAAAGTGAAGGCGTCATGCATAACCATGCGCGCATGTGGGTTGCCGCTATTAGCTGCAACATGGCAGGCACCTACTGGAAGGAGCCTGCCAGATGGCTACACTATCATTTACTGGACGGGGATCTGGCCAGCAACACATTGAGCTGGCAATGGGTAGCAGGCACGTTTAGCCACAAGCAGTATGTGGCCAACCAAGGCAATGTTAACAAGTACAGTAAAAGCCACCAGTCTGGCAGTTGGCTGGATGTACCTTACGAGGCGTTTGATAACTTCACGCCACCTGAACATATGCTGACACGGATTGACTTTGACTACCCCTACACTCTTCCTGGCGAGCCTCTGCCTGAGACTTTAACAGGCGACGTAGCACTTCGCAGTATCTGGCAGCTAGACCCGCACTGGCAGGAAGCTAAAGAGCAGCACATTGTTTTTATTGACAGTGAGCAAGCCGAACGCTGGCCGATGAGTCCTCTGCGCTGGCAGTTTATTGATCACTGGGCGCAACAGTGTGGGGCTACGGTTTATCATGGCACCGTTGCTCAGTTACACCAAGCGTGTAGCGATGCGAGCGTGGAACGCCTTGAATACCCACTGTGCGATGACTGGCCGGGACGCGTTGTTGAACGAGAGTGGCTGTACCCCTTACCTGAAAAGAGCTTTACCAGTTTTTCGCAGTACTTCAAGCAAGTTAAAGGCTCTGTGGGGCTCTAACGTTACCAACAGCCGCACCAGAAAAAGGCAGACTCATGAAACGTGCACATCAGGAAACCAAGGTATGCCCCGTATGCAAACTGTCCTTCCAGAATCGTAAAAAATGGGCATCAAGAGGCCTGTGGCCCAGCATTAAATACTGCTCGGACAAATGTCGCGGCAACGCGCGTAAATCAGGCGCAACAGATAGCGATAGCGAATCATGACTTACGACAGCGCACAGCAAACTCGATGGATAAATTCATGAGCACTATCTGTGAGTAAACGCTTTCAACGCGGCCTGTGGTGGGTCAAGCGAGACTTTAGAGTGCAGGACAATGATGCATTGCTTGCAGCCTGTGAACAATGCGAGCAGGTCACTGCGCTGTTTGTTATCGAGCCCTCGCTATGTTGTGCGCCTGAAACATCGCAGTTTCATTATTACGCATGGCAATGCGCTGCCGATAACTTGCGCAACAGCCTACGGCAACGTGGAGGCTCGTTGATAGTGGTTGTGGCCGAGGTGGTTGAGGCCCTAGAGCGGATCCGTTGTGCAGATGGATTTGATGCGCTCTACAGTCACGAGGAAACGGGTTCCCATATTACCTATACCCGGGATATAGCCGTCGATCAGTGGGCTCGAACCCATGGCATTGTCTGGCATCAGGCTCATCAAAATGGCGTCATTCGTGGACTCGTTGACCGAGACAAAAGACAGCCCGTTATTCGTGAACGGTTATTGGCCACGCCACCAAGACCCGCGCCTGCAAAAATGGCGACGTGGCGTATCGATGCTTTCGGCACAGTAGAAGATGCAGTAGGTAGCAAGCGCCCAGCTGAGCCTGTGTTAATCGACGAATGGCCAGAATTTGCGCACTTGTCGCAGCGCCCTGCGGATTCACGTATTTCGCTCGGCGATACCCAAATCATCACCGAAACAGACGCTCAGGCAGTCTGGACAAGTTTTTTACACCAACGAGGCGTACGTTACTCAGGTGGCATTTCATCGCCTAATACGGCGTTTGAGGCTGGCTCACGGCTATCTGCCCATCTGGCGTGGGGTACGATTAGCCTGCGCCGCGTATTTCATGAGACATGGCAACGTGATCGGGAGCTTGCGCAATTTGCAGACCCGCAGGCCCATCAGTGGCGCAAGAGCCTCAAGGCGTTTCAATCACGCTTGCACTGGCATGATCATTTTATTCAACGTCTGGAATCAGCGCCATCCATGGAGTTCGAAGCACTGAACCCTGCCTACAGAGATATCGGGTACGGCGATAACGAGGCGCTACTCAATGCATGGGAATATGGGCGAACCGGCCTACCGCTCATTGATGCCTGCATGAGATGCCTTGCGGCCACCGGATTCCTCAATTTCCGGATGCGTGCGATGGTGGTCAGTGCAGGATGCTTTGGTTTGGCGCAGAGCTGGCAATCGTTACACAACCCTTTGGCGCGTGTGTTTCTGGATTACGAACCGGGGATTCATTTATCTCAGATTCAGATGCAAGCCGGCATTGTGGGGATCAACACTCTGCGCGTTTACAGCCCACACAAGCAATTGCTTGATCAGGATCCACATGCAGTTTTCGTCAAGCGCTGGATACCTGAACTACGTGAGTTTGATGCAACTCAAATCGCGTTATATAACGAGCGATCTCTGGGTCATTATCCCGAACCTGTTACCGATATACAAAGCAACACGCGCACTATTCGTGATCAGGTGTATGCCATTCGCCAGAGTCAAGCTGGGCGTGAAGCTTCACAGCAGGTTCTGGTGAAGCACGGGTCACGCTTGCCGGGTAATGATCGCGCCCGAGCCAAGCGCTCGCCATCAAAAGCCAAAAAGAAAACGGCTAAAAAAAGTATCAGCAAGAATCAGATGACACTGGATTTTGGTGATTGAATTCCACCCACGCCGCTTATTTTAATAGTTGAGCAGCACCCACTAACGCAGGGTACGGTGAGTGAATGACATAGCTGGGCACTTTTTCAAGATAGCCCTGCATTCGCCCTTTTGCCTCGAACTCATGGCGAAATTCTGATTGAACAAAGAATTCACCCAGTTTGGGAACAATGCCTCCACCAATGTAGACGCCGCCCTCGGCTCCTAACGTGAGCACAAGATTGCCAGCACAAGACCCCAGAAGGCTACAGAAAATCTGCAATGCCTCTTCGCAGCTCTGTTGTTCAACATCGCTAGCATCATCTAGCTGCCCCTTTGCAGATACATCTTGATCAACAGTGGCGCGGTAGCTGCCAAGTTCAGTCACCTCTTCTGGCGAAAAGTCACGAGGGGCGCGGCCATCTATTTCACGCAATGCTTTGACTATATTGACAAGCCCAGGCCCTGACAGAAATCTCTCTGCCGAGACATGCCGGAACTTGAGCATCAGCTGCTCGTACACAGCAAATTCGCGCGCTGTACGTACACCCAGCGATACGTGCCCACCTTCGCCTTGCAAAGCGTTCCAGTGCGAACCGCACGGCACCAACCCTGATACTCCCAAACCTGTGCCTGGTCCAATGACAGCTATTGCGTGATTATCGGCAGGTTCACCTTTTCCGACCTTAACAAGTTCATCATCGGGCAAGTGTTTTACAGACAGTGCCAGTGCCGTAAAATCGTTAACAACATGCAAACGATCCATCCCCATTTGCTTGCGGGTAGTCTCGATAGAGAAAGACCAGTGGTTGTTGGTTAGCTTGACTGAATCTCCCACCACGGGTGTGGCCACGGCAACAGCAGCCTCATCCACCTTGTCTACGTTCTGTTCTGACAGGTACGTGCCGATGGCGGCAGACAGGCTTGGGAAATCATCCGTACGCAGCGTGCGAGTGAATTGAGGGGTGTCGGTGTCATCCAGCAATGCGAATCGCGCATTGGTGCCACCTACATCACCTACCAGTCGAGAATTGACCACTGCATCTTGCCCTCATAATGGAAACCAATCAAAAGTGATCAGTACTAGGGGTGCTAGTGTAATGGTTTAGGCTAGTGCAGGTTGTATGGCGGAGAGAGAGGGATTCGAACCCTCGATACGCTATAAAACGTATACTCCCTTAGCAGGGGAGCGCCTTCAGCCACTCGGCCACCTCTCCGGTACAAATGCAAAAGCAGCCAGTGCTACGAACTTAGCGCATCTGGCGTCCTCACTGAATGAGAAAGACGTCTGTGCAATGCGAAAGTCGTGGTGGCTGCTTGAACTACAAATACAAAGATTGCTCAATATACATCAAGAACAATCGACACAAAACTGGCGCGCCCGGAAGGATTCGAACCTCCGACCGCCTGGTTCGTAGCCAGGTACTCTATCCAACTGAGCTACGGGCGCGTGTTTTGCGACCAGCGAATTATGGTGCTTGAATGTTTCTACGTCAAGCTACCTTTGGCCATTATTTACTGAACTGCGAAAATAAATGAATCACTGGCCTGTGCGAACAAGCTTTAAACCGCCGGCTAACGGTTCTCGCCGGCGATGAGGGACCTTGAAATGCACGGCAACCAATAAATGGCTGCCTGAAAAACATTAAGCTTCGGCTTCTACAGCCAGCTCACGAACTTCAACATCCCCTTCTTGCTCTTTGCGGATCCGCTCATAAATTTCCTCGCGATGAACCGCGACTTCCTTAGGTGCATTCACACCGATTCGAACCTGATTCCCCTTAACACCAAGAACAGTAACGGTGACCTCATCTCCAATCATGAGTGTCTCACCGACTCGTCGAGTCAATATCAACATTGGTAGAACTCCTTAAATACTAGTACCGACAACGGCTGCAAAACAGCCCCCTAGATCCGATGCCCGCGTGAGGCGACATCCATATATGCTACATAGTCCACATAATTGTGGCGTGTACTGGAGTATGTCAGTAAAAACTTGAGATTCAATACTAGGGGGTTAGGCGGTGGTTACATTTGACTGTTATGAACGCTTAGCAATGTATAACCCTGTAAGTAGTGCTGAAAGCCGCTAAACACGGGCAACGTTACGCGCCATTGCGGGCTCAAACGTGCCATTGCTAACTCAAAAAACAGCAGTAGCGTCGTTCGGGTAACACACTTATTTACAATTGTAGACCCGAATCGAGGGAACTAACTAGGCAATCAGTCTTTTTCAGCCTCGTCACCCGCCAGTTCAAACTCTTCATGCAGAGCACGAACGCCCAGCTCAAGATACTTTTCGTCAATAACAACACTGATCTTGATCTCCGATGTTGTTATGAGGCGCATATTGATTCCCGACTCTGACAGCCTGCGAAACATCTTGCTAGCGATGCCTGCATGCGATCTCATTCCAACACCCACGATAGACAGCTTGGCAATTCTGTCGTTACCGCTAATGGACTTTGCACCCAACTCTGCCTTCTTGGAATTCAGAAAATCAATAACGCGTTTGTATTCGTCCCGATGAACGGTAAACGTAAAGTCGGTGGTGTCGTCTGCGCCGACATTCTGGATGATCATATCCACCTCAACATTCAGATCTGAAATCGGACCCAGAATCGCGAACGCGGTACCGGGGGTGTCGGCGACTCCTGCAACTGTTATCTGCGCCTCATCCCGATTGAACGCGATGCCCGATACTAGCGCTTGTTCCATACTGTCTTCCTCGTCGTCATATGTGATCAGTGTGCCCTCTCCAGGCTTGAAGCTGGACAGAACTCTTAGGGGAACGTTGTACTTACCTGCAAACTCCACGGCACGTATCTGTAACACCTTGGAACCTAGACTCGCCATCTCCAGCATTTCTTCGAATGTGATGCGATCAAGACGCCGAGCTCGACCTTCTACGCGAGGATCTGTGGTGTACACGCCATCAACATCCGTGAAAATCTGGCATTCATCGCACTTCAGGGCCGCAGCCAAGGCTACGGCAGATGTATCAGAACCGCCACGCCCTAAGGTCGTGATGTCGCCTGACTCATCGACGCCTTGAAAGCCTGCCACTACAACTACCTTGCCGGCTTCAATGTCTTTCATGATGGGCTTGGTATCAATGCTGAGGAT
Source organism: Granulosicoccus sp. (assembly GCA_023301795.1). Classification (GTDB taxonomy): domain Bacteria; phylum Pseudomonadota; class Gammaproteobacteria; order Granulosicoccales; family Granulosicoccaceae; genus Granulosicoccus. The sequence continues at coordinate 10,046 of JALZVU010000201.1, forward strand.
ACGAGCCTTGCTATGACTATCGTCCGTAAGTATTTTGACCTGCGCACCGGTGTAAGAGCATGCATCAACACCCAATTCCTTGAGTGCCATTGACAGCAATGCGATGGTGACCTGCTCGCCAGTGGAGAGCAGAACATCAAGCTCGCGCACATCTACCACTGCGGGCTGAACTGCCTTTGCGAGCGCAACGAGACGGTTGGTCTCCCCTGACATAGCCGAAACCACCACCACAATGTCATCGCCTGCATCGCGGGCCTCTTTGAGACTGCGTGCAACGTGCTGGATACGCTCGACCGTACCTACTGAAGTACCTCCGTACTTCTTGACCAGAAAAGCCATTATTAAAAAACCAACCTTATAGTGTTCTAGATGTATGTTTGTGTGTACGTGTACAAGCGCATGCGGTGAGCTTCAAAGCCTATGCAGTGGACTCACCCATGGATTAACTATTCAATTGCTGATCTAGCCAATTCGCTGCACTCTCAAAAGCTGCGTCAACCTTTTCCAATGTATCTGCACCACCTTGGGCCATGTCTGCGCGACCGCCTCCGCGACCACCCAATACACCCACCACCTCCTTGAGTAGATCACCAGCACGAACTTTGGCATGTAACGATTCGTCTACGGCTGCTATTACGCTGGCTTTGCCGGCTTTTTCACTGGCCAACACAATGGCCGCAGGTTTCAGCTCGATACGCAGCTGGTCCATCAATGAACGCAAGGCTTTTGCATCAGCGTCTTCAACGACTTTGAGAAGCACATTGGCGTCCCCCACTTTGCGCGCACTGCCTGCCATGTCACGCCCTTCGGTTGCGGCAAGCTTGGCCTGTGATTGTTCGAGTAGACGCGTCAGCTCCTTATTGCGAGCCTGCAGCTGGTTGAGCTTTGGCATCACATCAGCTTTTGGCGCTCGAAGCGCTGATGCCACATCTGACAATTGTTGCTCGAGCTGCTGTGTGTATGCCAGAGCCGCAGAACCACTGACTGCTTCGATTCGACGCACACCTGCGGCAACACCGCCCTCACTCAATACTTTGATGACACCCAGATCGCCTGTCGCCGATACATGAATGCCACCACAGAGCTCGATAGATTTGTCCCCTAATCTCACAACACGCACCACATCACCGTATTTCTCACCGAACAACGCCATCGCACCCGACTCGATAGCCTTGTCCATCGACATTTCTTCGATAACACAAGCATTGTTGGCTCGCACTTCAACATCCATCCACCGTTCGATGGCTATGAGCTGTTCGGCAGTTACCGGATCTCCATGCGAAAAATCGAAGCGAAGTTGCTGGTCATTGACCAAAGAACCCTTCTGCTCCACATGCTCACCCAGCACAGCGCGAAGAGCACCATGCAGCAGATGCGTGGAAGAGTGATTTTGGCGTATCTGATCGCGCCTTTGAACGTTAACGGCAGCGTGTAGCGTATCGCCGACTGACAAGGTGCCACTGGTGAGTGTGCCAGCGTGTGCAAATGCCTTGCGCTGTTTTTGAGTATCAAGCACCTCAAAGCGCGCCTTTGATGCACTCTCAAGCGTACCGATATCACCGACCTGTCCGCCCGATTCGCCATAAAAAGGTGTCTGATCTAGCACTACCCAGGCCGCATCGCCTGCGCCGATACTCTGCACCGGTTTACCGTCAACGAACAGTTCTGTAATGGTGCCTTGCGCTGATGCTTGGGCGTAACCCAGAAACACTGTTTGTGTTGAGGTTTGAAAGTCCAGACCTTGACTGGCAAAATTGCTGGCAGCCCGCGCACGCACGCGCTGTGCTTCCATACATTCTTCGAAGCCAGGCATGTCGACATCGAGCTTACGCTCGCGGGCAATGTCAGCGGTAAGATCAGCTGGAAATCCGTAAGTATCGTAAAGCTTGAATATCAGAGCGCCAGGAATCAGTTTGCCAGTCAGACGGGCAACCTCATCGTCAAGAATGGCTAGCCCTGAGGACAATGTCGATGCAAATCGCACTTCCTCCTTCAGCAGTTGCTGCTCTACCGTCTCGCGTGCAGCTACTAGCTCGGGATAAGCATCACCCATTTCACGCACAAGCGATTTAACGAGTTTGGAGAAAAAAGGCTCGCTGGCACCTAACTTATGCCCATGACGTGCTGCACGACGAATAATTCGGCGCAACACATATCCACGACCCTCATTACTGGGCAGTACGCCATCGACAATTAGAAAGGAGCACGAACGCAGATGATCAGTGATAACGCGTAATGAAGGATTGTTGACGTCATCGGTGTTCAGCAGCTTTGCTGTGTCACGTATCAGCCTGTCGAATAAATCGATCTCGTAATTGCTCTGCACATGTTGCAACACGGCAGCAATTCGCTCCAGTCCCATGCCGGTATCCACACACGGCTTGGGTAACGGGGTCATCGTGCCATCAGCGGACCGATCGAACTGCATGAAGACAAGGTTCCAGATTTCGATGTAACGATCACCGTCCTCTTCAGGAGAGCCCGGCGGGCCACCCCATACATCTTCGCCATGATCGTAGAAAATCTCTGAGCAGGGGCCACACGGCCCTGTGTCGCCCATGCTCCAAAAATTGTCTTTTGCGCCAATGCGAATGACGCGCTCCGCCGGCACGCCAAAATCATTAATCCACATGGCCTCGGCTTCATCATCTTCCTCAAACACCGTGATCCAGAGTTTGTCAGCAGGAATGCCGAGCTTGACTGTCAGAAACGTCCAGGCGAACTTGATGGCCTCGTGCTTGAAGTAATCACCAAAGCTGAAATTACCGAGCATTTCGAAAAACGTATGGTGCCTGGCGGTGTAGCCGACATTGTCCAGGTCGTTGTGCTTGCCGCCTGCTCGCACACAACGTTGTGAGGTAGTGGCTCGCTTGTAGTCACGCACCTCCTCACCGGTGAACAGCTCCTTGAACTGCACCATCCCTGCGTTGGTAAACAGCAAGGTTTTATCGTTACCGGGGACAAGCGAACCCGATGCCACTATCTCGTGTCCTTCACTATGGAAGTATTCGAGAAACTGATCGCGGATAGCTGAGGTGGAGATGGGCGCTGGGGCGGACATTAATCTACCGACATACTATCTAAGGGGCCGCTAGTGTAAACCCAGTGCGCCGTCAGGCATAGCGCCGCGCGTTCATACACATCATTACAAAAAAATGAAAATCAGGTTTCAAGCTCTTTTCTGGCTGCATTGAGCGCACGCAGCGCATCACCTGATGAAAAACCCCGCGCTGCCAGAAACCGCGACACACGCCCGACATCCTTTTTATCGTGGCTTGTAATTATCTGAGCATCGAATCGCTTCTCCAGCGCCATTTGAGCAAATTCTGCCCAGCTCATGGCTTGCTGAGCAAGCGCTGTGGTGACAAGATGCGAGGCGATACCGCGCTGATGCAATTTACTTCTGACTGATAACGGGCCAAAACCCTTACCCAACCGCTGCTCAGTGTAGAGCTCAGCATACCGTTCGTCGTTGACGTAGTTAAGCTCCATCAGCTCGGCAATAGCCGACTGAATTGCTTCGTCAGAATGTTCCCGTTTTAGCAGTTTTTGCGTTAACTCGAATACAGAGTGGTCTCTGCTGCCCAACAGACGCACGGCTGCAATATAGGCTTGTCTAGCCAGAGCCTGCGGGGTTTGCGCAGGCTCTGGTTTCTCTGGTGTGTCCTCAATCATGCAAGCAGATTAGCGGATAAACGACACACCTGTGAACATACAAGCGGACTACCGGCAAACTCAGGCCTCGGCTTCGGCCTCTTTATCGGCTTCTTTACCGGCCAGTTTGTCAGCCTTTTCCTGTCTTTCCTTATTGGCAATGTCAGCGGGTGTGGTCAACAGCATCTCACGCAGCTTTTTGTCGATTTCATCAGCCATTTCCGGGTTCTCGAGCATGTGCTTACGCACGTTCTCTTTACCTTGACCGATTCGGTCGCCGTTGTAGCTGTACCAGGCACCTGCTTTGTCAACCAGGCCATTTTGTACGCCCAGATCGATGAGCTCGCCTTCACGCGAGACGCCCTCGCCATACAGGATCTCAAACTCAGTTTGCTTGAACGGTGGAGCCATCTTGTTCTTGATGACTTTGACGCGTGTTTCGTTACCGACGATTTCATCGCCGCGCTTGATAGCGCCGATACGGCGTATATCCATCCGCACGGAACAATAGAATTTAAGCGCGTTACCACCTGTGGTGGTTTCTGGGCTACCAAACATGACCCCGATTTTCATACGGATCTGGTTGATAAAGATAACCAGAGTGTTCGTACGCTTGATATTGCCGGTGAGCTTACGTAGAGCCTGCGACATAAGGCGTGCCTGCAAACCGACATGCGTATCGCCCATATCGCCTTCAATTTCGGCTTTTGGTGTGAGTGCTGCCACCGAATCCACCACGATGATATCCACTGCACTGGACCGAACCAGCATATCCACGACTTCCAACGCCTGATCTCCGGTGTCTGGCTGGGAGATGAGAAGCTCATCGACATCGACACCCAACTTGCGTGCATAGACAGGATCCAGAGCGTGCTCGGCATCAACAAATGCTGCTGTACCACCGGCTTTCTGACACTCGGCGATTGCCTGGAGCGTCATGGTCGTCTTGCCAGAAGCCTCAGGGCCGTAAATTTCGACAATGCGCCCGCGAGGCAGACCACCTATACCGAGCGCTAGATCCAGACCTAGCGAGCCCGTTGAGATAACGTCGATATCCCGACGGATGGCATCATCGCCCATCCGCATGATGGTGCCTTTACCAAATTGTTTTTCTATCTGCCCGAGTGCGGCGGAAAGAGCTTTTTTCTTGTTGTCGTCCACTTAGCGTGTTCTCCATTCTGTGAGATGCGGCAACGCCATTCCTTGGCTTGACCGTGGAGCAAATATTACACGTCTACCCAAGCTTTGGGGGACGAAGTACGTAAATTTACTGTAAAAAAAATCAGCTGTCGGAACTCGTCATGCAATTGTCATAGGAACCGGGTTTAAGAGACTCCTGCTCATCGCAGAGTGTTTTGAGTTCTTCGTTAATCTGCTCTTGTTCTGCTTTGGACTTGTCTAGCTCAGCATTCACTTCTGCAACCTTGGCTGCAGTGGCCTCGCGATTGGTGATCGCCTCTTCAAGAGCAATGCGCTGCTGAGCCACCTGCTCTTCAAGTTCCTCAAGCGTAGGCTCTCCCTGAGCGAAAACCGTACTGGTCAACATCAAACTCAAGGCCACAACACCCACACCTGCGAGCGTATTAGCGCGTTTCATGAAAGGGGTAATGGTAGGTTTCATAGGTTGCGTGATCCGATATTGTCAATACGCGAGATGGTACCACGCAAGGCTTGGAAGACCGCTTGCTCGCGCACCTGGACGCGATCCCCGTCAAATAAAAACACCTGCGCATCGACGTTAACGTCTGTTTGAACGCAAACTTGGGCGGTTGTTTTAGCCTGCGCACCGGGTAATTCTGATGTTACTCGCAGCGCCCAAGCTAACCAGACAGTACCAACAGGCTTGCCGGGCGAGGCACCACCGGGACCAGCAATTCCACTGACGCTCACGGCCACGTCGGCTCCAGAGCTGCGTAACGCACCTTCGGCCATTGCCAATACACAGGCCTCACTGACGGCACCATGTTGCTCAAAAACCTTAACACTGACGTCCAGCAACCGGTGCTTGGCCTCGTTGGAATAGCTCACTACCCCACTTTCAAACCAGGCAGAGCTACCGGCGATGTCGGTGATGGCGCCCGCAATGAGACCGCCAGTACAGGATTCAGCGGTTGTCATTGTCCATTGACGGGCATTCAGTCTGCTACCCACCTGCTGTGCCAGATCGCAGATGACTTGCCAATCAATAACTTCATGCATTGTTTTCATCACGTTTCTATTATTTGCTCCCAACGCATCTGTTGTATTGCGCAAAATCTGCGCAAAATCCAACAATCGTTGCTTCGCACTTACCCGGCATGCGATCGTCGACAACCGGCGTGCTGACATTACACCTTACTTTGTCCACTGCTGCCGGTAAACGAGCTTCACATACGCGCTCACTGGCCAGTACACTATGGCCCATGAACACCTCAGCACACACACCCATGATGCAACAGTATCTGGGTATCAAGGCACAGCATCCCGATTCCCTGCTTTTTTATCGCATGGGGGATTTCTACGAACTGTTTTTTGATGATGCAAAGCGCGCATCGGATGTACTCGATATTACGCTGACAGCGCGCGGAAAAAGTGGCGGTGATCCCATTCCCATGGCCGGCATCCCCTACCACGCAGCCGATAACTATCTGGGACGTCTGGTGCGCCAGGGCTTGTCGGTTGCTATATGTGAACAAACAGGAACTGTGACCAACAAGGGACCTGTAAAACGCGAGGTGGTACGGGTTGTCACGCCGGGTACGCTTACCGAGGAATCCCTGCTTAACGCCCGCGATGTGGCCTTGCTGGTGTGCATCAGTGAAGGACAACAGGGCTACGCCGTTGCCTCTCTGGATCTGGCTGCCGGCAATTTGGTGGCCATGAGCGTGGACGATTTACCCAGCTTGCAGGCAGAGATTGCACGACTTGACCCGGCGGAGTTGTTGTTGTGCGAGAACAGCGTACTGAACGCCCAGTTCGGCCAGTACACGCGGCGTGCGCGGGCACCATGGTTATTCGATGAAAAATCGACCCGGCAGGCACTGCTAGAGCATTTCAAAGTGAGTAATCTGGAGGCGTTCGGGTGCGAAGATCAGAAGCTTGTGATCAGCGCGTCTGCTGTGGCCCTGGGTTATGCCCGTGAAACCCAGCTAAACGATGTGGCTCAAGTGTCAACTCTTACGCTTGAAAACGCATCTGACACGATTGTGCTGGATCCTGGCACTCGCCGCCATCTGGAACTCACCGAGAACATGCATGGTCAGTCCACCAACACATTAGTGAGTGTGATTGATCGCACCGCTAACCCGATGGGTGCCAGAAAACTGCGATCCTGGCTACAACAGCCACTAAGAAACCGTCAACTCATCAATCATCGACAGAATCGTGTTGGCTTGTTGATGAGCGGGCAACGCTGCAACGAGGTCGCTGTTGTGCTGCGCAGCATTCACGACGTTGAAAGAATCAGCACGCGCGTGCTACTGGGCAGTGCACAACCCAGAGAACTTGAGCGCTTGCGGCTAAGCCTTGAACAATTACCGGAATTGGTGACGATTCTGAAACAGGCACAAACCGGCGATACACAAACCAGCAGCACTGATTCACTTCAGCGCACCATCGATTTGCTGGCCACTACACTGCAATGCCCGTCACTACTGGCAGACGCTATTAAAGATAATCCACCTGTGGTGTTGCGCGATGGCGGCGTGATTGCCGATGGCCATGACGCAATGCTGGATGAGCTGCGCGGTTTAAGCAGCAACGCTGACGGCTTTCTCAAAGCACTGGAACTACGCGAAAAAGAATCCACCGGTATCGCATCACTAAAAGTCGGTTATAACCGCGTACATGGCTTCTATATAGAAACAAACCGGCAGCAATCACCTCCAGCGCACTACATCAGGCGTCAAACCTTAAAAAGCACAGAACGTTACATCACGCCTGAGCTAAAAGAGCATGAAGACAAAGTGCTGGGAGCGCGTGAAAAGTCTCTGGCACGCGAGCGCGAACTCTACGCCGAATTGCTAAGTAATTTGCAAAGTGAGCTACCCGTTTTGCGCGATATTGCCCAGACCCTTGCCGAGCTCGATGTGATAAACAGCTTCGCAATCATGGCCTGCGAGAATGACTGGTGCAGACCTACACTGGTGGATTCCCCAGGACTGGCTATTGAAGAGGGCCGACATCCAGTTGTGGAAGCACTGATTGATGAGCCCTTTGTTGCCAACCCGATTCATCTGGATGACCAACGCCGAATGTTGTTGATCACCGGTCCTAATATGGGCGGAAAGTCGACATTCATGCGCCAGACCGCACTGATTGCGCTCCTTGCCCACACGGGAAGTCATGTACCTGCCAGCTCTGCCGCTATTGGTCCGATTGACCGTATTTTTACGCGCATCGGCGCATCGGATGATCTTGCACGTGGACAATCTACCTTTATGGTGGAGATGACCGAAGCGTCACATATTCTTCGCAACGCCTCTGAGAACTCACTTGTGCTGATGGACGAGGTAGGTCGCGGGACCAGCACCTATGACGGATTATCACTAGCCTGGGCGTGTGCCGAGCATCTGGCCGAAAACAATCGAGCACTTTGCCTGTTTGCCACTCACTACTTTGAGCTCACCGCGATGGCAGATGCTCACGCCACGGTTGCCAACGTTCATTTGGATGCTGTGGAACACGACGGCAAAATTATTTTCATGCATCGTATACGCACTGGTGCTACCGACAGGAGCTATGGTTTGCAAGTTGCCCAGCTGGCTGGCATGCCCGCCCAGGCGCTTAGCTATGCTCGCAGCAGACTAGAACAACTTGAAGCGACGATCGCCATCGATGACGCTGAAACACCTGCCGCGTCCACCGAAAACTTACAGAATCAGCAAGTTAATGCTGGAAATTTGGATTCTATGGACGTTAACTCGTCTTCAAAAGCTGAATTTTCATCGGAGCAATTCCCCTCTGACGCCACAGATTACACGGGGCATGAATCCGCGTTACACAATGCACCGATTACTGATTCGACAGACGAAAACAACGACAGCAAGGGGCTGGCTGTTACCGTTACAGGGCAGATTAACCCAAGAACTTCTGGATCAAAAAAGCCCCCGAAACCCCCGCAGCTAGACCTGTTTGGTCAGCCTGATGTGCTTGGTGACTACCTCTCAGAGCTTGATCTTGATGGCCTGAGCGCCCGTGAAGCACTCAACCATCTATACACCATGGCTCAGCTAATCCACCCGAAAAATACACAGTGATGCGAATGGGATCAATACCCACACCCACAGGCTCGTGATACTTTAGCGAGATGACAAATTTTTCACAGGTCGGCATCATCGTTAAATCCAACGATGACAGTGTCACCAACACCCTTAACGACGTTATCGCGTGCCTGGAAGGCCACGACCTGCGCGTTGTATTGGACAACAGCACACAGAGTCTGGTGCATGGCCGTGCAACGGTCTCTACCGATGAGATCGCCGAAACGTGCGACCTGGCCGTGGTCATTGGTGGCGATGGCACCCTCTTGGGTGCAGCTCGCGCCTTGGTGGATAAAGACATCCCCATCGTGGGTGTCAACCGTGGTCGGGTTGGCTTTCTCGTGGACGTACCGCCAGATGACGGGCTCAAACAACTTAGTGCAATCGTCAATGGCGAATTTATTCAGGAAAACCGCGCACTGCTCAACACCCGCGTGATGCGTGACGGCGAATGCGTCGCAAGCTCCTACGCCTTCAATGACACCGTAATCCGGGTGCGGGATCGACTACAGATCATGGATTACGACATTATCATCGACGATGTACTGGTCACCCACCAACGCGCCGACGGACTCATCATAGCGACACCCTCAGGCAGCACAGCCTACTC
>JALZVU010000202.1 GCA_023301795.1 Granulosicoccus sp.
TCTGCCACAGCGGACCGCTATTCGCTGTCAAATGAAATCGGGAAACTCAAATTGATGCAACCAGCAATGCAAGAACTCAAAGGACAATGCGCCATCATTACAGGCGCTAGTCGCGGCATCGGTGCCGCCGCTGCTGTGTACATGGCCGCACAGGGTATGAAGGTTGTGCTCGCTGCGCGCTCGGTCAAAGACTGTGAGAACGTGGCGGCACAGATTCTGGCTGATGGAGGTGAGGCGCTGGCACTAAGCTGTGACGTCACCGACTACCAACAGGTAAACGCTGTAGTGGAACGCGCTGTTGAGCATTTTGGCCGATTGGATGTGCTGGTTAACAATGCCGGCACAATTGATCCGATTGCACGCTTGGCAGAATCTGACCCTTCGGGCTGGTCGCGTGTTGTCGATATCAACCTGAAGGGTGTGTACTACGGCATTCGCGCCGTGCTCCCCACGATGGTGGCACAGAACAGTGGCGTCATTATCAACATCAGCTCAGGCGCTGCCACTAATCCTCTGGATGCGTGGAGCCATTATTGTGCAAGCAAGGCCGGCGTGTTGTCGTTAACCCAGTGCGTTCATAAGGAATACGCTGACACAGGTATTCGCTGTATCGGCATGAGCCCCGGGACGGTGGCCACCGACATGCAGCATTCGATCAAGGATTCTGGCATCGGTGCTATTAGCGAGATGGCGTTTTCTGATCACATACCGCCCGAGTGGCCAGCCCGAGCTATTGCGTATTTGTGTACATCAGATGCCGCAGAATTCTCGGGTGGTGATTTTTCCATCAAGACAGATGAAGGGCGAAGGCGTGTGGGGTTGATTGATTAACCCCACACGCCCCGTAAAATCAAGACGCCTGTCGACAAACCTCAATCGCCCTGCCTAGCCTTGCCAATACATCTTGCTGATCTATCAGCGCAATGGTGTCAGCCATGGAGGGTGACTGCGTGCCGCCAGTGACGGCAAGGCGCAGCGGCTGACCCAGTTTGCCAAAACCAATACCCAGCTCTTCGGCACAGGCATCCAGCGAACTCTGGATACTGGTGGCATCCCATTCACCCAGCGCTTGCAATCGAGCGGATGCATTTGCCAGCACATCGGCGGTTTCAGGTTTGAATTGTTTTTTCGCCGCTTTTTCATCGTAGCTTTGAGGCGCCTGATAAAAGTAACGAGCCGACTCGGCCATCTCTACCAGTGTTTTTGCTCTATCACGTAGAAGCATGGCCACCTCGCCCAGCGCGTGCCCGCCAGCGGTCTCCACATTAATGGATTGCATATACGGCAACAACGCCACACCCAAGTGCTCAGGTGTCGCTGCCTGGAAATACTGCTGATTAACCCACTCAAGCTTTTTGTTATCAAACACTGAACCTGATCGATTAACCGCTTCCAGCGTGAACAGGTCACGCATCTCTTGAGCGCCAAACAGTTCCTGATCCTGATGCGACCAGCCAAGACGCACCAGATAGTTGAGTAAAGCTTCAGGCAGAAACCCGTCAGCCTGATACTGCATGACACTGACAGCACCGTGACGTTTAGACATTCGCTTGCCATCCTCGCCCAGTATCATTGGCAGATGTGCATACACCGGTCGCTCAGCACCCAGTGCTTCCAGGATATTGATTTGCCGAGGCGTGTTATTGATATGGTCGTCACCACGAATAACGTGAGTGATCTCCATATCCATATCGTCGACAACCACGGTCAGGTTGTACGTGGGGGTGCCATCGGAGCGCATGATCACCAGATCATCAAGCTCTGCATTATCAATAACAATAGGCCCTTTCACGGCGTCCTCTATCGTGACCTTACCGGCCAGCGGGTTTTTAAACCGCACCACCGGCTTGATGCCCTCAGGTGGTGTGTCTGTGCGCTCACGCCAGAACCCGTTATAACGTGGCTTTTGCTTTTCAGCGGTCGCTTTTTCACGCATGGCGGTCAACTCATCAGGGGTGCAATAGCAATGGTAGGCATGGCCTGCGTCCATTAATTGCTGCACAACCTCACGATACCGATCGAATCGCTGAGTCTGGAAAAACGGGCCTTCGTCGTATTCCAGTCCCAGCCACTGCATGCCTTCCAGAATGGCTTGCACAGATTCCTCATTGGAGCGCTCCAGATCGGTATCCTCGATACGCAAGATGAACTCGCCACCATGCTTACGAGCAAACAAATAGCAGAAAAGCGCCGTGCGGGCACCGCCAATGTGCAGATAACCGGTGGGACTGGGTGCAAAACGCGTACGAACCTTCATGGGTAGACAAGGCAGTTTTCGGGGGAAGGCAGTGTACCAAAGGCGGCTGAACGCTACATCTGCTGTTTTGGCTTTGGCGCGGGCCTCACGGGACTGAATCTCTGTCGACACGAGTCATCAGAAATACGCCTAATGGAGAATAGTTCGCACAAAAACAGGTATTGCGACCAGATACCCCACCCGTCCCACGCGGCTATACTAACGCTTGATGTTAGCGGTAGATCCCATGAGCCCCCAGATTCAGACAACTGAGCCCACAGCACGCCCCACTAAGGCCTCACTCGCACCCTGGTTTTCGTGCGCTGCAACCGATGTGGGTCACGTTCGCAAGGTCAACGAAGATTCGTTTCTGGATGCGCGCGAACAAGGCTTATGGGTGGTCGCTGATGGCATGGGAGGCCATAGTCGGGGAGATCGGGCCAGCCAATCCATCGTTGAAGCTCTTCATACCTTCAAGGCGGGTAGCGAGGCAATGCCCAATGTTGACGATTTACTGAGTCGGCTCCATGCTGCCAATACTACTTGCCGGGACTTGGCCAACGGCAAAGTGATGGGCAGCACAGTGGCAGCTCTTTTTGTCCATGACGACATTGGATACATTTTGTGGGCAGGCGACAGCCGGATCTACCGTCATCGGACTGGAGAATTCAGCCAGCTAACCGACGATCACAGCCTGGTTCAAGAGCTACATCGCCTAGGCGAACTCACCGCAGACGAAGCTGAAAACCATCCTTCTGCCAACGTGATTACACGGGCGATAGGCGTTGCTGAGGACATTGAGATTCAAGTGCGCAAAGTAGATTTGCAACCCGGTGACAGGTTTCTGATCTGCAGTGATGGCCTGTTCAAAGACGTAAAGCCTGCCGAGGTTGATAGCAATCTGGCACTACCATCACCCCGGCAAGCTCTGGAACAGCTAGTCAAGCTGGCGCTTCGCCGCGGTGGCACTGATAACGTCACGGCCATTGTGGTTCAGGTGCCGTCCTCTGGGGCTTAGCTCACAATAGAAGCTTGCCCAATGTATACAGACTGATTAGCAGGTACAAACCTTGCCGAGGGGCGCACAACCATAGAAGTCTTCCAGTGAGATGAATCACCGGAAGAGCGCAAAAATGTCAAACGGTTAATGAACAAGCGCTACGCTTGGCGCTTGCTCCTTGTTCGAAAAAACAAGCTCCTCTCCAGCTGCATCCACAAACACCGTATCACCCGATACGTATTCTCCCGACAGAATTTTCTGTGCCAGCGGATTCTCCAGGCGCTGCTGGATCTCACGACGTAGTGGCCGCGCACCGTATACAGGATCAAAGCCTGCCTCACCCAGACGATCGAGTGCGGCATCTGTTATTACAAGACTCAGGTTACGATCAGCTAGACGCTTGCCCAGGTGCGATACCTGAATGCCAGCAATCATTCGGATGTTGGACGCCGATAGCGGTTTGAACACCACAGACTCATCAATGCGGTTAATGAACTCGGGTCGGAACTGTTGTCCCACAATTTCCATGACAGCCTGTTTCATAGTCTCGTAGTTCTCATCACCTGCAAGCTCTTGGATTACATGGCTTCCCAGATTGGATGTCATCACAATAACCGTATTGCGAAAATCTACTGTGCGTCCCTGACCATCGGTAAGGCGGCCATCATCGAGTACCTGCAACAAGATGTTAAAAACATCACTGTGGGCTTTTTCAACTTCATCCAGCAAGATCACAGCATACGGTTTACGGCGAACCGCCTCTGTCAGATAGCCACCCTCCTCATAACCAACATATCCCGGAGGAGCACCAATGAGCCTGGCAACAGAGTGTTTTTCCATAAATTCCGACATATCGATACGAACCATGGCATCGTCGGCATCAAACATAAAATTTGCCAACGCTTTGGTGAGCTCGGTTTTGCCGACACCAGTTGGTCCGAGAAACAGGAACGAACCAATGGGACGATTAGGGTCAGACAATCCAGCCCGCGAACGACGGATAGCATCAGACACGGCTTCCACAGCCTCAAGTTGCCCAACCACACGCTTGCCAAGAGCCTCCTCCATACGCAGCAGCTTCTCCTTCTCCCCTTCCATCATTTTACTGACAGGAATACCGGTCCACTTGGCGACAACTTCAGCGATCTCATCAGCAGTGACGTTCGTGCGCAGCAGCGTCATTACCTGATCATCGTTATTATCAATGGCTTGAGCCAGAGATTTTTCCAGCGCAGGTATCTGCCCATACTGCAACTCCGACATCCGCCCAAGATCACCAGCACGGCGAGCCGTTTCAAATTCCAGTCGTACGCGTTCCAACTCTTCCTTGATTCCAGTGGCATTATGGACAGAGGCTTTTTCCGCGTTCCAGATTTCTTCAAGATCAGCAAATTCCTTTTCCAACTTACCCATCTCTGCATCCAGATCAGCCAATCGCTTAATGGACGCCTCATCTGATTCTTTGACTAGCGCTTCGCGCTCAATTTTATACTGGATAATGCGACGCTCCAACTTGTCCAGCTCTTCAGGTTTTGAATCGATTTCCATACGAATGTGCGAGGCTGCCTCATCAATTAAATCGATGGCTTTATCAGGCAACTGACGATCGCTGATATATCGATGAGACAAGGTAGCCGCAGCCACAATGGCAGGATCGGTTATGTCGACGCCGTGGTGAACTTCATAGCGCTCTTTGAGGCCACGCAATATGGCAATGGTGTCTTCGACGCTTGGCTCGTTCACAATAATCTTCTGAAACCGGCGTTCAAGTGCTGCGTCTTTTTCAACGTACTGACGGTACTCATCCAGAGTGGTTGCACCGATGCAATGCAGTTCCCCACGGGCAAGCGCAGGCTTGAGCATATTCCCGGCATCCATAGAGCCTTCAGCCTTTCCGGCACCCACCATGGTATGAATTTCGTCAATAAACAAAATGACCTGCCCTTCTTGTTTTGACAAATCACTGAGTACAGCTTTCAGCCGCTCCTCAAACTCACCACGAAATTTTGCACCGGCAATTAGCGCTCCCATATCCAATGACAGCACGCGCTTGTTTTTAATGCCATCGGGCACCTCACCATCAACGATCCGTTGTGCAAGGCCCTCCACCAAGGCTGTTTTGCCCACACCAGGTTCTCCGATGATAACCGGGTTATTCTTGGTTCTTCGCTGTAGCACCTGAATGGCACGCCGGATCTCATCGTCGCGACCAATTACGGGGTCAATCTTGCCTTGCTCTGCACGCTCAGTGAGATCAATGGTGTAACGCTCCAGCGCCTTGCGATTGTCTTCAGCGTTCTGATCAGTAACAGGGCCACCTTGAATATCATCAATGGTTTTCTGAATAGCCTTTACATTGGCACCGTTAGCCAGCATTAGCTCGGCCAGCGAGTTTTTCTTTTCTTCGAGCGATGCCAGTACGAAAATTTCCGACGATATGTATTGATCATCGCGTTTTTGAGCAGCTTTGTCGGTAAGGTTCAATAGCCTGCCAAGCTCGTTCGAGACATGCAATTGGCCACCTCCACCTTCCACTTTGGCCATACTCTCAACCAGCTTGTCCAAGCCGGTTCGCAACCCATTAACATTGACACCCGATTGCGCCAACACCGGACGCACACCGCTGCCATCCTGATCAAGCATGGCAATCAATAAATGGGCAGGTTCTATAAACTGATGATCACGCCCTAACGCAAGCGACTGGGCGTCTTGCAGTGCCAGCTGAAACTTGCTGGTTAGTTTATCCATTCTCATGGGAATCTCCTGTAAAGCGATTCACGCAACTTACTATGATGAACGGAATGTGGTGTTGCGGTGGGTCAATTCAAGTTGACTGAGCAATTCCTGCCTGATGCTGTAAAACTACCGTTTAAGACATCCACGCAACCGTTGCGATTCGCCCACTGGCGGTGCCATCACGCCGGTGAGAATGGAACAAATCCTCTTGCGTATGCGTGCAATAGTCTCCACCAAATACTTCACAACCGGCCTCAGACAACTCCATGCGGGCAAGTTCGTACAAGTTTGCCCAGTACTTGCCTTGCGTTTCACCTTGCTTGAAGTGCCTTGCATTTACCGAGTTTCGCTGAGTAAAAACATCAAAGACTTCCTGCCCAACTTCAAATTTTTCCGGGCCAATAGCAGGCCCCATCCACGCGAACAACGCAGAATCCTTTTTGAAGGCTGCGATTGCCCTACTCAGGATGCCAGCTGCCAGACCTCGCCATCCGGCATGCACAACGGCCAGCTGCGTGCCTTGCCGGTCGCTGATAACCACCGGCAAACAATCTGCACTCAGCACAGCCAACACGGTATCGGGCAAACAAGTAAAGGATCCATCAGCATCCGGCCGATCATCAGGGTGCGTTGTACTAACCTGCAAAATATCAGCACTATGAGTCTGGTTCAGCCACACAGGCTCAGCAGGTAACGCACACCGTTCTACTAAGCGCTTTCGGTTCTCAACCACAGCTTCCGCATTGTCGCCAACGTGCAACCCGAGGTTTAACGAGTGGAAAGGCTCGATGCTGACACCGCCCTGTCGTGTCGTGCTCAGAACTGTAACGTTTGCAGACACTGGCCAATCGGGCCTTATGCAGCGTAGTGATGTCGAGCTACTCATACCTTCAAGTCAGGGTCCGTGGGTTATAGCGCAGTATAGGGCTGGTCCGTGGGCTACAGATTACGCTCGCTACGCAGATGCTCGCTGGCTACCAGTTTCAGGGCAGCACAAAGATTGACCATGTCCTGCGGTAATGGGGCATCGAAACTCATCTCTTCGTTGGTTCCCGGATGGATCAGAGTGAGCTTTGAGGCATGCAGTGCCTGTCTGTTAAATGCAGCAATCTCGGGGACATGCGCAACCTGCCGAGGCAATACTGCAAGCCTGCGACCGTAGACAGGATCGCCAATGAGGGCGTGACCAATGTGTGTCATGTGAACGCGTATCTGATGCGTACGGCCGGTTTCCAGCTTGACGCTGACTTTTGCACAGCCCAGATAGCGTTCCTCACATTGATAATGAGTGATGGCAAGCTTGCCTTTATCGTTCACGGCCATGCGCTTGCGATCGCGGGGATGGCGACCGATGGGTGCATCCACAGTTCCGTTAATGGGCACATCACCAATCACTACAGCCGTGTAGTTTCGACCCATCTCTCGCGCTTGCAACTGACGCACAAGATGGGTGTGCGCCTCAAGCGAGCGCGCCACCACACACAAACCACTTGTTTCTTTATCAAGCCGATGCACGATACCCGCTCTGGGCACGTTAGCCTGCGAACTGTCGTGATGAAGC
>JALZVU010000203.1 GCA_023301795.1 Granulosicoccus sp.
TTCGTGGCTGATAGTGATCCCACCTTGCACTATCGATAAACGGATGTAAGTACCTTTTGGTGCCATCCATATTCTGTCCACGCTGTGGAAAACCCTACGGAAGTGTCGCGACATAGTAACCATATTCATAAGGAATGCTGCGCGAAACGACATGTACAACACTGACAAACCTTTCTAACGGTTGGACTGGGCTGATTTCAGCCGGTCAAACTGGCTAGCAATCAGTGCAGTTCAGCTCCAATTTCACAGTCAGTCCTGACTTTCGCCCAGTTTTGGCGAGCGTCGTGAAAGACTGAGCGTGCTGTCACTGAACACGATGGGTGTTCTGACACCGGGTACACCGTTGGCATCGATCTGCATGCCTCGGGCAATAAATTGAGGATCCTGAAATACATCTTCCACAGTGTTGATTGGGCCCGCAGGAACAACCACCTTCTCTAATGCTGCTAAAAGATCATCACGCGTCCAAAGGGCAATGGCCGTAGCCAGAGTTTGCTCCAGGGCATCTCGGTGTTCCACGCGCAGTGCATTACTCACAAAGCGCTCATCGCTGGGAAGCTCGGATAATGCCAGTGCGTCGCACAAGCGTTTGAATTGCTGATCGTTACCCACAGCGATAATCAAGTGGCCATCACTAACGGCAAACGTTTGGTAAGGGGCAATATTGGGATGACGGTTGCCCATCCGAGAGGGTGCCTTGCCACTGGCCAGATAG
Source organism: Granulosicoccus sp. (assembly GCA_023301795.1). Lineage (GTDB taxonomy): Bacteria > Pseudomonadota > Gammaproteobacteria > Granulosicoccales > Granulosicoccaceae > Granulosicoccus. Next base: position 716 of record JALZVU010000203.1, read on the forward strand.
TTCATTGACTGATTGGCTAGTACGCCTGTCATGCAATCAAACAAGGCCATGTCAATGTGCTGGCCAACGCCACTTGCCTGGCGTTGTAGGAGGGCGCTCTGGATAGCGATAACACTGTATAAGCCTGTGAAAATATCAGCAAATGCCACCCCCATTTTCTGAGGTTCGCCATCGGGTTCGCCGGTCAGATCCATTATGCCGCTCATGCCTTGAATCATAAAATCGTAACCAGCTCTGTGCGAATACGGGCCGGTTTGTCCAAAGCCTGTGATGGAACAATAGATCAGTTGCGGTTGCGCTGCACGCAAGGTATCAGCATCAAGGCCGTACTGTTTCAAACCGCCAACCTTGAAGTTCTCAATCAGAACATCAGCACTTTCAATGAGCTCACGCAGGGCTGCTAAATCTGATTCATTTTTAAGATTGCAGATAACAGAGCTTTTGCCGCGATTGCAGGCATGAAAGTAGGCTGCGCTGCGTTCGCCGTCAACATCGATCCAGGGTGGGCCCCATTGTCTAGTGTCATCACCTTCCGGGCTTTCCACTTTGACAACGTCAGCGCCTAGATCAGCAAGCGTTTGTCCAACCCATGGTCCGGCAAGAATACGCGCAAGCTCTACGACCTTGATGCCTGCCAATGGGCCATTAGGTTTTGATGACATCGACTCACTCATGAGAGATAGCGGCTCCAGGCTGTGTCCTCAGTCACCTCACCAGCAATCTGGGTAACACGACGGGTATCGTTCGTTACATCAATAATGCAGTGAGCGCAGTTTGGAAGGTGCGGTAACGTGTGCAGTTCGGTCAACTCAACATCAAGGTAATGGGCGAGTATTTTTTTCATGATGTCGCCGTGGCTGACGATAAGGATATTTGCGTCCGCAGGGGCATGTTGATGAGCTTTGAACAGAGTCTCTAATGCGTTGACGCCTCTGGATTGGGTTTCTACGGGCGTTTCTGCCCCTTCCACATCGTAGTGCGGCAGTGCTTTGTGATAAGCCTCCACCATCTCCGGATGCGCCGCTTCAATATCGCTCCACATCAAACCTTGCCACACCCCCCAGCAGACCTCCCGAAGCTCATCCATATAGGTGACGGCATCGGTACGATTGCCCAGTATGTTGGCGATAGTCTGACGCGTGCGCACGCTACTGCTGGCATAGGCCGCTTCTATCGGCATATCGGCAAAGTCCAGCCCTCTTGCAATAGCCTGGGCTATGCCGTGCTCATCCAGTTCTGAATCGAGCTGGCCTTGTATCCGTCGTTGAGCGTTCCAGTGAGTCTGGCCATGGCGTACGATGTGGAAAAGCATAGTGAGTCTGTGTTGTTAGCAAGCGCTTGGGAGGTTGTCCGAGAATAACGATCAGTCTATTCTCGGACAGCCTCCTAGTGTAGAGCAAGTCGCCGTTAAGCTCTATTAGTCCCAGATGTCACCGACCCCAAGTGCGGAGCTTTTGGCGAGCGTACCTCACACTATTCTGCCCAACTGCCCAACTGCCCAACTGCCCAACTGCCCAACTGCCCAACTGCCCAACTGAGCATACGGTCTTACCCAATGGACCAATCTACGCCTGATACTTTGCTGCGCATCTCTGCAGGTACACCAAATGCCAATCCGGCTATGCTGCCCAGTGCCATTGATCGGCCGCAACAATCACCACCACAGCGAATATTGTCGAGCACTATGGATTCGAAATTTGATGCATGGTTAAGTAAGTACCAGGTTAGCGGTATGGCGTGTCTTACGTAGCACGCCAAGCCAAAATGTTGTGCCGTTTCCAGAGGCTGGTAACTGTCAATGGTCAGCGCTTCTCGCATCTGTGTTCCTACCTCGCCGCTAACATCTTTTGCAGCAGTGGCCAATGCACTTTTCAAATCAACACCTGATGTTAACTGTGACAGTACGCTGTACACAGCTTTCGTTGTCTGAGCAACATCTGCATTCGTTGAAATGACCCCGGCTGCATCCAGTGTGGTTGACTCTGATGCAGATGCCGCAAACAAGCCTGGAACAACGCACAGTGCTGGCATCTGATCATCGTCCATTCCAGAAGGCGTAGCCAGCTCATCACCGTCAAGAATCATCCGCGCGATCAATTGCTTTGTTGGTCGGTCGGGATAACCGTGGTAGGAGCCACAAGGCCCGAACGATGCCATGAACTCATGCTGATGAGCTGCTGTGGTGTAACCATTACCTAGAGCAAGTGCGCCTGCTACGCGTGCTGACTCACCATAGTGTGACAATTGTCCAGTACGCCGTGCGGCGTGTGCAAAATGTCCGCGCTTGCCCTCGAATACAGTAGCGTCGGGTTGTCGGAAAAGCAGGCTGCCTGTGGCTTCAATCAGCTTGATCTGTTCTTGATCATAAAGCCAGTGAAGGCCCATCGCAGCAGCATCTGCCACCAGTGCGCCTGAGAATGCATCGTGTCGAATCATGTTGAATGAATGTCCTGTGCTAAGCGTTACTTGCGGCAGAAATGTACCGCAAGTAACAGGGAGATCTAAGCGTTCGCATGATATCGATTATTAAATGTATCAATGCGACTTGAGCTTACCGTTTTTCGTTGTTGGCCGGTATACGCCGGATGGCAATTTGAACAGGTTTCAATCCGCAATTCTTGCGCGCCGGTCGACCTTGTTTCAATGGTGGTGTTACATTGGCTACATGTAAAAGTGGCAGCCCTGTAGTTAATTAGGTTCTCGTTTTGCATGACAAATACTCAGTGTGTGTGGATAATTAGAAGATTATACGCATCTATCACTAGATAGGTATCTGAGTGACTGAAATGCCAATAGTTCCTCAGGAATAGTGCTGTACAGGGTGTAAATTCCAGTGCAAGGCGACAACACATCAAAGAGCAGGGCATTAAATTGTGAATAATTTGACCATCCGTCCCGAATTCCTAATCGATGACGAGACCCAGCTGCGTTCTCTTTGTGGGGAGACAACAGACAGTATCTGGGCGAAAGCGACCACTGTTATTACAGAGCCAATGCAACGATTCATCGCGCAATCGCCTTTCTGCTGCCTATCCTCACAAAACGCTGCGGGTAAGGCGGATCTGTCCCCACGCGGCGATCCGCCTGGGTTTGTGACTGTGGCTAATGAATCTACATTGCTGATCCCGGATCGCCCGGGAAATCGTCGATATGACACACTCAGAAATGTCTTACAGTCGCCCAACGTATCGTTACTGTTCATGATTCCGGGTGTATCGATCACGTTACGGGTGAATGGTACGGCTCAGATTAGTAATGATCCCGAGTTGATTGCGCCTTTTTCAATGCAAGGCAAGCTGCCGAAAGTTGTACTGCTTATCCATGTTGAAGAGGCTTATGGTCACTGCGCCAAAGCAATTTTACGCTCCAAGCTGTGGGACCCGGCTGCCATGCCGTCTCTGGAAACCGTCCCCACTCTGGGTGATTTGATGATGCATCATCGCAAGGCGCCAGCAGAGGAGGTGGCCATTGTGGAAGGCATGATCGCCAAAGATCTGGACGACAGCATGTACTAGCCTGTCGGAATAGCGCCTTTGCTCGATCAGTTGATTTTCGGGCAGGCTCTTTAATTAGCGTGATGAATAGTTGTTTGATCAACACAGCCTCTAGTCTGGATTACTCATGAATAGTCTAGGCTAGCGTTCGAAAAACACTGGCGGTGCCGAATTCTCTGTAATGTTGCTGAGATCGAAGTCGGTCAGTACCTCTTCTGCACAGCTTAGAAATGCCTTAATTCGATTCATCTTGTTCAGATCAGGGTGAGTCAATAGCCACAGATCCAGGGTCCAATTTTCTGGACGAGATTTGAGGCATACAAGATTGTTATCGCTCAGGGCTAGAAAATGCGGCAGAAAACCAATGCCCATGCCTGTTTGGATAGCGGCAAATTTGCCGAGGAGGCTATCAAAACGCGTTCGCACGCACGCGTTCGGGAACTCACGCAAGCGCCACTGATTGGTTGAAACATGAGCAATAGTGTGGTCATCTCCAACCCAGTCCAATTGCTCCAGCTGAGCTTTGTAGTCTTGTCCGGCTAACAGATTGCGGTGTGCATAAAGGCCGTAGCCAAGCACGGCTATTCGCTTTCCAACAAGATCGTCAGGTGGTTCGTTGGCAGCTCGAAATGCAACATCGGCATCACGTTTGGTAAGACTTGCAAACTTGGGAGAGATTGATACTTCGATATCAATACTTGAATGAGTCTGTCTGAATCGTGTGAGTACGGGCGGTAGCAGGGTTTGCCCAATGAAATCGGAGGTAACGAAACGGATATTGCCTGAAAGACGCAAGTCCTCACCAGCCAGTTGACGGTAGGCTTCTTCAACATTCTGATTAATCGATAAGGCAACACTTGCAAGTTCCTCACCGACCTCGGTAGGCTCATATCCTCGAGCACCACGTTGAAACAGGATGACCCCCATCCGTGCTTCAAAACTGTTCAGGCGCCGTAAAATCGTGGCGTGGTGCAAGGACAATATACGAGACGCGCCGGACAGGCCATGCCCCTGTGCGATTGCAAGGACAAGGCGCAAGTCCTCCCAGTTATGGTCTTGTGCATTCATGTTGTTGTCTGTGCGTATTTGCACAGTTAGTACCTATATTTTGGGAATTGATTGCTAATATAGCATTGAGCTACTATCCACGGGACACACTCGGACTCCACCGGGATACAGACGACCAAGGAAATTGTTATGTCCATAAAGCTCTATGATTTTGCCAAATCCGGACACTGCCACCGCGTCAGACTTGCTGCCTCATTGATGAAAATCAATCTGGAGCTGGTCGCGGTCATGGAGATGGAAGGCCAGCTTAAAGGGGCCGACTATTTGGCTATTAATCCTTTAGCTCAGATGCCGACGTTGAAAGAGGCTGATTTCATCTTGCGCGATTCCATCGCCATCATTCAGCATCTGGAACGAGCCCATGCCCCTGGCAAGGGGTGGATGCCCGAGGGACTGCAAGAGCGAGCGCAAGTTGATGAGTGGTTTGGCATCGCTGCAGGCGTGATGTTTCGAGGACCCAATATGGCGCGCTTGATCAAACTCTTCGGCGTGCCCGGTGATCATCAGGCTGCAGTGTCTGCGAGTGAGAGTTTGTTCGCGATGATGGATGCGCATCTATCCAACCGTACCTGGCTTGTTGGTGAGCAGGCAAGTCTTGCTGATGTTGCCTGTTATTCGTATATCGCTGTTGCCAATGAGGGTGAGCTAGACCTGACTCCCTATCCCCAGATCAACACGTGGCTAAAATCAGTCCAATCACTCGACGGCTTTGTCGATATTCCCAGATCATGAGTGATGAGGTTTGGCATAAAGGTGAAAAGGAGCTTCACCGCCTACTCGATGTTGAGCAATTGATGCTCAAGCGAGGCGCTGCAATGATTCGTGATGCGATGCCTGAGCAGCACCGTATTTTCTTCGCCAATCTGCAATTTGTCGTGTTAAGCGCTGTAGATGCAGGTGGTCAGCCATGGCCTTTTATGCGCGTGGGCCCACCTGGGTTTATCAACTCACCGAGCGATACTGTGTTGACGATCAATGCTACTGCTTTGGCAGGTGAGCCAGCTGACTTACAGCTTGGACCAGGAGACAAAATCGGTGTGCTGGGAATTGAGCTGGAGACCCGTCGGCGTAACCGGATGAACGGTACTCTCTCAGCCGGGGATGCAAAGCGTATGACGATTGATGTCGATCAGAGCTTCGGGAATTGCCCGCGCTATATCAATAAGCGCGAGCCTGCTGAATTGTGTGACACAAAGGCATTCACTGAATTAGATTCTCGTTTATCGGCTGAAGACATAGCTCACATTCGCAGCTCAGATATTTTTTTTATTGCATCACGTGCACCGGTAACGAGCGATGATCGGCGTGCGGGAGTCGATGTAAATCATCGTGGTGGAAAAGCGGGGTTTGTAAAAGTACTTCACGATCAGACAATCATTTTTCCTGACTATGACGGCAATAAATTTTTCAATACCCTGGGTAATATTCTATTGGATGATAGGGTTGGCTTGGTATTCCCTGATTTTGAGAAAGGCCATCTGTTAAGTGTGGCTGGGCGTGCGGAGCTTGTGATTGATGATCAATCACATGAAGCAGAATATGGAGCTGCACGCTACGTGCGGGTTACACCAACACACCTTATTCGGGCCACTGGTGGATTGCCGTTGCGATATGCTATGCAGGAAGTGTCAAGCTATTCGCCGCCGCCAGGCGATCATTGATTGGCGCGTATTGTCTCAAGGAAGCACACGCAGTGAATACTCAAGTACTGGTTATTGGTGGCGGGCTGAGCGGCGTCACTGTTGCTCATCTGCTCGCCAAGCGTGGCATTGACAGCCTGCTCATTGAAGCCAAGGATATACTTGGAGGGCGAATATTGTCACTTTCAACGGATGCCGGTTCGTCATCCGGGATTAACCCTGCCATCGATCTAGGGCCGTCGTGGTTCTGGCCTGACCAACAGCGTATGGCTGCGCTGATCAACGATGTAAACCTGTCAAGTGCTGTGTTTGAACAGGCCAGCGATGGTAAGTCCGTTATTGAATACGGTAACGGTTCGACCGAACACACTCTGGGTGGTGCTTCGATGGCAGGGTCGCTGAGGATCAGCGGCGGCATGGTGCATCTGGTTAATCAGATTGCTGCAACGCTTCCATCTGATTCCGTCTTGCACAACACGGCTGCGCAGAGCATCACATCGACTGAACAAGGGGTGTTAACCGTGGCCACTAACGGTGAGCGGACACTTGAAATTAACAGCTCTCAGGTTGTGCTGGCATTGCCACCCAGAGTGGTGGCACAAAGTATTGCCATACAGCCAGTGATGGCATCGGGTTACTGTGAAAAGCTTGAATCTGTATCTACCTGGATGGCCGCTGAGTCGAAACTTGTTCTGAGCTACTCCCAACCATTCTGGAAAAACAGAGGCTTGTCGGGAGATGGTATGAGTCAGATGGGTCCCATGGTAGAAATACACGATGCCTCCCCTAAACATGGAGGGCCTTATGCGCTGTTTGGATTTGTCGGCATTGCCTCAGATCAACGTAAAGATAATGAAGCACAAATCAAAAAATTGGCCATCGAGCAGATAACGCGTATGTTTGGTGCTGAGGGTGCTAATCCGTTAAACATCTACTTTAAAGATTGGGCATTTGATTCGTTTACCACAACCGATAGTGATCGTCTTTCACACAGAGCTCATCCCAGCAGTCGGGGCATTAACAGAGCTGAGTGGGGAGGTAAGTTGATATGGGCGGGCTCGGAGATGGCTGGCAGTAGTTGCGCCTACGCTGGGTATCTTGAGGGCGCAGTAGAGTCTGCATACCAGGCGGTCGCGCTACTCAAGCAATAGATCCTAGTTGAATAGTTGTCCTTCATGGTTGGCTCAGGTATTTCCAGCGCTCGGCATAGCTGCTCAATGCGTCAGCGTCGCCAGTGTAGGGTGATTCGAGGTTAGACCAGTGAAAGAATCAGATCTTTCTGAGCGTTGAGATGGCTTTGGTTACCTGACACCCGATCCAGCAGCAACGCGCCTTCCAGACCTGAGAGTATCGCGCTTGATAAGGCGGCCGGCGTCACGTCTGTATTAAGAGCGTCCCCGTTCGCAACCAGCAAGTCAACAAGCCACTGCTCCATCATCTTGAAAAACAGATCCAGCTGCTTCCTACTATCGTCGTTCAGAGCTTCGATCTCTGCTGCCATCATGCCGCAGAGACAGACGCGCTCACTTTTGGCGGTCTGCTCAAAAATTGCGATGTAGGCTTGTAACTTGCGCCGCAAGCCCCATCGTTGGTTGGCAATGTCGTTGAGTGTTTCAGAAACTGCTGCGCTGTACCGAACAATAAGAGCATGGGCAAGATCAGATTTTTCCGGAAAGTGGTAATGCACACTGGAGGACTTGATACCCACTTCGTCCGCAAGCTTTCTGAAACTCAAGCTGTTGAAACCGCTTAGTTGCACGCTATCCTGCGCAGCGTCCTCTAGTCGGTCCCGATTGTCTTTTATTGCCATGTCAGTCAGTCCGCAGCCAATGCATCCAGGATTCGTACCCAGCTGCGTATGCCTTTGTGGTAGCTGCGCAGCGAGTATTTTTCGTTCGGTGAATGAATGGCATCATCGTCGAGCATAAAGCCGACCAGCAGACTGTCCATTCCGAGTATGTCCTTGATATGACCGACAACAGGTATTGAGCCACCACACCCCGCATAGATTGCCTCTTTCTCCCATTCTGTAGTTAAGGCTTGCTGCGCCTTTTTGAAGGCAGGGGCATCCACCGGCATCACTGTTGCCGGTGATCCGTCTTTGGTTTTATAAGACACTGTGCAATCTACGGGAAGTCGCTCTTCAACGTGTCGGTAGAAATCTTGTTGTATTTTGGCAGGGTCTTGTGTTCCTACTAGGCGAAAGCTGATTTTTGCTTGCGCAATTGAAGGCAAGACAGTTTTGAAACCTTCACCGCTGTAGCCGCCACTGATGCCATTAACATCGCACGTTGGACGGGCCCAGATCTGCTCAAGTACGGAGTAGCCTTTTTCGCCGGCAGCCTCGGATAGGCCAACAGATTGTAGAAACGCATCGTCATCATGTTCCAGCGATTGCCATTGGGCGCGTACTTCATCGGTTAGTTCTTCCACGCCATCGTAAAAGCCTGGCAGGGTGATGCGTCCGTTGTCGTCATGCAGATCGCTGATGATGCGCGTTAGCACGCGAATAGGGTTCATGGCAGGGCCGCCGTACATGCCAGAATGCAAGTCCAGCGATGGGCCTGTGATAGTAATCTCCTCGCCCACCATGCCGCGCAGCATGGTTGAGATAGTAGGTGTGTTTTTGTCCCACATACCGGTGTCGCACACTAGAGCCATATCGGCTTTCAATAACTCGGTGTTGGCTTGCATGAACGGGATGAGAGAGGGAGATCCACTTTCTTCCTCGCCTTCGAAGAAGATACTGACGTTAATCGGCAATGTCCCGGTTGTTTGCTTAAGCACGCGGCAGGCTTCCAGGAATGTCATGACCTGACCCTTGTCATCGGCTGCGCCACGGGCTCTGATGACTTTGCCGTTTGGCGTGTCATCGATAGCAGGTTCGAATGGTGGCCGGTGCCACAACTCGAGGGGATCAACAGGCTGCACGTCGTAGTGTCCGTAGAACATGACATGTGGCTTGTCAGGATCGCTCATGTGGTGTGCAACTACCATGGGGTGCCCTGGTGTGTCGTGTCTGGCGGCCTCGAATCCCATGGACGTCAGATCATCGACCAGCCAGTTGGCAGCCTTGAGACAGGACGCCTTGTAGGCCGGATCTGTGGAAATACTATCGATACTCAGTAGCTCGAACAGTCGGTCGAGCGCCTGTGGCAGGTTTTCATCGACCTTATCAAGTACGGCTTGTAGCGACATGGTTTGCTCCGTTAGGTCAGCCTCGGGCCGTTGTGGCCCGGACTGTAATCTGCTTATGTGGAAGAGTGTAAACGATTCGTTTCAAGGCGAGCTCCAAAGCGCTGCTCCCAGGTTAGCTTTAGCACTGGCCAGTATCGCTCCAGTAGAGATCCCGCAACAATGGTAGAGGCGCCGGCAACAGCCATTCCTGCCCAACCGGTATCCAGAACCATACTGAACAGATCTGCGCTATTGACCAGGACCACACCAATAATGGACAGCGTTCCGAGAATTGCGCCGAGCCTCTGGCGAGTGATAACACTGGCACACGTCACTAAAACCGCCAATGCAAGGCTAGTGGTAGATCCTGTGAATGCGCTGCCCACCAATATATCGGTTGCGATAGCAGCGAAGCAAAGACCTGCCCAGCCTCCATGCATGACACTACCTGTTCTGGATTGTCCCATCAGGCGAACCAGATCGATGTTTAGCGCCAGTAATACACTCGCGAACAACAGGAATGGATCAATGAAAGGAAACTGTGAGTTGATTAAAGAGCCGAACATGCCAGCCAGAACGAAGGCGCTCGAAGCACTGAGGATCTTTGCGCTAGTCTTCAACCAGGCATGTTTGGATGGATGCTTCACGCAGTGTCGCAGGCCGTAATGAATAGCGATAACAATGGCCAGCAAGAAATGAAAGTCAACGTCATACAGCATGGCAGAGCGGGCCAGAAGTAGAGCGGCTGGTGCGAACAACAGTGCCTTTGCAAAGCGTTCTTCATCGGTGGACTGGCGCTCAGTATTCGACTGGCGCTTGGCCAGTAAAGCAATCACTGCCACAGCACACACGCAGCTTATGAGCGTGACACTTAATGTATCGCGAACAGGGATCAACAAGGTTGAACAAGCCAACAAGTAGCCTGCGCTTAACCACCCTTTGGATTGTCTAGCCATCACAGCGAAACAAAAAACACACATGGGTACCAGAACCACCAGTGCGGCCGCGCCTGCTATTAACAGCTCGTTAAGACTGGTTGACGCCCACTTGGCGTACGTGGGGTAGTCTGTCAAAACACTATCCAGTGGAGCGATGGAGTAGATCATCGCGCCCAGTACAGCAAAGTTTGCAGGGATGGATATCAAGCCTAAAGAGAAAAACACTCGTGCGCCACGTGGTTCTTTGAGAATGAACCCCACCGCAAAGCCTGCTGCTGTGAGTAGTAATGTTTGTCCCAAGAGCAACAGGTAGCGATGAAGATCAGATGCGGCATCAACACCTTGCACTAGAAACAATGATAGGGAGAACACCATGAGGGCTGCGCCCCCCATTCTTAACAGGCCAGCCACCGATGCGCCCTGTCGGATAGCATTAAGCGTTCGAGCTAGATAGGGTGTACTGGCACTATCATCAATCGCTTGTGAAGTAGCGTGGCTATCTGCTGTATCAGCAGTGACCCCATCGTCAATGACCACATTGTCGGTGGATGCATACGATGTTTCTGCGAGGGCTGTATTGGTGTTAAGCATTGTCTGCTGACTCCTTGCTTGTTCGCAGCTGTGCAAGCTCAAGTTGCAGCGCAGCCTGTTTTTCTTCTGCTTCGAATTCGCGTTGCAACAGGGGCTTTGTTGTTACGATGTCTTGATGTATTTCGTGGCGCATTTCGGTGTCACTGATACTCACTTCCCATCGTTCAAAGATCGCATCCACGCCGTGTTCGCTGGCAGTGTCAATACGATCCAGCACATCAGTTGCCTTGGCCAGTGATTCACGCGAACGCATCGCATTGCGCTGATGTGTCATGCCGTCCAGTCGCTGTTGCATCTGGGTCAGGCGGTTTGTCAAACTCTCTTCCATAGCTTCGTGCGCGGCAAGCTCATCCCCCAGTGAGCTCACAAGATCAAGACTGCTACGGCGATACTCAAGGCACTCAAGTGCCTTTTGTTCATCAGTTTCAGCCAGTTTACGTGCGCGCTCCGTCCATCGATCTGCTTCAGTTTGGGCACTGCTGAGACGTTGCCTAATATCATCACCCGCCTTGCGCAGATGGTTATGTCGTATGCGGGCTTTTGTCACCGCTTGACGAGCTGGTACTAGTGCACTTTCGGCAATGGCGTCGTGGTTTTCAAAGCGGCTGACGGCTGAGTCAGCAGTAGCACCAAGGGTTGCGGTAATTCGTGTAAACAGGTTCATGGCAATCAGTTCCGTGTGATGAGTTGTTGTTGAACTGACGCTAGTGTCGACCTGGAAGAGCGAAAAACAAACCTTTGTAGAAAAAGTGCGCTATTTTAGTATCACGAGTACTGAATTTTAGAGCTTCTAGCCTGGACTATCCATCTTGAGCCAATCAAGCCGTCTTGTACAAGTCATAAAGCGAGAGCTGAAAGCCCGTCAAATCTCCTATCGAGATCTTGCCGAGCAGCTTCAGTTGTCCGAATCCGCGGTTAAGCAGATGTTTTCTGCGGGCAACTTCACATTGAAGAGGCTGGACGCTCTGTGCGACATCTTGAGCCTGGAATTTGCAGAGCTGGCAAAGCTTGCCAGCGACAGCCATGCGGCGCTCGATGGGCTTTCTGTGGAGCAGGAGGAGCGGCTGGTCAGCGATCCCGTGTTGCTTCTGGTGGCCTATTGTGTGGTCAATGGCTGGCGCTTTACCGATATCGTGGAACGCTATCGCATCAGTGAGACCCAGTGTATTCAAAAGCTAGCAGAGCTTGATCGTATGCGTATGGCGGAGCTATTGCCCGGGAACCGCATTCGCGCCCTTATCGGTATTAACTTTCACTGGCAGCCGAATGGGCCGATTGAACAATTTTTTCGTCGTGAGGTGCAAAACCAGTTTTTTGATAGCGCGTTTGACGCCCCGGATGCCGTACGGTTAGTCAAAAGCGGTGATATATCCGCGGCTACATTTGCGCAAATAGTGAATCGTTTGCAAGCGGCTGGGCAGCTGTTTGATGATTTGGCCCGAGAGGACCATGCCTATCCCAGCCATCAACGTCGCGGTGCCAGTATGATACTGGCCATTCGTCACTGGGAGTTTGGTGCCTTCAAGGCATTGGAGCGTCCCGCTAATGGGGCAGCAAAGCGTGGTAATCCTTAAATGATTGGAGAACAGGAATGAGTCTGCAAATAGCACAATTAGGGGCAGCGATAGCCAAGCAGTCCTATATTGCAGACGATAGCCTGGTGTCGGCCTTGCACTTGTCTCACGTGCTGGGCAGGCCGCTGCTGATTGAGGGTGAGGCAGGAGTTGGTAAAACCGAAGTGGCAAAGTGCCTGGCACAGATAGATGATGCAGAGCTTATCCGTCTGCAATGCTACGAAGGGCTGGATGCGCAGCATGCGCTTTATGACTGGGACTACCAGCGACAACTTCTGGCGATTCAAATGGCAGCCAGTGCTGATCCTGAATCGCTTAAAAACACCTTATACAGCCATGATTTTCTGATTGAACGACCGCTGCTCAAAGCCATTGCCAGCGAGCGCCCAGTGGTGTTGCTCATTGATGAAATAGATCGTGCCGATGAGGAATTTGAGGCGTTGTTGCTTGAAGTGTTATCTGACTTTCAAATCAGTATTCCAGAATTGGGAACCTTTGCGGCGCGCACTCGTCCTCGTGTCATTTTGACGTCAAACGGTGTCAGAGAGCTCAGTGACGCGCTAAGGCGACGTTGTCTTTACCATTATCTGGATTACCCGGATGCTGAACGAGAACGCGCAATCGTCAAGGCTCGGTTACCCGATATCGATCATCACCTTAATCAGCAACTTGTAAGTGTAGTGCAGAAACTGCGCGGTGCCTCTATGCGCAAGGCTCCGGGAATTGCCGAGACGCTCGATTGGGCGGCAGCTCTTATGCAGTTGGAAGTTAACGATCTGGCAAACTCTGTGGATAAGGTGCATCACTCACTAGCCACACTCATTAAAACCCGTGAGGATCTTGCGCTTATTCAGGCGGACGAACAAGGCTTTGCCTCGTTACTGGACGCCGCTGTTAGTGGCTAACCCACATAGTATGCGTGACCATAATAGTGAGCGAGGGTGTTTGGTGACGAAGGTTTTTAGTCAAGTGTCCGCGAGTCTGGTTCAGCTGTGATAGCACTCCCACAACGCCTGCATGACTTTGCCGAATTTTTGCGGGCCAACGACCTGCAGGTGGACCCTGGCACGCTGATGCAGTTTCAGACTCTGGCGGCCATGGGCTATGCACAATCGCGCAGCCGTTTTATGGCTTGCACCCGTAGCTGCGCGTGTAATAACCCATCCGACTGGCACCGTTTTGATGCCTTGTTCGATACGTTTTGGCAGGCCGATGGTGAACCGCTGCCGGCTGGTAGTGACAACCTGGATGGTATCAATGATCAATCATTGAGCGTGGCGGGGCAGCAGAAGCTGCTGGGTATGGCCGGGACATCCGAGAAGCAACGTCAGGAGGAAGAGTTCTTTGGGGCTGGTGACTTTAAAGCACTGTCATTGGCTGATTTTCGGTTTGTGTTCGATCAACGGCAAATGCGTGAGATCGAGCTACTCGTTGAACGTCTGGCACGCCGAGCGCGCAAGCGTTTTTCAAGACGAGAATACAGCGCTCGACGAGGGCACGTCATTGATGTAAGGCGTTCGATGCGCCAATCGCTGCGCTATTGTGGCCAACCCGTTGATCTTCGTTTCAAGCGTAAACGTCAACGCCTGCATCGTTTTGTTTTATTGTTGGACATTAGTCAGTCCATGGATGTGTATGCGCGTTTGTTTCTGCGCTTTTCTCGCATCCTCATGACGGTCTTCCAGCGCTCGGATGCGTTTGTTTTCAATACCGAGCTTCACGAACTATCGGCAGGCTATGCCCGTTTGAGTGAGGAGGATTTTGAACGTGTTCTGAATGCGCATGGCAAAGGTTGGCTGGGTGGCACTCGCATAGCGCAGTCGCTGGAAACATTTAATGATTTGCACCTGAATCGTCGCGTTGATAGTCGTACGGTGGTTGTCATATTTAGTGACGGTTGCGATACCGATCCGCCCGAACGACTTGCAAAGTCGGTGGCAGCTATTCAACGACGTGCGGGCAAACTGATTTGGGTAAATCCATTGTTGGGCCGCTTTGAACCTGGTGAGGCAGACCCCTACATGGACCCTGTTGCGCCGTATGTTGATCGTTATTGCAGTGCTCACAATCTTGCCAGCCTGATTGCACTTGAGCAGATTATGTTGGGACGCTAAGCGCTCTGCCTTGAGCCCGTGGTGCGGAACAATTTTTCATTGGGATATCAGGAAAAGCTTTTCAGTCGCTGTCTTTACTTTTTTGTATCGGAGCGTCATAGTAAGTTGCGCTTTTCTGGAACTATACATATGAGTAAAGGTCGCAAATGAGAATTATTTAAACCTTGTGGTGATTCAACAATCGCCACTTACCAACCGCAGAGGAGATGTACCCATGGCGAAAGCCATTCATTCAATGATCCGAGTACTCGAAGAGACAAGATCTCTGGATTTCTACAAACAAGCCTTTGAACTGAACGTGGCTGACAGGCTGGACTTTGATTCTTTCACCCTAGTCTACCTGAGTAACTCGGAGTGCACCTTTGAGCTGGAGCTGACCGTCAACAAGGATCAAAAAGAAGCTTACGAGCTTGGAAATGGCTATGGCCATCTGGCGGTATCGGTGGATGATCTTGACGCGGAGCATCGCAAAATAAAAGATCTGGGTTTTGAGCCCCGTGACATCGTCGAGTTTGAACGAGAGGGCACGTTGATAGCCCGTTTCTTTTTTGTTAACGACCCGGACGGCTATGCCATCGAAGTGCTGGAACGGGGCGGTCGTTTTCTCTAGCTAATATTGAAGGAGGAGTACTTGTGAGTACAAATAATAACAACGAATTCCCCGTAGAGTTTCCAAAAGGCAAATCACCATCATCACCACTGATGGCAATGAGCCGACGCCAGTTGCTTAAGCGTGGGGCCGCAGTAGGCAGCAGTTTTCTGGTGGGTGGCGGTTTTGTCGCCGCATCCACCGCTAGTTGGGCAGTCGAGGTCAAGGGTCTGGAGCCACAGACCATGGCAGCACTTGTACAGATTGCCCGCGACATTTATCCGCATGATCGCTTTGGTGATGAACTGTACGCGGCAGCTGTGAAAGGTCACGACGAGAAAGCCGCCGAAGATCCAGCATTTAAACAGCTTCTGGAAGCAGGTGTAGCGGCACTGAACTCATTGGCTCAGGTGCGAGGACATCCGGACTATCTGCAAACCGGATGGGAGTCTGATCGGGTTGATATTCTCAAGACGATGGAGGCAAGTGAGTTTTTCCAAACGATTAGAGGTGGGTTAGTCGTTGGGCTTTATAACCAGCCGGCTGTTTGGACGTTGCTGGGTTATGAAGGGTCATCGCACGAGCATGGCGGCTATATCACGCGCGGCTTCGACGATATTAACTGGGTCTGAGTGCCACCAACGCTACAAGCTACGAGGAAAAAACAATGACAGCTCCATTTGATGTTAACGACGACAGTGTCGTAGTAATCATTGGCACCGGTGCCGGCGGCGGTACACTGGCCAATGAACTTGCACAAAAAGGTATTAGTGTTGTTGCGCTGGAAGCTGGCGGGCGGCACTTGCCACAGGATTATTTGAATGATGAATGGCCAAGCTTTAGTCAGCTGGCCTGGACAGACATGCGCACCACCTCCGGGGATTGGCGTGTAGCCAAAGACTTTGCCAATCTGCCAGCGTGGATTGTGAAAGCGGTAGGCGGTTCTACGGTCCATTGGGCGGGTGCGTCGTTACGATTGCAGGATCACGAGTTTCGTGCCAAAACGCACTACGGGGAGGTTGATGGTGCCAACTTGCTTGATTGGCCTGTCACATTGGCAGAGCTTGAACCGTACTACGACAAAGCTGAAGACAAAATGGGTGTGACCCGCACCAATGGTATTGAGGGCCTACCGGGTAATAACAATTTTAAGGTGCTCAAAGCGGGCGCTGACAAAATGGGATACAAAGATTGCCACAGTGGCCGAATGGCGATCAACTCAGTAGAACGCGATGGACGTCCTGCTTGCCGACAGCTCGGCTTTTGCTTTCAGGGTTGCAAGATGGGCGCAAAGTGGTCAACTGCCTACACCGAAATTCCCAAAGGTGAGCTTACGGGCAATCTGGAAGTACGTGAGAACGCGCATGTATTAATGGTCAACCACGACGACACTGGCAAGGTAACCGGTGTGGTGTATCAGGACGCTGACGGTAATCAGATTGAGCAGAAAGCGCGGGTTGTCTGCGTTGCGGGTAACTCCATTGAAAGTCCACGTATCCTGTTGAACTCAGCGTCATCGATGTTTGCTGACGGGCTTGCCAACAGCTCCGGACAAGTGGGCAAAAACTACATGCGACACATGACAGGCTCTGTCTATGGCGTATTTGAAAAGCCTGTAAACATGTATCGAGGCACCACCATGGCTGGCATCATCACTGATGAATCCCGGCATGATCCATCACGTGGTTTTGTGGGTGGTTATGAAATGGAAACACTTTCACTCGGGGTTCCGTTCATGGCAGCGTTCCTTAACCCTGGTGGATGGGGCCGCGAGTTTACAGCGGCTATGGATATGTATGAAAACATGGCTGGCATGTGGCTTGTGGGTGAAGATATGCCACAAGAGTCCAACGGCGTTACCTTGTCGGATGCGAAAGATCAGTTTGGCATGCCTGTAGCCAATGTTCATTTCGACGATCATCCCAACGATATAGCTATGCGTAACCACGCCTATAAGCAGGGCATGGCATTGTACGATTCTGTAGGTGCAACCCAAACTTATCCCACGCCACCGTATCCTTCAACTCACAATATGGGTACTCTGCGGATGAGTACCGATGCGTCTGATGGTGTTGTCAACGGATTCGGTCAATCGCACGATATTGCTAATCTGTTCGTATCTGACGGGAGTCAGTTCACCACGGGTGGAGCTGAGAATCCGACCCTAACCATAGTGAGCCTTGCGATCCGTCAAGCAGATTACATTGCACAACAAATGACCGAGAAAAGTATTTGACCCATCCTAAAGAGCCGGCCAGCGAGCCGGCAGATGCCAATGAGCGTCGTAGCGCACCCGTGGTGGTGTGCTACGACGTGGCATCTGTGCCAACGCGAGCTCACAGTGATATTGAGACGTGGCGTCGTGATCTAGTTGTTGTAGATACCGTTATTGCGGCACCACGCGATGCGGCCTGTTTTGAGGTGCCTGCTGGGTATGGTTTCAGGATTCACAGTGTGGATGGCCCACAGGTAGGGGATCTGAACCTGTGGAATCAGCACGATTTATCGGAATCATTTTTTAGTGGTAAAACGCGTCAGCTGCACGCCACGCATGTCACCAGAGGGGACAGACTCTGGAGTAGCTTACCAGCGCTGCGTGCAATGGCAACCATCACATGGGACACGTTGGAGTGGTACGGATGGGATGAGGATGGCGGTGGTGTGCACGATGTCATTGGTACGCGTTGCGATCCGTACACCAATCATTTATTGAAGGACGTTGATTACCATCAATGTTGCCATTCCAATCTTACTCGGGCGCTGAGCGATCATCTTTCAAAGCCACTGGCTGAAGTCGAACCCTTCGTCCACGATGTACTCAATGTTTTCATGTGTACAGGTTTTACAAAAGATACTCACCAGTATTTTATGAAAGCCAGTCCGGTACGTCCGGGAGACTACATTGAGTTCATGGCTGAAATCGACTTACTGGGTGCGTTGTCCAGTTGCCCTGGCGGTGATTGTGGTAGCTCACATTCGGACGATGACACAGCATGCTATCCGCTGAAAATTGACATTGTTAAGCCCTCTGACGAGTACCTTGAAGGTTTCGTCAAAGCCTCAGTCAATGGCTACGACAGCACGCATGGTCGGTAGCTGAGCGAAGCAAGGCATTTGCCTAGCTCGATACAGTGATTAAATCAATGACGCTGGTGACTTCGTCGAATGATAATGCTGTACGTGCGACTTTCTGCCTAGTGACCGTGTTATCTACCCAGCCAAATAGCGTTATGACGCCGTTGTCGACGCAGTAATTGACGTTGCCGTTTGACACTGCTGATTGAATAGCGCCTCGTAACGTTTGGCCGGACGTATTGCTGTGCGCTGTGCCAAAACTCATGACGCTCAAGGTCAGCACCATCAGCGTCATCTTTATAACATTTTTCATCGTTGGGTTTCCCATGATGTGTGTTGAAGCACTAATGTGATTGTCGCTAGCTACGTAGGGCGGTAGAAAAACGATGTGTTGTGATGATATCTTGCTACAAGTCAAAGTGTGGGATTCCAGACTTTCACTGAGCTGTCCAGTAGTTTACAGCTTGGTAAACTATTGCTGGAACACGATAGGCGTGAACGATGTCACGAATTCAGGCGATGTCACTCATCAGCTGCTGAATATGCCAGGCCAGTGCCGAGTTACTGCTAATAACTGGACACTTTATGGAATCACTGGCGTCACCGAGAATATCATGGGTACGAAGATTGGTGCAGCATGCAACGAGTGCATCGATATCGGCACTGCCGCCAAGCTGCATCACAGCAGACAGCAATGAGCTTTGCGAAATTCGTGCAACGCGATGATCATGTTGTTCGTGGAACGAGCCAGATTGAACGATTTCGTAACCGCTTTTTGTCAGGTTATTGCACAATGCCGCAGAAACATTCGGCTCGTAAGGTGTTAACACCGCAATGCGCCGGGCACCGAAGTGCTGCAGTTGCGCTTTGATGGCCGTCATGGGATTCGTTACTGCGCAGCCGGGAAAGACACCCTGGATAGCATCAGTGACTGCCTGCTCACCGATAACCGTTGCAGCCGATGTACAGCCGTAGGCAATAACCTTAAAGTCGGTGTGCCTGGGGAGCAATGAAACACTTTTGGGGACTTCAGCTTTCATCGCCTGCAGCGATTTTTCATCGATCAGCTGGCTGTTGGCAATGCGTGTATGGAACAGACGATAGTTTGCCGGTAAGTACTGGCGAAGTTCATGTTCCAGCGTTTCATCGGACTGCAATACGACCAGCCCGATAGCCGGCTGAGTTGTATCATCGTCGACCAGTGTAAAGCGCAGTGATTCCATAAGTGTCCTGATTGTTATTGCGCGGCGTTAGCGTACGGTCGCATTGCGCTCAGTTGATGATAGGCATATCTCGTGAAGCACGTTGCGATAAAAGCCGGTAACCGCTATCGGTGACCACGACATTCTCTTCGTGGACCATCATCTTTCCAGACGCGTAGCTAATGCTCGGTTCCAGTGTTATCACCATACCTTCTTGTAGGCGTGTGTCATCAAACGCTGCAATAGAAGGTGTTTCAGTCAGCTCAATTCCTAGGCCATGACCCATACGACCAACACTTGCAGTTTCACATTCACCACTGTCGGTATTGAGCAAATGTCGTTGCATAGCGTGAAAAACATCGGAGCAGGGCGCGCCGGGTCTTACACATTCAAGTCCGGCTTCGGTAGCATCCCAGACTCGCTGATGAGCATCGCGGGTGGCATCGTCCAGGCGGGTAAACGCAAAATTGCGATTAAAGTCCGCGTAATAGCCGTCGAACGTGCAGCCTGTATCCAGGATCAACACATTGCCTTCCAAAATGACTGTGTCGCTCGGTGGGGATATAATATCGTTATAGCCGTTAGCGCTGGCAGCCCCTACCAGATACGCACAATCATCAGCACCTTGTGTGAGACACGCCACTTTAAAAGCGCGGAAAGCTTGCGCCTCAGTCATGCCGGTTTGAATGATCTCGGGCACGCTTGCAAATGCGCGAGAGACAACGTTGCAGACAAATTCAAGTTTTGAAATTTCGCTGGCGGACTTGATGTGCCTGACGGGGCGAATACACGGTGTTGCATCAACCCAGTGAGCTCCTGCCAGTGCGGAACGGATGGCACTCTGATCTTGCAGTGTGCTGCGTACATAACTTTCGGAACTCATCGGCACGCCGATGTGCGGTGTTGGGCCCGCCAGTTCACGCACCGCGTCAACCAGCAGTGATACGCCATCGTCAAACGGATCGGGTGAGGGCCAGGTGCGAATATCATCCACCCATGTCCGCTGCATGCAAGCCTCTCCTATAGAGGGGATGACTGCCACCGGTTTACCACTTCGCGGCAACAGTAAATACCACGGACGCGTAGGGCTTTGCCAAAACTGAGTAAGGAACCCTGTGAGATAGAGAATATCTGCGTGCGTGCTTAGCCACAGAACATCGATTTCCTGGTCACGCATGTGTTTCTGTATGAGTGTACAGCGCTGCTCATATTCGGTTTTTTCAAAACCACGCGCGGGTGGTTCTGGATCGGTATCATTCATTACGACGTTTAGCCTGTACAACTTCTCCTAACTGTATCTCATGAGCCAGAAAAAGAACATCGTATTAACAGGATGTAGTCGTGGACTGGGACGTGCCTTGCTTGATGAATTCGTCATGGCGGGTCATCACGTCGTGGGCAGTGCTCGATCCGCAGTGTCTATCGAAGAGCTGAGCAACCTTTACGGCGATAGTGGCTCCTTCAGCGTTGTTGATATCAGCGATCCAATAGCTGTAGAGCATTGGTGTAGCGCAATACTTGACGCTGTTGGTGCACCTGACATCGTGATCAATAACGCTGCCATGATCAACGAAACGGCCATGCTCTGGGACGTGCCGTCTGCTGAGTTTCAGCAGCTGGTTAATACCAACATCGTGGGTGTTCATTCGGTTATCAGGCATCTGGCAAAACCCATGATCAAGCGTCAGTCAGGTGTTATCGTCAACCTTAGCAGTGGGTGGGGTCGCAGCGTTTCGCCTGAGGTTGCTCCCTACTGTGCCTCCAAATGGGCTATCGAAGGCCTGACTAAAGCCCTGGCCGAAGAACTACCGGCGGGGATGGCGGCCATTCCACTAAGCCCGGGGATTATCGACACGGACATGTTGCGCCGAGCGTGGGGCGAGGGCGCAGCTGAATTTCGTACAGCGGATGTGTGGGCAAAAAAAGCGGCGCCCTATATCCTGAGCCTAGGGCCTGAACATAATGGTCAATCATTGACCACACCGGAATAACCATCAGGATGTGATGAGTTGCTCCAGACAAAACTGTTTGGCAGTCAGTCAGAAGCAACTCATTTTTTACATCGCACTACTTTTCCAACGAACTGCTGTTTACAGCTGATCTTAACGAGTCGCGTTGTCTAGTGCTTCGCGACTGGCAGCGGGCGCTGAATCAGTGCGAACAATGTCTGCTTCCAAGTCAGCGTTGGAATCAAGAAAAATGCGATAGAACAGTGCGCCTATGACCGCGCCGGCAATAGGTGCAGCCCAGAAGAACCAGAGTTGTTCCATTGGTACAGTCACACCTTCACCAAAAACCTTTGAGATAATGGCTTGTGATGTTGATCGAGCAGGATTAACACTGGTGTTGGTTACGGGAATGCTGATGAAGTGAATCAGTGTCAGGCTGAGTCCGATAGCCAAACCACCCATAGCGGCTGATGCGCGTTTTGCTGTGGCACCCATGATAACCACCAGAAATACTGCAGTTAAAATTACCTCGATGAGTAATGCAGACATGAACGTATAGCCACCAGGCGAGCCTTTAGGACCAAATCCATTGGTCGCGAATGTTCCAGCACCAGGGGTAATTGCAAAACCTTCCTGACCGCTGGCTACGATGAAGATTGCATAAGCTGCAAGAGTTCCACCAATCACTTGCGCAATGATGTATCCCGGCGCTTTGGCTGCAGGGAATCTACCGCCGAAGACGAGGCCAATGGTAACTGCTGGATTGAAGTGTCCACCAGATACATGGCCAACGGCGTAGGCTGCTGATAGTACAGTCAGGCCGAATGCAAAACTGACGCCGATGAAGCCAAGACCAAGACTGGTGCCATTGTCACCGGTACCATAGAACGCGGCCAGTACTGCAGAACCACAGCCTCCGAATACTAACCAGAACGTACCAAACGTTTCTGCTGCTAGTGCTTTTCCATACATAGAAATATCCTCCGTTTTTATTGTTGGATGTAAATCGTTAAACAAGCGAAGTGCGAGCTTAATGGATGCCATCGGAACAAGGGGGTTAACAATTGCAAATGCGCATTTGCTACTGAACAACCTGTTTTCTAATAATTGGATAAATGATTAGTTGGATAAATGATGTTTGGTATCTGTGAATTATGCTGCGAGTATATGTAGGGTAGTTGGGTATGTAAGGGACTGTAGTTGTATTGATACCTTGTAACAGAGTTATTGCTGCAGATAGAATTACGGCAGATGTTCGTCGCTTACAAGAGCCCACAAAACTACGATCAATACACACCAAGCCTCCTAGCCTGGACTTTTTGTGAAGCCACGGGGACGCCCAGTCCAGATTCTTCGCACACCCTTTTCCTGGAGCGAATCGAAGCTCAGGCTGGGCGTCCCCGTCAGAAATATAATCTGTATACCGCTCCTTCACAGAATCCGCTACAGAAAAAGGGATCGGTTTGGGGCGGGCCTTTAGTAAAGAACCAGACGGGCCAGCCTTGCCGCGTCTCATGAATACTCCAGACTAGGAAGAGCTGATTTTCGTTGA
>JALZVU010000204.1 GCA_023301795.1 Granulosicoccus sp.
TCAAGCGCATCATCATGAAACACAACTGGCGCATCGTTGTAGATCGTTGCCGGGGTATCTCCTGCATTCAAGGCAGCCGAATAAATAAACGGTTTGAACGTGGAACCTGGCTGACGTCGTGCCTGAGTGGCTCGATTGAATTTGCTGCGATAGTAGTCATAACCACCTACCAATGCCGTTATTTCACCCGTTGAAGGCTCAACAGCGATGAACGCCGCTTCGACACCTGGCTCTTGTACAAACCGCACAGTGCCGTCAGCTAACTGCTGGGTAGCAATAACATCGCCCACCGCAAGCACTTGATCAACAGCCGTGATTTCCTCGCCGAGGGTATCAATGGTAACGCGCTCACGTGCCCAGGACACATCCTCAAGCTGCAGCACATGTTCGCGACTATCAGCCGCAAGCACCGTGGCCGTGTTGTCTGCAATGCTTAAAACAACCGCCGGCAATAGGTCACCAGGATCTGGAAGTTCACCCAGCTTTTCAAGCATGGAGGCCCGACTGGCGAGAGTAGCTTCATCAAACTGATCAATGGGGCCTGTGTAACCGCGTCTACCCTCATAGGCATAGAGCGCATTGCGTAGCGCCAGATTGGCCGCACGCTGATCGGCTGAACGGATCGAGGTGTAAACGTTGTAACCGGCATTAGCCCAGTTCTCACCAAACAGTTGCTCTACACGCGAGCGAGCCATCTCACCCACATAATGTGCTTCAGCTTCTGGCTGAGGATAGTGCCGCTTGGCGGTGACCCCAGTGGCTCTGGCGGTGTCATGTGTTGCCTGGTCAATCATGTTGAGCGCCAACATCCTACCCAGAACATAGTCACGACGTAACAGCGCCCGTTCGGCATTAACAACAGGGTTGTATCGAGAGGGCGCCTTAGGCAAGCCTGCCAGCATGGCGGACTCCACCACTTCGAGCTCGGTAATGCTTTTGCCGTAGTACACACGTGAAGCAGCAGCGAAGCCGTACGAGCGATTGCCCAGATATATCTTGTTGATATAAAGCTCTAGGATCTGGTCTTTGGCTAATTCGCGCTCGATTTTAAGAGACAGAAAAATCTCACGAATCTTACGATCGTAGGTGCGCTCGTTAGACAGAAAGAAGTTGCGCGCCACCTGCATGGTGATGGTACTGCCCCCAGGCCCTTTGCGGCCTGTCTTGATCAGATGAAACGCCGCTCGCGCCAGACCTTGCCAGGCAACACCAGGATGCGAATAAAACGTTTGATCCTCGGCTGCGATGATGGCGTTTTTCAGGCTATCAGGTACCTGCGAGATCTGGATGGGCTCGCGTCGCTTCTCGCCGTACTCTGCAATCAGATCGCCGTCTGCCGTGTAGATACGCAGCGGCATCTGCAGCTGCACCTCGCGCAATTGCTGGACGTCGGGTAAGTCAGGAGCGATGGAGTAGTACAAATAACCCACGCCCATGGCACCCATGACGCCCAGCGAGATGCCAGCTATGGCAAGCCATTTGAATAGTCTGCCTAGCAAGCTTCGCTTTTTTCTATCCGAGTGTAATCCGGAGGAAACCTCACCATGGCGGTGAGAGCGGCGGCGCCTGCGTCTTGAAGTAGTTGAGTGAGGCATTGAGTTGCCGATACGCGTGAGAATTCCGCAAATTATATCAACTGCGCGCAAGACACACCCGAAAGTTGTTCGGCACTTATGCAATCTGATAGCTAGTTCCCAGCTGAGCATGGCGTTTGCGCCAACATTCTGTCGCCATCTTGCCCGTTTCCACCCAGAACTCGATCGAATTCATTGTTAAAGCGTCACGTTGGTTTGATTCAAAACCTGATGTCAACCATCAAGTAACCCTTCCACAGGCCCCACTAACCCACGCACCTCTAGGAGAAACGTGACTCAAGTTGCGAAGCTTACCGAGAAAACCTCGACTGACGCTAAAGTAAAATCGCAAGTTGGGCGCTAAACCGGACATGGCACTCAAAATATCATCCAGAAACGCAGGCCTTATCGGTCTGGACATCACTGCAACCTCGGTCAAGCTCCTAGAGCTCAAGCCCACGAAAAAAGGTTTCAAGGTGATCAGTTATACCGTTGAGCCCCTACCGGCAAACGCGGTCAATGAAAAGAACCTGCAGGACGTAGAGGCTGTGGGCGAAGCAATTCGCCGTGCAGTGAAACGCTCCGGCACGCGCACCAAGGCCTGTGCAGTTGCTGTACCGAGCGCCATGGTTATCACCAAAGTGATTCAGATGCACAGCAATCTGAAAGATCACGAGATGGACGCCCAGATTCAACTCGAAGCGGACCAGTACATTCCTTATGCGCTTGATGAGGTCAATCTCGACTTTCAAGTGGTAGGCCCTTCAGAGGAAGCCGATGGCATGGTGGACGTGCTGCTGGCCGCATCGCGAAGTGAAAACGTCGAAGACAGGACGGCTGCTGCAGATATTGGTGGACTGGAGGTCAAAATTGTAGACGTCGAACCCTACACCATGGAAGGCGCGTTTCAGCTTATAAAGCATCAGCTGCCCGATGAAGGTGTTGATCAGACCGTCGCCATTCTTGATGTCGGCGCAAGCATGACAAGCCTGTGTGTATTACGCGATCAACAACTCATTTATACCCGCGAGCAACCTTTTGGCGGCAAGCAACTCACCGAAGAAATCATGCGTCGCTATGGCCTCTCCTATGAGGATGCTGGCCGGGTTAAGCGTATTGGTGGCCTGCCAGATAACTACGACCCCGAAGTACTCACCCCGTTTCGCGACTTGATGGTCCAGCAGGCCAACAGATTTCTGCAGTTCTTTTTCTCGGCTGACAAGAACGATTACGTTGATCAGATTGTTCTTGCAGGCGGTAGCACTGGCATTGCCGGTGTCGATGAGTTGATTGAACAACGAATCGGTACACCGACCCTTATTGCCGACCCGTTTGGTCAGATGAGTGTCGCCTCTGACATTCCTTCACAACGGCTCAAGGATGATGGCCCAGCCATGATGATTGCTTGCGGACTGGCTATGCGAGGAGCCGACCTATGACACAAATTAATCTACTCCCGTGGCGTGAAACGCACCGCATAGAGACCAACAACGAGTTCTATGTTGTATTGGGACTTTGCATGATGCTAGCGATAGGTGCTGGCTTTGGCGGTTTTAAATACGCCGAAGGCAAAGTCGTATTTCAGGATCAGCGCAACGCCCGCCTGGATTCTGAAATCGCACAACTGCAAGAAGAGCTCAAAGAAATCAAAGAGCTTGAAGAAACCAAGAATAATCTTCTGGCGCGTATGGAGATCATTCAGCAGTTACAGGGTCAGCGTCCACAGATTGTTCATACCTTTTTCGAGATCGCATCAAGACTACCTGACGGGATCTATCTCACCGAGATGAAGCAAAGCGGAGCATCGCAGCTGATTCTGGAAGGCAAGGCAGAATCCAATGCCCGTGTATCAGCACTGATGCGCCGCATGGATCGAAGTGACTACTTCAAGAATCCGCAACTCGATGTTATCGAGACCGGTGAAGAGGACGGTATTTCTTTGTTCAAGCTGAGTGTGATTCAAGAAAGACCAAATAACGATACGGAGTCTGACGATGGGATTTAGCGACACATTCAACGAGCTGCAAAAAATCGACGGCGAGGATTTCAAACGCATCGGTGCAGCTCCTGCAGCACTTCGAGGCATCTTGATTGTTCTTGGTTGCGCAGCAGTCATTGGTGGCATGACCTACATGATGATTCTGCCCCAGTTCGAAAAACTGGAACGCGTTCAGGCCAAAGAAGTTCAACTTCGAGCAACGTTCGACAGTGAGCAATCAAAGGCTGCCAATCGAACCGCCTATATCGAACAGCTGGAGGACATGAAGAAAACGTTTAACGTCATGCTTCGCCAGCTGCCTAACAAGACTGACATTGAAAGCTTACTGGTTGATCTATCGCAAACCAGTGTTGCCAGCGGACTGGAGGTCCAGTATTTCAAGCCTGAAAGTGAGGTGTCACGAGAATTTTATGCAGAGTACCCCATACGAATAAGCGTTAGCGGGCAGTACCACCAGTTTGGCGAATTCATAAGCGGCTTGGCAGCACTGCCAAGGATCGTCACCTTGAGCAACATAGACATCCAGAATGAGACAACCTCAGCTGGCACACGAGCTCCAACTAGTTCAAAGAAATTGAAAATGGACCTGATGGCGACCACTTACCGATATATCGAGGAGGACGAATAGACCATGCAACGGTTGAAACTCATACCGCTGTTCGGTTTCACGACACTACTAACCGCGTGTGGCGGTGACATGTCGGACCTCGAGCTTTTTATCGATGAAACCAAACAAGCCCATCATGGCAAGGTTGACCCCTTACCCGAATTCCCTCCTTACCAGACGTATACGTACGATCCTCTGGATATACGTGACCCGTTCCGACCGCAGACAGATCTTTCAGCATCACCCATTGCCGCTGATACTGAATACACGGGACCTCGCCCTGAGGCTACTCGCCGCCGCGAACCACTGGAAGGTTATCCAGTTGATTCATTAAAGATGGTCGGCTTGTTGCAACAGCAAACGCAGACATGGGGACTTGTCAAAGACCCTGAAGGAACCATTCACCGTGTTCAGCCTGGCAACTACGCCGGTCAGAATCACGGAAAAATTATTCAGGTCTCAGAGACCAAAATTGAAATCGTCGAGCTAGTGCCCGACGGACTTAGTGGCTGGGTTAATCGCGATGCACAACTCGCGATGGCCGAAGACTAGATGACATCGGAGATTACGTTGAAAATGCAAGCTCGTGAATACACGACCCGACTCAGCCACACTGGTACGCGCGCAGCCCTTCGTGCTGTAAGCGTACTATTGGTGGCAGGAATTGCCTTTGCAGGCCAGCTTCAAGCAGCCTCAAACTCGCTGGTGGACATAACTCATGTCACCCTGCCTGGCAACAAACAACAGCTCGCGCTCACAATGAGTGGGCCCGTCGATGCACCCAAGTCATTTACAATCGATAATCCGGCACGTATCGCGCTGGACTTACCCGATACTACTAATGATATGGATACAAAACGTATTGCCATTAGCTCCGGGTTATTGCAGAACGTAACCACGGTAGAGGCTGGCGGCAGAACACGTGTTGTCATCAACATGACATCACTGGCACCTTACACTACATCAGTACGTGGCAACCAGCTTCTGGTAACACTGGACTCAGAAGGCAGCTCAAGTTCAGCACCGCTTGTTGTTGCACAGGCAAGCCCTGACCAACCCGCCCCTGCAGCTGACTTCAGTAAAGGGCCGATAGAGTCGCGTAAAAACCAGATCGATGCGCTGGACTTTCGTCGTGGTCCTGCAGGTGAAGGGCGGATTTTATTCGACCTGTCATCGGCTGGCATTGTTACTGACATGCGCCAGGAAGGTGGCCGCGTAATTATCGAATTCCCTGACACGCAACTAGCAGCCAAACTGCAAAAGCGCCTGGATGTTATGGACTTCGGCACACCCGTGCAATTCATTGATGCAATTTCGAACAAACGCGGCACCAAGGTTATTATCCAGCCCGCAACCCAAGAGTTCGAGCAACTGGCGTATCAGTCCGACAACTTGTTTACCGTCGAACTAAAGCCGATGAGTCGCGAAGACATCGAGCTTAATCGTAAAGCCAAATTCGGTTACGTTGGCGAGAAGCTATCTCTGAACTTCCAGGACATCGAAGTTCGATCAGTGTTGCAATTGCTGGCCGACTTTACAGACTTGAACATCGTTGTAAGTGATTCGGTTACCGGCAAGCTCACATTACGATTAAAGAACGTGCCATGGGATCAGGCTCTGGAGATTATCCTGCAAACCAAAGCTCTGGGCAAACGGGAGGCTGGCAACGTTATAATGATTGCGCCTGCCGAAGAGATTGCCACTCGCGAACGTCTCGAACTGGAAGGTCTGCAGCAGAAGACCGAGCTTGCGCCACTGCGTACTGAATTCTTTCAGGCAAATTACGCCAAGGCCTCCGAGCTTGCATTGCTACTGCGATCAGATGAAAGCGGTGGCTTGCTGACCAGCCGAGGCAGTGTCACGGTCGATGATCGAACCAACACACTGCTCATTAACGACACCGTCGATCAGCTCGACGAAATTCGATCACTGGTTTTCCGACTGGATGTTCCTATCCGACAGGTTCTGATCGAGTCACGCATCGTTATCGCATCCGATGACTTTAACAAGGACATCGGTGTACGCTGGGGACTCAACCGCAACACGGCAAACCCAGGCAACTCTGGCGCCGCGGGTGAAGGCTTTGCATTATCTGGCAACGCAGACGGTGTACAGGATCTGCTCAACGGTGATGCGGTCGGACCAGGGCGATTCAACGTCAATCTGCCTGGCAACAACCCTTTTGGCTCATTGGGTGTCGCACTTGCAAAACTACCCTTCGGCACACTGCTGGAGCTGGAACTCTCGGCCATGCAAGCAGAAGGTACGGGTGAGGTCATCTCCAGTCCACGCGTTATCACTGCCAACCAGCATGAGGCGTATATCGAGCAAGGTGTAGAAATTCCATTCCTGGAAGCCGCATCAAGTGGAGCTGCCTCGGTTGCCTTCAGAAAAGCGGTGCTGGGCCTGACCGTCACACCTCAAATCACTCCTGATGATCGCATTATCATGGACCTTCAAGTCAATAAAGACACGGTTGGACAGATCTTCGGTGCAGGCTCTCTACAGGTACCGAGTATCGATACCCGCGAGCTGAGCACACAGGTGCTGGTTGAGAACGGTGAGACGATTGTTCTGGGCGGTGTATATGAGCAGACCATCATCGATGAAATCGACTTTGTACCTTTCTTCGGCAAACTGCCTCTGATCGGTAAATTGTTCCAGCACACAACCAGTCTGGATGAAAAATCCGAGCTTCTGGTCTTCGTTACGCCGAAGATCATCAAGGAAACTGTTGCTCTGACCTATTAGAGAAACACGGTTTGCCGCCTGCCAGCCAGGCTGCAAACATCAGCTGAAAAAGGGGCCCGCGCTATGTCGCGGGCCTTTTTCATTTCCCAGCAAAGGTTCGGTCCGGTATCATATGCCCGAACCCAGCTACCGCCCGGATCATGACCAGCATTTTTCTAATCGGCCCTATGGGATCGGGGAAGAGCACGGTTGGCAGAGCGTTGGCTCGCAAGATCAACTTCACCTTCATTGACAGCGACCGAAAGATCGAGGAACGCTGCGGCGTCGACATTCCCACTATTTTCGAATACGAAGGCGAACAGGGTTTTCGCGACAGGGAGGAGCGCATCATTGACGAGCTTACGTCCCTGCCCAGCATTGTGCTGGCCACCGGTGGCGGATCCATACTGCGCGAGTCAAATCGCCAGAATCTGATGTCTCGCGGTTGCGTTATATTGCTACAAGTGGACATCAAGGAGCAACTGCGCCGCGTCGCCTTTGATGCTAATCGACCGCTACTGCAAACCGATGATCCTGAAGCAAGATTGCGCGCGCTGATGAGCGAACGAGAGCCAATATACAATTCTGTCGCCCATCTAAGCATATCGACTGACTCAAGAAGAATGCATCATGTGGTGTCAAAAATCCTCAGACAACTGCAACATCATCAAGTTTGTCTGAAACCAGCAACAACCGGGCAAAGCACCGAGTAAACCCTCAAGGCCACCGCAAAATTCAGCCATGCAAACCGTATCCATTGATCTGGGCAGTCGCAGTTACCCCATCCATATCGGCACCAACCTGATCGATCAGCGCGGGCTTATTGCAGGCCATGTTCGCAACCGAGCTATGGTAGTTACCAATGAGACCATCGCCCCCCTTTATCTGGACCAGACCATGGCAAGCCTGGGAAACACACCCTGCTCCAGTGTTATTTTGCCGGATGGTGAATCGTACAAAAATCTGGATGAGCTAAATCAGGTTTTTACCGCCTTACTGAGCGAGAATTTTGATCGCGGTTGCACCCTGATTGCCCTAGGGGGTGGGGTGGTCGGGGATATGACAGGCTATGCTGCAGCAAGCTACCAGCGCGGCGTGGATTTCATTCAGATTCCCACCACGCTGCTGGCACAGGTAGATTCATCGGTGGGCGGCAAAACCGGCGTAAACCACGCGCTGGGCAAAAACATGATTGGAGCATTTCATCAGCCAACCGCTGTAATTGCGGATATGGGCGTGTTGGATACTCTGGCGGATCGCGAACTCAAAGCGGGTCTGGCTGAGGTCGTAAAATACGGGTTCATTATCGATGCCGAGTTTTTCACCTGGCTGGAAAATAACGTTGAAGCTCTGTTGGCAAGAGATCCGGCCGCTACAGCCTATGCGGTAAAGCGATCCTGCCAGATCAAGGCTAATGTCGTTGAACAGGATGAGCGTGAGCACGGTGTCAGAGCACTGTTGAATCTTGGCCACACGTTCGGGCATGCCATTGAGGCGGCCATGGGTTATGGGAACTGGTTGCATGGCGAAGCTGTTAGCGCGGGCATTGCTATGGCTCTGGATACCTCACTACGACTTGGCCTTATTAATGAAGCATCGCGCGAGCGAGGCATCAAACTGCTGCAACGCTGTGATCTTCCAGTCACGCCCCCCGCTTCCATGACCCCGGAGCTATTCCTGAAATACATGGCGCGTGACAAAAAAGTCAGCGCCGGCAATGTGCGGCTGATTCTGCTGAACGGCATTGGCAGCTCACACGTGAGTGCAGACTTCGACCCCGAAGCCCTGCATGCAACGCTAGAGCACTTTTCGACGTAGCTGAGAGGCGCACCACGTAACATCAAGCGAGGTGACATGCTTACCCCGGAAGGTTACCAATACACGGTACCTGCGAGGTCGAATGTGTGAAAAATAGTTGCACAGCGACAATAATTTGATGCTTTCTTGGGTAATCCGGTCTACCCTCTATGCTATCCATAGAGCACACGATTGGCGCACCCACCATGTCGGCACAAGATGTATTGGACAATGACCACAGCGGTCTGCTGTCTGACGCAACATTAACGGCGCTACAGCTTCACCATCAGCCGTTCACCTCTCTATTAAGAGATGTGGCAGCGCACCACGATGATGCCGCGCAACAGCCTCCCTATTTCAGTGATGCAATCACTGACGAACAATTAGCCGATATCAAACAGGCTTTGATTACTGGCGATGACTTATTGCTGGTGTTAGGCGAAAGTGGCTCGGGCAAAAGTACTTTGCTGGAACAGCTCACCGACAACAGCGGGCTGCGTATTCAGTGCTTCTCGGTCAATGGCAATCAGCGTTTCAGCGCGCAAAACCTGTTTACAGGCATGCTGGAAGCATTCAAACACAAACCACCTGAGAAGCTCAAAGACATTCTCGACGAGCTGATTCCGTACCTGCAATCGATGGTAGCAAGAAATACGCTAAGCGCTGTTGTGCTTGACGATGCCCAGCTGGCCAGCAAAAGCGAGCTGACGCAATTGTTGAGCGCCATGTTGTACATGAACAGTCAGGACGAGACGCTGATGCGCGTGGCATTGGGCGCTACCGGCGATTTCGAAGATAAAATTCCCGATCTGCTCCCTGATGGTGCAGACCTGCCCTATTCCATTTTGAGCATCGAAGGCTACACCCCATCGCGCGCCGCAGCCTACATTGATCATCGTTTACAGCTGGCAGGATTTGATCAGGAGTTCCCCTTTACCGAGCGCGATATGGCCAGTCTGGTTGATCACAGCGATGGCAGGCCCGCCGAATTGCATGCGCTGACTGCTGACGTGCTCAATGAAAAATACGGACGCCTAGACGAGGTAATGCCACAAGAATTAATCGGGCTGCAGGGCCCGGGATTCTTTCATACACGTATGGGCAAACTGGTTCTGGGCGCTGCAGCGACCATTTTCATCATCGGCGGTTTGCTGATGTTCATGCCACAAGGCACAGAACCCCCGCGCGACGTCACTGATGATGAAATCGCAGCAGCAGAGCCTGATTTTACGGTAACCGACCCAACGCAACTCACACTGCCCGAACCGGCCCCTGCAGCGCAACCCGAATCGCCTGATCGTCCGTTGGTGGAAAGTCCAGTCGATAGCGATCAGGCCGACACCACGGCTCCGTCGGCAGATTTGGGCTCGACGAATACATCAGCAGATACCAGCACCATTGCAAGTAACGACCCAGAGGTTGTGCCAACACCGGACAGCAATGCTGAAATCACCATTCCCACCAATACAGATTCGCCTGCGGCCGAGACGGCCACTGTCGTCCAACCAACGAATCCAACAGTACCCGTTGACACCCCACTGAACACAGCCAGTAGTGCTGTTAACGAGATTACAGACGCTGCGGAACAAAGCAATGAGGCTGCCGAGAGCGCTGCACAGGCGGTAGTAGATCTTGTTCAGGAAGCTCCCACTGAGTTGGCCCAAAACCAGGATCAGTCACCCTCTGACGAACCATCAACCGATTCGGCAGCTGATACCACAAACACAGAGACAGCCTCGGAAGAAGATCAGAGCGTGGCCGATGATTCGCAATTGGCGCTCGCTGCAGACACTACCAGCAACAATTTGAGCGTTGAGGACGAACTGACAAACCTGCTCGAATCACCAAGCTGGATTCTTGTGCAAGACGAAAGTCAGTACACCATCCAGTTAAGTGCCTCCAGAGATCTGGCATCGGTGCGTAACTTCCTGCGCCGAAATTCCCTGCCTGGCCCCAGCTCCATATTCTCGTTTGAGCGTAATGGCGAGGTGTGGTACGCATTGGTGCATGGTGTTTTCCCGACCCTGACCGACGCGAGACGCGCCGTGGAACAGATGCCAGACGGAGCGCAACGCGACCAGCCCTGGATACGATCCATTAGCCGAGTCAAGAGCATCTTGCGCGAACAGTAGAGCGTTTGAAACCGGTTTTACGGCCATGGCCCTGACGTAATAACCCGCTCAGGGCTCTCGCCCTGCGATAGCGGATTCTGAGCCTTCTTCGGATTAGTGAGCCGACAGCACGGCTACAAACCCCAATAATTCCGACCATTGCGAGATCTGCAGGTTTTATCTTGCTCGTATCAGTCGGTATAATGACCGGCTGCCTGCCGAATGCTCGATTTTCAACGATCGCAGCGGCCCCCTCATCACTCATGGGACCAACGGATTTATGACGTATCTAGACAATCTTGCCGACCATGGCATGTACCAACCAAATTTCGAGCACGATAACTGCGGTTTTGGACTCATCGCCCAAATGGACGGCCGCGCTAGCCACTGGCTTGTCGAGACCGCCATCACAGCATTGGCTCGTATGACTCACCGTGGCGCAATCGGTGCTGACGGAAAAACGGGCGACGGCTGTGGTTTATTGCTCAGAAAACCTGAAGGCTTCCTTCGTACTGCAGCAGCGAACGCCGGATTTGAGCTAGGCAGTGAGTTCGCCACCGGAGTTATCTTTCTAAGCCATGATGAAGCCACGGCAAAACATGCGAAAGACACGCTGGCAGCCGAATGCGAAGCACGGGGGTTACAGTTCAACGGCTGGCGGGTGGTGCCTACCGATATTTCTGCCTGTGGCAAAGAGGCGCAACGCAGTGTGCCTCGAATCGAGCAAATATTTGTCTCCTCCACTGAAGAGATGGACACCGCCGAGTTCAATCGGCACTTGTTCGTTGCCCGGCGACGAGCTGAAATTGCACTGACTGACGATGCGGCGTTTTATGTCAGCTCACTGTCGAGTGACGTCATTCTCTACAAAGGTCTGGTGATGCCAGAATATCTGGCCACGTTCTACACCGATCTTGAAGATAAAACGCTGGAGTCCTCCATAGCGGTATTCCACCAGCGTTTTTCAACGAACACTCTGCCTCAGTGGCGCCTGGCACAACCGTTCCGCTATCTGGCGCATAACGGCGAAATCAACACCATCCAAGGTAACCGCAGCTGGGCCAATGCGCGCGCCTCCAAGTTACGCTCTCCCGTTTTACCGGAATTGAACGAGCTGCTGCCGCTGGTTAGCCAGACAGGTTCTGACTCCATGTCACTGGACAACATGCTGGAGTTGCTTATTGCAGGCGGCATCGATGTGTTCCGCGCCATGCGCATGCTCATGCCACCGGCCTGGCAGAACACCTGGGAGCTGGATTCGGATCTGCGCGCTTTTCTTGAATACAACTCCATGCACATGGAACCTTGGGATGGTCCGGCAGGTGTCGTACTCTCCGACGGACGTTATGCCAGTTGTGTGTTGGACCGAAATGGTCTGCGACCAGCGCGCTATGTGATCAGCAAAGACCGCCACATCACTCTGGCATCCGAGGTTGGTGTCTATGATTATTCACCCAGTGAGATTACCGCCAAAGGCCGTCTCAAGCCTGGAGAAATGCTGGCAGTCGATACCCAGTCCGGGCGCCTGCTTCTGCCCAATGACATCTCAGACTTACTCAAGCATCGACAGCCCTACGCCAAGTGGTTGCAGAAAAACTCTCGCCATCTACGTTCAAGTCTGCGCAATGCACCTATTGCATTGCCACCCATGAGCGACGAGCAGCTAGCCACCTACGAGAAGATGTTCAACGTCAGCTTCGAAGAGCGCGACCAGGTCATTCGCGTACTGGCAGAAGGGGCGGCTGAGGCCATCGGTTCCATGGGTGATGACACCCCGTTCCCAGTCATGTCAGAACATGTTCGTCATCTGTATGACAGTTTCCGGCAACAGTTTGCGCAGGTGACAAACCCACCCATTGACCCGCTGCGTGAAACTATCGTCATGTCGCTCGAGACCTGTCTGGGACGTGAAAAGAATCTGTTTCGCGAAACACATCATCACGCTAATCGACTGCTTGTCCGCTCGCCTGTGCTATCCAGCGAAAAGTTTAAGACACTTTGCGCACTGGGTGATGAAGCGGGATACGCCAATGTACAGCTCAATCTACAATACGATCCTGATACCGAAGCACTTGAGGATGCTGTAAAGCGAATTACTGTTGAAGCAATCAAGGCGGTGAGCGAGGATCACAAGGTGGTCATCATCTTGAGTGATCGCAACATCACTACCGGCCTACTCCCTATTCCTGCCTTACTGGCTACGGGTGCTGTGCACCATGCACTGATCAAGGCTGACTGTCGCTGTGACGCCAACATCGTTGTGAAGACTGGTACCGCGCGAGACTCGCATCAGGTGGCCGTTCTGGTTGGCTATGGTGCTACCTGCGTGTATCCATACCTTGCTTACGAAAGTATTCAGGGTATGACGCGCACCGGCGAATTGCCCGACACAGACGTCGCCCAGCTTGAGCAGAACTACCGCAAGGGCATCAACAAAGGCTTGATGAAGATCCTGTCCAAGATGGGTATCTCCACGATCTCAAGCTACCGCGGCGCACAGCTTTATGAAATAGTCGGGTTGCACACCTCAGTGGTAGATCTTTGCTTCCACGGCACCACCAGTCGCATCGAGGGCATGGACTTCTCTGACATCCAGCAGGACTTGTCAGCGTTGGCGGCAGTCGCCTTTAATCCGCAAGTTAAGGTATCGCAAGGTGGATTACTCAAATACATCCATGGCGGTGAGTACCATGCTTACAACCCGGACGTGGTGCAGCAACTTCAAGCCGCCGTTACCAGCGGCGAATATGAAGACTATGCAATTTACGCCAGTACCGTGGATGGACGACGGCCTTCCATGCTCCGCGACCTGCTTGAACTAACGCCTAAGGGTCCCAGCATTCCTGTGGAAGCGGTAGAGCCTGTCGAATCGATTCTCACACGCTTCGATTCGGCCGGAATGTCTCTGGGCGCATTATCTCCTGAGGCACATGAGACGCTGGCCGAAGCCATGAACCGCTTGGGTGGTCGTTCCAACTCCGGCGAAGGTGGTGAAGACAAGGCGCGTTATGGCACCTTGAAAATGTCCAAGATCAAGCAGATTGCCTCTGGCCGGTTCGGCGTAACGCCACACTATCTGGTGAATGCCGAAGTACTACAGATCAAGATTGCACAAGGTGCGAAACCTGGTGAAGGTGGGCAGCTACCCGGGCATAAAGTCAATGAAATGATTGCCAAGCTGCGCCATAGCAATCCGGGCGTGGCACTTATCTCACCGCCACCACATCACGACATCTACTCTATCGAAGATCTTGCTCAGCTTATCTTCGACCTGAAGCAGGTTAACCCGGAGGCTCTGGTATCGGTAAAGCTGGTGGCAGAAGCCGGTGTGGGCACCATTGCCGCAGGTGTTGCCAAGGCCTACGCAGATCTGATCACCATCTCTGGTTACGATGGCGGAACAGGTGCCTCACCGCTTACGAGTGTCAAATACGCAGGCTCGCCCTGGGAGCTCGGCATGTCTGAGACACACCAGGTGCTGCGTGCCAACGGCTTGCGTGGTCAGGTGCGTGTACAAACCGATGGCGGTCTGAAAACAGGACTGGACGTTATCAAAGCGGCCATACTGGGCGCAGAGAGTTTCGGGTTTGGCACCGGTCCGATGATAGCCATGGGTTGTAAATACCTGCGCATTTGTCATCTGAATAATTGCGCAACCGGTGTGGCAACTCAGCACAAAGTGCTGCGTATGCGTCATTTTAACGGTAACGTCGAAAAGGTAATGCACTACATGCGCTTCGTTGCCGAAGATGTACGTCGGCATATGGCAAGACTGGGTGTACGCAATCTGAGCGAGATCATCGGCCGGCCGGAGTATCTGACGCCGGTAGCAGGTGACACTGACAGACAGCGGCGCCTGGACCTGACCCCGTTACTAGCCACCGGCGGTATCCCTGATGATGCGCCGCGCTTTTGTAAGGTAGAACGCAATCTGCCACACGACAAAGGCTTGTTAGCAGAACAAATGGTCTCCGATTGCAAAGTGGCGATTCGCAAGAAATCCGGTGGCGATTTTCATTACACCATCAAGAATATCAACCGCTCCATTGGAGCCAGATTGTCAGGCGAAATCGCCCGGGCACATGGTGACAAAGGAATGAGTGATAGCCCGCTGAATGTGCATTTCAAAGGCACGGCTGGACAATCTTTTGGTGTGTGGAACGCAGGTGGTCTCAACCTGTATCTGGATGGTGATGCCAATGACTATGTGGGCAAAGGCATGGCAGGCGGCAAGATTGTTATCAGGCCACCTAATGATGCACGTTTCTCCGGCCGCGAATCAGCCATTGTAGGCAACACTTGCCTATACGGTGCTACCGGTGGAGAGCTGTATGCAGCAGGGCTTGGCGGCGAACGCTTTGCGGTGCGCAACAGCGGCGCGGTATCGGTCATTGAAGGTATTGGGGATCACGGTTGTGAGTACATGACCGGCGGTTGCATCGTGGTGCTGGGTGAGACAGGCGTGAACTTCGGTGCAGGAATGACAGGTGGTCTGGGCTTTGTCTACGACAAACATAACGTGTTTGTTGATCGCTACAACCACGAGCTCATCGATATTCATCGCCTGCATGCTGAGTCGATGGAGCGCTATCGAAACTATCTGCACATGCTGCTTGAAGATCATGTCCGTGAAACCGGCAGCTCTCTTGGACAGCAGATGGTTGATGATTTCTATTCACTGGCGGCGCGTTTCTGGATGGTTAAACCCAAAGCCGCTGAACTCAGTGAATTGTTGTCGACGCTTGGGCGTGCTGCGTAACCTGCAGTTTGCCGCACACTCGTTGAGTATACGCGCCCATCCTTTGTGTACAGGTGGGCGCGGTTTCCAAAAAACCCAGCCGATGGCTGGTAACTAAAGTTCGAAACGCTTTGCAGTGTGAAGTCAACCTCGTTGTAGCAGCCTGGATTATCCATAAAGCCACCAGATTCTTCCGCGCCCCCTTTTCCTGTAGCGAATCCTGCTCAGTCGGAAATACAATCTGTATTCCGCTCCTTCGCAGAATCCGCTACAGAAAAAGGGTTCGGTGAAAGAAGCCGGCGTTTTATGGATAGTCCAGGCTAAAGGCTGTTCAATTGACCGGCCTGTGCTATTCAGACAGGCGTATAGTGGGATCTATGGCTGGCCAGATACCACAAGATTTCATCGACGACCTACTCGCAAGAGTAGATGTAGTGGATGTGATTGATCAACGCGTCACACTGAGAAAAAGCGGTAGCAACTACAGCGCCTGCTGCCCTTTCCACAACGAAAAAACACCCTCGTTTTCGGTGAGTCAGACCAAGCAGTTCTATCACTGCTTTGGGTGTGGTGTCAGTGGCAACGCCATCCGTTTCCTGATGGAATACGACGGCATGCACTTTGTCGATGCCATCGAATCGCTGGCTGATAGCGTTGGCATGGAAGTGCCACGTAACGCACAGGCAAGCCAAGCCCGCGACAA
Source organism: Granulosicoccus sp. (assembly GCA_023301795.1). Taxonomy (GTDB): domain Bacteria; phylum Pseudomonadota; class Gammaproteobacteria; order Granulosicoccales; family Granulosicoccaceae; genus Granulosicoccus. The sequence continues at coordinate 16,260 of JALZVU010000204.1, forward strand.
CGCCAAACCGCTCTATACCCTCATGGAATCGATAGCGGCTTTCTATCAGAGTCAGCTCAAAGACTCTCCTGCAGCAATTGACTATCTGAAAGCACGCGGGCTCAGCGGCGAAATTGCCAAGCGGTTTGCCATAGGCTATATACCCGACGGCTGGGATACCTTACAACAGCATTTTCCCAACGAAGATCCGGCCATGATCAAAACCGGCATGCTGATCAAACCCGATGGCGGAAAACGACCCTATCAGCGCTTTCGCAATCGCATCATGTTTCCTATCAGGGACAGCCGGGGGCGGGTTATCGGTTTTGGCGGACGTGTCATGGACAATCAGGAACCCAAATACCTGAACTCACCGGAAACACCTCTGTTTCATAAGGGCAGCGAGTTGTACGGCTTGTATGAAGCGCGAAAATCAGCCCAGGACAACGGTTCCATTATTGTTGTGGAAGGGTATATGGATGTGGTGGCTCTGGCACAGCACGGTATCGACAATGCCGTAGCTACACTAGGCACTGCGGCTAATTCACAGCATTCGCAAATCCTGTTCAAGACTGTGCCCACCGTCATTTTCTGCTTTGACGGTGACCGTGCGGGACGTGCTGCGGCGTGGCGTGCTCTACAGGCCACCCTTCCCTGCTTGCAGGACGGGCGTGATGCGCACTTTCTGTTCCTCCCCGACGGCGAAGATCCGGACAGTGTAGTGAAAGCCACAGGTGCGGCAGGATTCAACGACTTGATGAGTGGCCGCATTCCTATCATTGATTTCTTGTACCAGCACCTGTCAAGCGACCTGGATATGAAGAGTATTGGTGGCAAAGCTCATCTGTCCGAGAAAGCAAAACCGTTGTTAGCGACCATTCCTGCAGGCGTATACAAACAACTTGCCATGCGCCGGCTGGAATCACTGATCGGGCTATCGATGGGCAGCGAAAAGAAAGAACATGCAGCACCCAAAGCACCCGTTAGAATGCAGCGTGACGAGAGTGGTTTGACGCCCATGAGCCGAGCCGTACTTCTTTGCCTGCAACACCCGAGCGTAGCTCACCAGCTTCAGGCACAAGAGCGCGAAATCAGCCCACTATTACCAGGGGCCGATGTACTGCTAAAACTCATAGAATATTGCAACTCCGACACCTCTATTTCAACAGCTCGATTGCTGGAACGCTTCAGCCAGTCTGACAAACACCCGTATCTGGTAAAGCTTGCCACCAAACAATACTGGCCCGATTCTCGTGAGCTCAATGAAGAGACGGCTATCCGCGAATTTTTACACTGCATCCAGCGTCTTCAGGAGCGCAGCAAAAAAACACTGACAGAGAAGGTAGAGCTCTCTGCAAGACAAGGACTACTAGGCATTGTCAGACGGTAACAACGCCGACACCACAAGCTCCGGGCAGGCATCGGTCACAGCACTCACAAGCTCTCGAGCATCCAGGCGTAATGCTCGGATAGCACGTACTCATCATGCAGGCACCCTGCAGGTTGACACAGAACTGGAGCTGGATAAACAAGCTAGCCATCACCTGTTAACCGTATTGCGCATGAAGGTGGATGATCAGATCATGCTGTTCAACGGCGATGGCTATAACTATCATGCAACGCTTACTGGTGGCGCCAGGCAATCCTCATCAAAGCGTGTATCACTGCGCATTGAAACGCGCACTCCTTGTGTGTCGGAATCGAATCTTGCTGTCACCCTCGTGCAGTGTGTGTCGCGCCCGGAACGCATGGACATCAGCTTGCGCCAGGCAGTCGAACTAGGTGTCACGTGTATTCAACCGGTGTATAGCCGACATTCCATCAAAGCTGGCGATGAGTCACGTGTGCAGAAAAAACAGCAACACTGGCACAGTATTGTGATTAGTGCCTGTGAGCAAAGTGGACGTGGAGTGATACCTGAACTACGCGATGCTACACGTTTTGAGCATTGGTTAACGCAAACCATGCAGGGTGACAATACACACTATGTTCTATCGCCTACCGCCGAACTATCGTTGACACAACACGCCCACACTCTGGCGAGCAGTAGCACAGAAAATACAGCCACTCTCATTATTGGCCCCGAGAGTGGTCTGGACAATGACGAAATCGACAGTGCAATTCAAGCAGGTGCTGTACCTGTCAACATGGGACGTAGAATTCTTCGTACCGAAACAGCAGGGCCCGTCTGCATTGCGTTGTTGCAGTCAATTCTGGGTGATTTGCGAGCGTGACAATAACAATCTTTATACAAGCGGGTCTGTCCTGTAAACGCATAGCAGTGCAAAAGTTGATTGTCAGTGTTTGCTGTTTACATTTGCTGATGCTTGCCGGGTGCAACACAATCCCAACGAACAAACCATTAGCTCCGGTCGTTGAGGTGGCAGACGTAAAGCTTGTAAAGCTTGGGCTCTTTGAACAAAATCTGGATTTCACACTGGACGTATTCAATCCCAATAATTTTGATCTGCCGTTGAATACACTTGAATTCATCGCCTCTAGTGACGAACAGGCTTTTGCAAACGGCGTAGGAGAACAAGCTGTGTTGCTCCGTGCAAACGAAAGCACGCCAGTGATCATCAATGTACAGGCACAGACAAACCGTGCGCTGCGAAACCTGCTCAGCTCAGTATTGAGTGGCGAAAACACGTTTGCCTACAACGTGACTGGGTTTGTCAAACTGGACAACTGGCCTGCACGTATACCGTTTAATGTTGATAAGGTTCTCGCGTTCGACGGATCTTGAGCACAGCGCAGGTAGTGATCATATGAGTGATAGAGACGACGCCAGCCTGGCTGATTTTCTACAGCAATATCCAAAGCTGATGGTACTCTCAGGAGCTGGTTGTAGCACAGCGTCCGGCTTGGGCGACTATCGCGACAAGGCCGGACAATGGAAGCGCAAGCAACCTATCACCGGTCAGGTATTTATCAACAACGAAGCTGCTCGAAAACGGTATTGGGCAAGAAGCTCGGTAGGCTGGCCATCATTCAGTCGAGCACGGCCCGGAACATCTCATACGGCACTTGCCACACTGGAGCAACAGGGCCATATCGATTTACTGGTCACCCAGAATGTTGATCAGCTGCATCAGCGCGCCGGGCATCAAAACATCATCGATTTGCACGGCGTGTTAGCGTCTGTCAGTTGTATTGACTGTCGCTTTTGCATGGAGCGAGATAGCTTCCAGGTGGAGCTGCTGCAGCACAATGAATGGTTGAATCATCTAACCGCCGCTCACGCGCCTGATGGTGACGCCGATCTGGAACTTGACAGTCTGGCGGCCATGCAAGTGCCTGCTTGCCCTCAATGCGGCGGTCTGCTCAAACCTGATGTGGTGTTCTTTGGTGAAAGCGTCCCTAAAGACACTGTGCAACAAGCGATGCGCAGCCTGGCCGATGCAGACGCATTGCTGGTTGCAGGCTCCTCATTGATGGTGTATTCCGGTTTTCGTTTTTGCAGGGAAGCACAGCGGTTAGGTCGCCCCATTGCTATCGTCAATGACGGGCTCACCCGGGCTGATGATCTGGCGACATTAAAGATTGCAGGCGATTGCGGTGAACGCCTGACAGCGTTGGCTGCCAGCGCAATAGAACGCAACTACCATCAGGCTTAAGCTGAGCTATTCATGGCAGCCCGGGATAGGAGCCCGCGGCAGAAACAGGATTGCGCGAAGTCAATTTGTTCCTGCCGTGCCGGCTCGGCTAGACGGGTGCTGAGTAAACCTGCCCACCTAGGCGCTCTACCATTTGTTCAATCAGTACACGAACCTGTTCAAGAAGCTTATCGTCGGTGGACGTAATAACCAGTGACAAACGGGAATTGTTGTCGACCCGCCCTGGATAACTACCAATATCCACAGCTGGAAATCGCTCTTGCAGTTCTCGCAATGCAGCTGCAACGGTACCTTCGCCCAGATCACAAACCACAGTATCACTGCGCTGTACTGCACCACTGACCAGCTGCGGTAACACAGCATCCAGCATGGCCTGCATGATCCGCGGCACACCGGCCATGACAAAGACGTTCTGCATCTTGAAGCCAGGCGCTATCGACACAGGATTATCGATGAGTGTTGCACCTTCAGGGATGCGCGCCATGCGCATTCTGTCATCGTTGGGCTCTATGTCTCGTGCCTGAAAATAGTCCAGCAAAAGTCTCTTTGCCTCTGTATGCAATGGCAGATCGACACCAAACGCCTGCGCGACACAATCAGCTGTGATGTCGTCATGCGTCGGACCGATGCCACCGGTTGTGAACAGATAATCGTGCGTTTGTCGCAACTCGTTAATAACCGAAATAATGGTCTCAGGATGATCAGGAATAACTCTGGCCTGCATCAATCGGATACCCTTCTCCTTCAGACGAGTGGCTATATGAGCCAGATTTGCGTCCTGCGTTCTACCACTCAGCAGTTCGTTACCTATCAGAAGAACTGCGGCGCTCTTGGCCGTATCGGTGTTTTTCACAACGTTGTCTCAAAGATGAAGAACAACACGTAAAGTACCGTAACTCAGGGACGACAGGTCAGCCGAGTATTACCAAATCGGATCACGGTTGTTGGCGTGCACACTCAAATGGATAATCTCGCTCTGCCAAACTGTTGGACAGCCACACGTGGCGACCCATAATGGAGCGCAGATTGAATGAAGCACTGCCCAAAGATCCATCGAAATCATCAACGCCTATCTGTATGACCGCGCCGTGCAGAGTAGAGGCGCTTGCAATGGGTATGCTGGTAATTTCAAAATCGACAAGCCTCTCACTGCGCACCACATCATCAGCGGCTGTGAACGGCACTGCCGGTCCCTCTCGGACCAGAACAAGAGGTGCTGAGGCCACTTGCTGTAAACACTCCTGGATAAAATCCCATTGCAATTCGATCTGACTGGCGGGTGCTTTCGCACGCACCGCTTCGCTGGTGTACGAAATCTGCAAGCCTGAGTTAGCCGTTGTCTGTGTATGTACGACCGAGGGAACGGGAGACAGCAAATCCGGTTCTTCCATCAACTGCTGAAGTACGAGTGGCAGAGGCTCACTGCTTTGTTGGTCTTCAATGGGAGGTGGCGCAGGAGCATCCCGAGTACCAGAACTAGAGCAGGCGACAAGCGTACTGACGCTGCATGCAAACGCCGTCACAGCAATATTCCGCACACAGCGATATGCGGATTCGACGCCGCATTGAGTCATCATGTTGGCAAGGTAATGTCTGCGATGATTCGCAGCAATAAAATTATCTAACAACGTGTTGATCGCCCATTCAACGGATTAAGTGAAACGCTAGCGCAAAGTAGCGAATATTGAAGGTTAGTCAGGTTTCTCACGCAAACGGTGCGCCAAAGATGCATCCACGGCTCTGGACGCTGCAACCAACCCAAATGTGCCGGTTACAAAGGACACTGAGCCGTAGCCTTGATCACAGTCCAGACGCGCACCGGGCACACCAGGCTTTGAATGAGTAATCTCCCCGGAACCATCAGGATAAACGGGTTGCTCTGAAGAAAACACGCACTCAACCCCAAAACGGCGTTTGGGGTTGCTCGTGTAACCGTAGTCGGCACGCAGTCGGGAGCGCACCTTGGCAGCCAGTGCGTCATTCCACGTTCGTGAAAGGTCAGCAACCGAGACGGCCAGAGGATTACGTCGGCCGCCAGCTCCACCAGTGGTAATGATGCGAATCTTGTTTCGGCGACAATGGTTAATCATGGCCGCCTTAAACCGAATATTGTCGATGGCATCGATCACGGCATCAAAATCACGGTTCAGATAATGAGCCAGGTTTTTTTGCGCCAGAAAATCGTCTTCTGCCTGGATGTCGGCTTCCGGATTGATGAGTTGCATCCGATCGCGCATTGTCTCAACCTTGGATTCACCCACGGTATTGCGCATCGCATGGAGTTGCCTGTTAACGTTACTGGCTGAGACGTCATCATGATCTATCATCGTGATATGGCCGACGCCTGTACGGACCAATGATTCAACGGCCCACGAGCCGACACCACCGATACCCACCACACACACACGCAACTGAGACAGACATGCATATGCCCGGCTGCCGTAAACCCGCGTCAGAGCGCCGAAAGCCATCTGCTCCCAAGGAGCCTCCTCAGACTCTGACCCAGACGGCGAGCGCGACTCAACTGTCGCAGCTGTTGCCTGCTGAGGTCGCGGAAATGACTGAGGCGACAGGCTTGCAGGTTGATCCTGTTTCGGATCCGGTGGCTGATGATCGGACATATGACAACGTCAAGAGTTGGTATTTATATATCGTAAGGTGCAATGACGGCTCTTTATATACCGGAATAACGACCGACCTGCTACGCAGAGTGGATGAGCATAATGGCAATCACACAGGCTCTGCCACTCGCGGTGCAGCTTACACAAGAGGACGTCGCCCTGTCGCATTGGTTTATGATGAAATCTGGCACAACCGTGCTCTAGCTAGCAAACGTGAATGGGCTGTCAAAAAATTATCACGAATTGACAAGCTAAAACTCATCGAAAACAGCCAGTTCCACGATATTCAGTCGTCAGTGGAGCGCTCTCGCGTGAAGCATGCCATCCGAAAATAGGGATCGTGTCAAGAGTCTATTGTCGCTTAGCCTCCTAGCCAATCTGTCAACTTAGGAGTACACTGGTGTAATAACACAGGTAGCCGGAGCTCTGCTGATTGTCGCTAATCTGACAACCAGATCCGGTACCTCCCTCACACAACCTGCCGTTGTGGCTCACGCCCCCGGTACCAGACGCTGTAGCTTGCAAGCCTGCATTGCGCCTCCAACGCGTGCGGCATGTGTTTGCTTTGCCTACAGTATCTATCGAATTAAAAAATCAGAGGTTTTTACGTGAAAAAAATGTTTGTTGGTGGGCTACCGCTTGAGTCCACGGAAGAGACTGTGACAGAAATGTTTAACGAATACGGCAAGGTGCGCTCCATCAAACTTGCTGCAGACGTTTTTACCGGAAAATGTAAAGGCTTTGGCTTTATCGAGATGGAAGGCCATGAAGCTCGCGCCGCTATCGCTGGTCTCAATGGCAAAATCATCGGCGACAAGTCACTCAAAGTACAATTCGAAGAGCCTCGCAAAGGCGGCAAACGTGGCGGACGGCGCTAGCGTTAGCCACCACACTGACCCAACGCAAAGCCGTTAATGCACCGCTGGTTAGTCGTATCATGGTTAGGATGATGCGATTATCTGGCGGATGAAGCACCGGCTAAAAGAAACAGAAAATACCATCCCATGCCTGACAATCACTCGTCCGAAGACCACTCGGTCAACGACTCGGATAGTCAGCATCTGACGCGACGTTCCATTCGCAGCTTCGTTATTCGTAACGGGCGCACAACGCCTGCGCAAACTGATGCACTTGAGCGTTTGATGCCCGAATATGGCATCGATTTCACCCCGACAACTATCGATTTAGCCTCGCACTTTGGAAGGCAGGCACCCACGTGTCTGGAAATCGGTTTTGGTAACGGCGACGTGTTGATCAACATGGCGCGTATGCAACCCGAAACCAACGTACTGGGCGCCGAAGTTCACAACGCAGGTGTGGGTCATGCTTTGCTTGCCATTGAAGAACACCAGCTAAGCAACGCTCGGATCATCCAGCATGACGCCATGGAGGTTCTCGACACCATGCTAGGCGAGGAATGCCTAGACAAAGTCATGCTGCTGTTCCCCGACCCCTGGCACAAAAAACGTCACCATAAGCGCCGCATTGTTCAGCCCGAATTTCTCAACTCTGTGGCACGAGTACTGCGCAAAGACGGCATTCTGCACTGCGCCACAGACTGGGCAGAGTACGGCGAGTGGATGATTGAGCACATCGAGGCCGACAAACGCTTCAGCAATACAGCTGGCGCTGGACAGTCCTCAGAACGACCAGAATGGCGCCCTGTGACACGATTCGAGAAACGTGGACACCGACTTGGGCACTCAGTGGTCGACCTTATCTACAAGAAAGTATAACCTTCAGGGATGAAAACACGCCTCTCCCTTACATTCCATCTGCGCTGCTAGCCTCTATTGATGGAAACCGTGACACTGAGTTTCGAGATGATACTCGTCATGGGTATATTGGCAATTACCATTGTGTTGTTTGCGTTTGAGATCCTGCGCGTCGATGTTGCAGCACTGTGTGTGATGGTGCTACTGGGGCTCACCACGATGGTCCCCGGCATCGAACCCATCATAGATCGTTCAGAGCTGTTCAACGGCTTCTCAAGCAACGCCGTTATCTCCGTCATCGCGGTGATGATCATCGGCGCCGGGCTGGACAAAACCGGCCTCATGAGCCGCGTAGCATCTGTCATCCTGACGAAAGGTGGCAAGACGGAAAAACGCATTATCCCCCTGGTCTCTGGCACCGTCGCGATCATCTCAAGCTTCATGCAGAACATTGGCGCTGCAGCCTTGTTCTTGCCAGTGGTATCGCGTATCAGCGCCCGCACAGGCCTGCCCATGTCAAGACTGCTAATGCCGATGGGTTTTTGCGCCATTCTGGGCGGCACAGTCACTATGATCGGCTCAAGCCCGCTCATTCTGCTCAACGACTTACTGGCATCGTCCAACAAGATGCTTCCAGCCGACATGCAAATGGAGCCCTTTGGCCTGTTCTCGGTTACCCCCGTAGGTCTGGCACTGGTAGCGTCAGGGATCGTGTATTTCATGATAGCTGGGCGCTTTGTTCTGCCTGAGAACAAAAGCACCGACGGTACTCGCTCTTCACGGGCAGCTGACTACTTCGAAAAGCTGTACGGCATAAAGGGTGAGTTTGTGGAAGTTCGCATCACCGATGAAAGCCCGCAAGTCGGCATGACTATCCACCAAGTGGAAGATCATCACCCCGACACACCCATGATGCTTGCGCTCTATAGCGGTGATGTTGTGAAGGTGCCACCTGATCGCGATGAGATGCTTTGGGTAAACACCCGAATTGGCTTGATGGGTGACAGAGAACAAATCGAGCTCTACTGCAACGAAAATCACTGGAAAATACTGGGTGAACCTGACCGTTTTGCCGATGTGCTCAATGCACAACACGGCGGTATAGCAGAACTCGTGGTGCCGCCCGGGTCCACTCTCATTGGCCGCGAAGTGGGTGATATCAAACCGCGCAGAAATTTCGGCACCAATATTCTCCAAATATTCCGCAATGCTGAAGTTATTAAACGCGGATTTCGCACACAAAAATTGCGGGCTGGCGATACGCTGGTGGTACATGCCAGCTGGAAGGATCTGAAGTCGTTATCGCGCAATAAAGACTTTGTGGTGGCGACCGATGTTCGCTACGAAGATCTGCGTACCCATAAAATCAAGCCTGCTATCGGGTTCTTCTCACTGGCACTGGCGCTGTTCCTGATTACTGACAGCTTGGCAATCTCACTGCTCACCGGAGCCATCGGCATGGTACTCGCCGGCGTGCTAACTATGGATGAAGCTTACGATGCCGTCAGCTGGCAAACGGTTTTTTTACTGGCTAGTCTCATACCACTTGGGGTTGCAGTGGATCAATCAGGTGCTGCGGCATGGATAGCCCAACAGATTCTGGCGCTTGTTGGGGATGTACCCGATATCGTGCTGCAGTTGGTCATCGCTTTACTGTCCACCTTCTTCACTCTGGTGATGTCGAATATCGGAGCCACGGTGCTGCTGGTGCCATTGGCTGTCAATATTGCATTAGCGGTAGGCGCTGATCCTGCCTTGTATGCATTGATTGTTGCCATATCCACCTCAAACTCGTTTCTTATCCCCACGCATCAGGTAAACGCACTGCTCATGGGGCCAGGTGGATATCAGGTAGCTGATTTCATGCGCGCAGGTGGCATCATGAC
>JALZVU010000205.1 GCA_023301795.1 Granulosicoccus sp.
GCAAGTGAATGATCTGGGTGTGGACAATGCACGCCTAATCGAGGTGAACCATGACATTCGTGTTCACCCGGTAGAGGCTATTGGTGCTGAGCTTCGTGGGTATATGGCTGATATGAAGCGTATTGTTTGATGTGACTGCTGCACAGGCCGTGTCTAGTCTGGCCTGTGCAGTTTAGTTGTAATTTTTTTGCCCTCTATCACAGTGTTCACAGCCTGTCCGAAGACACATTACTTGCAATTTCAGCGTCTTTAATGCATCGCCAGACCGTTACACGACAAGCCTACGCTATGTGTACGACGGTTGGACGCTCGGGCGGAGGTTGAGTTGGTAGGAACGCGGTGCTACCATCACTCATGAGCGTAAAAAAACTGTCGATAGCACTCGATGAATCTGTTGCTGAAGCGGCTGCCAATGCTGCCGAACACAATGGGGTTAGTTTGTCTGCCTGGATAAACGCCGCAGCGGAACGGGCGCTTGTCGTTGAAGCAGGTCTGGCCGCGGTACATCTATGGGAAAAAGAGCATGGGGTGCTCGGGGGTGAAGAGCTGGCGTGGGCAGATAGTGTTCTGGATCTCGCTCGTCAACGCAGCGATAGGTAAAGGTGGTTGGTCTTACTTATGATGCAGGCGCTCTGATAGCTGCAGAGCGATCTGATCGACGTTTTTGGGCGCTTCACCGCCGAGCGCTTGAGCGTGGCATCGTTCCAACAGTGCCAGCTGGGGTGCTTGCACAAGGTTGGCGTGGTGGGCCACAGGCGCAGATGTCGCACCTGTTGAAGGGTTGTAGAATTGAGTACTTGGACGAAGCTAAAGCTCGCTCTGCAGGCGCCGCATGTGCTGTTGCCGGATGCTCAGATATTGTTGATGCTTCCGTCGTAGCGGGTGCCGCTGCTCGCGCCGATATTGTCATCACCAGTGATCCTCACGATATTGAGCAGCTGCGCGCAGCGCTCCGCGTTGAACTTGTCGTGCAAGTGATCTAGCCAGCGGGCGAGTTGAAGTAGTGGATGAGAGCGGTAGTGCCATTTCTGTTGGCGATACCATCCGTCGGCAAGCTCCACCGGAAAAACAGGCCGATGGGTCCGGGGACCAAACGACTGAACCCCGTGGTTACAACGGTGATGAGACAGAAGATTATGTGATCGAGCTACTTGCATTGACTGATCAGTTCATCACATATGGTTTACAGCATGAAAAACGCAAACTGAAATAGAAGATCAACCAAAATTGTTTAATTTCTAACAAGGTGGTTTGTGGACTTTCCGACCTTGAGTCTGCTCAAGAACAGCGATGCGGGTAATGTGCTTATCGTTCAGTGCATAAATTTTTTGCCAATTACAATTAATTGTGTCGCAATTTTGAACATAACTTCAAGGTTCTGCGCGTCTGTGTCGATGCATCTCGTATGGCGTGGATTGCACTTAACATGGATGGCTTACAATGAACCTGAACATTTCAGCAAGTATATCGGCGAGCTTCGCTCAGACTCAGCCGGAATCTCGTCCACCTCAAGCTACTGGAATCGCCGCGCAACCAGAACAGGTCGAAGCCCTCATCGCGCTGGGCAGCATGCTAACGCACGAGGTGCAAGAGTCAATTCTTGCCGGAGCAAAACTGCTTCAGGAGACGGGCGCAACGCCCGCAGAAATCAAGTCATTTATGGACGCTCGGATGGAAGATAGTGGTGTGGATATTTCAGATGCACAACAGCGGACCGGCCAATTGATAGATATTGTAAGTTAGTCAGAAATCGTAACCTTCAGTGTTCCTGATCGCAGATATTATCCTTCCAGTTATTTGATATCCAGAACGTAATTTGGTGACTAGCCGTCTTGGCAGGCAATACTTGATGTTGAAGTCCGGCCAATTCATTTTACTTCCAATATGCTGCGAAAGGTCTTGTTGACGCCGTTGTGGATACAGCCATTTGCGTTTCAGTTGCGTTTCAGTTGCGTTAGTAGCTGCACGGTTGTCGGTGTTTGCGTATTTCTTAACCGCGTTTGTTTATCACGCCCAAGGTAATTGTCCCGATAGCAGCTACCCTAAGGTCAGGCAGCTTTGGCACCTGCGCAGTTCTGTGCTGCGAACAGAAATTATATCGATGACTGCAGATGCCTCAACACTCGAGACATGCTTTAAAGCCCTCGTTCCCTTTGCCGTTGTAATGTCGTTGGCAGCGTGCAGTAGCTCGTCTGATAAAGAATCTGACGCACCAACAGATGCTAACGCTTTACGAATGACGATCCCATAACAGATACTGATACACCATCGGCAAACAGATGCCACGCCGGATACGGATACAACAGCGGATACAGATACCACGCAGGATGAAACGGCATTAAAGTCAGCTAACTGTGTTGATCTTCCTCGACATGATCAATTTATTGAAAACTTCAACACAGTTAAGGACACAGCAGGGTTCACAAGCGATAACTACACGGCGGCTATTGCTGCTGTCGCAGAGTCAAGCGAAGCTCACGCGGTGTACAGCCACCTCGATTTTCTGTCCTTGCTCGAACAGCAGGTCTTATCTGGAGAGTCGCCATTAACTGCGCTTGATACCAGTGAGCTCGATCTCAACGACAACCAGAGCGATATCTCGTTTGGCCGCTTACCTACAGCCAGTCAACTAACCGTGCAGGCAGATAATGGAGACGCCGCCAGCTTTGATGCTGCTATTACTCAGGAAGACGAGTCAGTCATGTCTTTTGTAGAAGCATTGGACAGTAATGACTTTGTATTTGGCCCGCAAGGCAAACGCCTCTCTCTGGACTCACCGCAGCAAGGCGAGTAATTTCTTGAATTTATAAGACATCGCTTGTGAAACCCCAGTGGTAATACAACGCCGGGCGAGGGCGTTGATAAAAATATGTCCGACGGGGACAACTTGTTTAGTCTTTTGTTCTAGTCGTCTATGTCTGGTGGTAATAATACTCGCCTGCAATGGGTATTGTTGCCAAATTGCAAGCTTGTTCACATTGCATACTGGTCTCACTGGTTTAATTAATACCGCTGTCAAGAGACCCATCATGCGTGCATCAAACACCCCTCGTCGTAACTCACTCCCTCCATTGACTCGCTCACTCATGGCAGTCGCTGTATCTGTCGCGTTGCTCTCGCTGACGGCATGTGGCAGCGGCACCGACAGTGACGGTGGCAGCATTACTGTCAGTGGCTTACCTGATTCATCGCCAAGTGTTGGTCAACCGATTGCACAAAACGATGAAACTAATCTTCGCTCTTTGGCGGTAACTTTTACAGCACCTGAAAGATTGCGTCTTATTGGTTCTGCCTTGACAGCGACTGTGACAGCAGGTGGCACAGAACAGATCATGGACGTAAACAATGGTCAGTTTGAATCAACAATGCAGTTGCCTCGGGATCAGCAACTACAGGTTTATGTGGGTATCCGACGCGCTGAGGATGGATTGTTGCTGGCGGCGGCAGATACCACTGCATGGTTAGGTGATGAAGGTACCGTCGTTAGTTTACCTGAGCAGTTGTTTGGTTATTTGTATGACCAGGATGGAGACGGCGTGACTAACATCATTGAGATTGAACGTGGTACATCACCGATCACGCTCAGCCTGGATTTCGATGCTGATGGTTCTCCGGATGACAGTGATCAGGATGATGATAATGATGGCGTCGCTGATGAGCTGGATGCGTTCCCATTCAATGGTCAGGAGTTCGAAGATACTGATAATGATGGTATTGGTAACAACACCGATCGCGATGACGATGATGATGGGGTGCCTGATGATACAGATGCTTTCCCCACCGATGCCAGCGAATCTGCAGATAGCGACTCTGATGGTACGGGTGATAATCAGGACCTGGACGCCGATGGCAATGGCATACAGGATGATCAGGAAGATTCAGATGGCGATGGTGTGCCTGACCCCATAGATCTGTTTCCTAATGATTACTACGAATCAGCTGATGCTGATGGCGATGGTATTGGCGACAACTCTGATTCTGATGATAACAACGATGGGATTGAAGATTACCGAGAAGGCTCACAGATTATCGTGCCTTATGTGGACAACGCCGATATCAGTATCGATGGGATCTGGACAACTGGGTACAGCAACAACGACTATTTCGACGAATGGGGTAAAGCGGTTGATGACGATTCCTACGGATACAGCCTGAATCTTAGCAATCTGCTGGTTGATAACACGGGTAGATCAAATCAATACAACTACGGTGACAGCTTTGAGATGATGCATGATGGGGAGTATCTGTATGTCAAAATCAACATCTATGATCAAGAGCTGAACGACTGGTTTAATGATTCAGTAAATATCTGGGATGATGATTCTGTAGAGCTCTATTTCGATATCGGTAACGACAAAGAGGGCACCTATGCAGATGACGATTTTCAACGAATATTTCGTTTTCGCGATGATGTTGCAGATCCGACAATCGATGGTTTTTACTCTGGCGGCGGGATGGTTACAGAGCACGTCACCAGCTATCGACATGAAAACAACGCCAATTCGGTTTATCAACAGTTCTATGAAATTCGTGTCAGCATGACATCGATCGGTCTTGCACCGGGTGATACGTTTGGTTTTGACGTCGCCGTTAATACAGACGACGATGGTGAAGGACGAGACGTCAAATGGGGTTGGTGGGCGCCAATAGGCACTGACGTCGGTTGGCAAGATACTAGCGTGTTTGGTCAAGTCAAATTACAGCCTGACGATTGATAGACCCTAGCCCGGCTGTTGCATGAAATAGTCTGGGCTAGGGCAGCCTGCTCAAGAATACTGGTCGTCTATTCTTGGGCAGGCTCGTGTAGCTCAGCCGATGAGTACATGAATTAAACCCTACGAGTCAACTACTGGTTACACAAACTCAAGCGGCTTTTCGCTCAACGTCGTGTTCGATGCCTTCTCGACCAAACATGACGGCATCGATAATTGAGCCTCTGGCTATTCCAAGATCATGCAAGTCCCTGTCACTGAAGGATTCCAGCTCTTGGATTGCTGTAGCTTTTTCGTCAATTTTGACCGATTGAACTGTCGTCTCAGTAGTGGCAGCATGCCACGGCCATGCGTCTACCCCTGACTCCAGTAGTGCTCGTGAAAAGCCGGCATCCTCGAGTATTCGATCACTGCTTTTGAGAAGTTCATCACGCACTCTGGAGCGACCCAGACGAGTTAGATAATTGTCAAAACTGCTGTATAAATTTTTAATGACTTTCATGTTTTCCATCCTTTATCGAGACTTGTAATATTGATTTGTTAAGTCAGACGTCGTGAAGATACAGACCTCAGCACTCAAGGTATTTACTGGCTTTGATTGCTAAACATCTGCCTTTAACTCGAACGTCTCTGGACATGACTCCAATCTAGGGGTCCATCGCACCACTCACAAACGAGATTTTCTTTTCGGGCAGGAAAGAAAAACTAAAGGCGCCGGCTACAGGCGAGTCTGGATAGCGAGTTTCTGGCCCGGTTACTCATTCAGGACCGTTGGGTACACGGGCCATGCCGACATCGCCATTGGTTTGTGGGAGTAGCTCCCTGTTGCTGCATAACCTCTATAATCGACAGCGTAACGTCTAGCGTTATGCTCATCCTTTATCTGCGGTTTTACCGAACATGACTTCAAGCAGCTCCATCGTCTTCCAGCACCTCGACGTCGATTTTGACGAACGTTTTCAACTGCACGATATCAACTGGCGGCTAGAGCCTGGCCAGCAGTGGATGATCAGCGGGGCTAACGGCTCTGGCAAATCGGCATTGGCGGCCGTGCTGGCCGGTGCAGGGGATTTACTGGGTGGCAGCTTGCAAGGTTTGCCGCCGCGTGTGTCCATTGTCTCGTACGAGGCGCAAGGCGAGCTTATTGCCGCAGAGCTTCGCAAGGATGATGCGGACATTCTGGATGTGATTTCTGAAGGCACGCCGGTGCAGGAAATTATTGATGCGGTGTGTCTGGATGCGCCACTGGCTTTGCAGCTTGTAGAGCAATTCGGACTGGCATCGTTGATGGGTCGATCGTTTCGAAAGCTGTCCACCGGTGAAACACGCAAGGTAATGCTTATTCGGGCCTTAACCAGTCAGCCGGATCTACTTGTTCTGGATGAGCCGTTTGATGGGCTTGATGCCAAAACGCATCAGATGTTACTGGAACATCTGACAACGCTATCGCGCACTTTACCGATGGTGTTGGTGCTGAATCGTTTTGATGAACAACCTGAATTTGTCACGCACATTGCGTACGTGAACGAGGGGCGACTAGCATCCACCGTGGCTTGTGCCGACAAGGTAGCGTTTGATGAGCTGTATCAGTTGCTGCATCTAAAATCCAGCGATTTGCAGGTGCCCCCAACGGATACAGCTGTGGCGTTGCCCGTGCTTGATCCTGATCAGCCTTTGGTGAGAATCACCGATGCCACTATTGCCTACGCTGATGCCACTATATTCAGTAAACTGTCTTGGACAGTGCGCAAAGGTGAGCATTGGCAGCTAACCGGACCCAACGGAAGCGGCAAGACCGGGCTATTATCGCTGATCACTGGCGATCATCCTCAGTGTTATGTGAATGATATTTTTGTGTTCGGTTTTCAGCGTGGGAAGGGGGAGAGCATCTGGCAGATAAAGCAGTTTATCGGGTATGTTTCTACATCGCTTCAGTGGGAGTATCGGGTAAGTACCAGCGTTCGTAACGTGATTATTTCAGGGTTTTACGACAGCATCGGACTGTACAGCAAATACACGGATACGCAGCGTGATATCGCCAATCAGTGGCTGGATTTACTGGGTATGCGCCACCGAGCTGATGAGCCGTTCAACAAGCTGTCCCATGGTGATCAGCGGTTGTTGTTGATTGCGCGTGCCATGGTGAAACATCCGCCGTTGCTCATTCTTGATGAGCCCTGTTTGGGTCTTGATGATATGAACAGGCAGTTGGTGTTGGCATTAGTAGAGAAAATTTGCGCCAGCTCAACCTCCACGGTGTTGTATGTCAATCATCACGCGGGTGATCGCATTGCCGGTATTGAGCATCATCTGGCGTTGGAAGCTTCCAGTTAACACTGCAAGACGTGTCGGTCTGGCTGCGTAAGGTCCGACACCAATGTGCCACACAGGTTTTTCGACAAGTTTTGTAGCTTGAGAGCTTGCCCTGACTATCTATAGGGATAGTAAAAACCCCACCCCTTTGGAGGCTCAAAAGGTCACACTTGGGCGTTGTTGTTGGTACTTGGCGGGCGCATTATCGCATCCTGAATTTGATTTTCCGCTTATCCAACTACAGGTGATTTTATGAACGCTAACAACGCTAATTTATCAGTAAGCTCAACATCCGGCAAACAACGCACAACAACTGCTGTCCCAAGCTTGCCAAACAAGCGCCCAGCCATGAAGCTTGTGTCCTCTCACCAAGTTGTCACCACCCAAGCTGTGACGCGTGAAGAAGCTATCAGGCAAGCAATTTTACGCACGGGCTAGAGTCTGCGTGGCTGACACAGGATCGTGCGCAGCCGATTAATTACTGCTGCGCAGGCTAAGTGTTCAACTCTGCATACCGACTGGCGGGAGAGTGATAGTAAAACGCAATAGCTTGCGCTCTATTACTCACTGCCAGTTTGTCGTACAAGTTTCTCAAATGAAATTTCACGGTGTTTATAGAGATAGAGTGGTCTGCAGATAACTCTTTATTCGTTCTGCCTGAGGCCAGTGACACCAGAATCGCTTTCTCCATCCGGGTTAGTGACTGCAACGGATCGTGCAGCTCTCTGACATCCATATAAGGGAATACCATCTTTCCCATGGCCACATCGACGATGTTGTCCAGTAATTTTTCGGAAGGATCTGAGTGCGCGAAAAAGCCTGCCGCGCCCGCTGCCATTGCTCGTTTGGGCACATCTGATGCCTCACTGTGACTACATACGATAACCCGGGTAGGGCACTCATTCTCACGCAAGGTATGCAGTAGTCGCTCAGCCCCCAATGTGGGTAGATGCCAGTCGATAACGGCGGTTGTGCAAGGCACGCTGAGTGCAGTTTGCAGAAAAGATTCTGCGGATGCCGTTGTGCTCATCAGGCTGAATCGATCATCGCCCTCGACAATTTCGGCAAGCGCGGAGAGCATCAGTGCATTGGAATCGGCAAGCGCAATCTCGATCGACATTGTTATCCTCGCATCAGGTTGCTGAGCTATTTAACGGATATCCCTAAGGTTCTGTTTATTAGCCTACACCAAGGGATGAGAAAATACCTACCCCTTTGGTGCCTGTTTTGTGTAGTAAGGGTGTTTTGCAATGGTGAGCTTCTGGGCCAGACTAGCGTTGTTGTTGATACACCATCAACTTATAACTACATCTGCACAATCAGGGGGAAGCTACGCATGCTAACGGGTCAGAAAGGATTGTTTGTACCAGGTCCGACTAATATTCCACATGATGTTCAGCGCGCTATGAACATATCCATGGAGGACCATCGAGCACCCGACTTGCCTGACTTCATACTGCCGCTATTGGCCGATGTTGCCAAGGTATTCAAAACTACTTCCGGTCAGGCATTGTTGTTCCCGGGTTCAGGGACTGCGGGTTGGGAGGCGGCTCTTACCAATACCTTGAATCCAGGCGACAAGGTGCTTATATCGACATTCGGGCAGTTCTCGCACCTGTGGGCTGATATGTGTCAGCGCATGGGTTTCGAGGTCGTGTGTATTGAAGCTGCGTGGGGGGAAGGGATTCCGGTGGCAGGCTATGCACAAGCACTTGCCGACGATAAATCTCATACGATAAAGGCGGTGCTTGCTACCCATAACGAGACTGCCACCGGCGTCAGCAGTGACATTGGTGAAGTCAGAGAGGCTATGGACGCAGTTAATCATCCAGCCATGCTGTTCGTTGATGGCGTCAGTTCCATCGGCAGTATTGATTTTCGTATGGACCAGTGGAAGGTAGACATCGCGGTTTCTGGATCTCAAAAAGGCTTCATGCTGCCTGCAGGACTTGCCATCTTGTGTGTGAGTGAGAAAGCCACAGAGGCGTCCAGACATTCAAAGATGCACCGCTGTTACTTCGACTTTGCCGACATGGCAAAGCTCAACGAGCAGGGCTACTTTCCCTATACCCCGCCTATGCCACTGCTTCGGGGTCTACGTGTGGCTATCGATCGTTTGATGGAAGAGGGACTGGACAACGTTTTTGCCAGACACCACAGGTTGGCCGAAGGCACTCGACAGGCGGTGGCTGCGTGGGGTCTTCCTTTATGTGCCAAAAAACCTGAGTGGTATTCGGATACTGTCACGGCCATTTGCGTGCCAGAGCATGTTAATTCATCGGCGCTGATCAAGCACGCCTACTCTCAATACCAATTGTCGCTGGGTGCAGGTCTTGGACAAGTCGCTGGTCGTGTATTTCGCATTGGTCATCTGGGAGATCTTAATGAGCTTATGTTGCTCAGCGCTCTTGGCGGTGTGGAGATGTCATTGCTGAATGCGGGAATTGACATTGAGCCTGGCAAGGGCGTAGGCGCTGCCATCGAATTTTATCGCCAGGCTGCGCAAGCGAGTGATCAGCCTGTTGAGAACAAGCAGCAGAACGCCGAGAAACTTGCCTTTGCCTGAGTCGCTTTTACACAGCCGCCTTTGCACGACGCCTTTGCACGCAGCTATTGCATGAGGCTATCGCACAACAAGGACTGCTCGCGTGGCTTGTGTCAAACAGGGCACTGTGGTTATATTGAAGGGGCTGTATCTGGCTGCCACTTCATCCATCGCTGTACCTTATGGACATACACGAATATCAGGCCAAGGAGATACTGAATGAATTCGGTATCAAAACTCCCCGTGGCGGATTGGCCTATAGCCCTGAACAGGCTGCTTATCGTGCGCGCGAAATTGGTGGTGAAGAGTGGATTGTCAAAGCGCAGGTGCATACGGGTGGTCGGCACAACGCCGACGGGATCATCCGATGTCGTTCTGAAAGTGAGGTACATGATGCAGCTGAAAATCTTTTCGGTAAACGTATCATCACTGCGCAGTCAGGACCCAATGGCAAGGTGGTTTACCGCGTTTATGTAGAGGGCAGCGTTGCCATATCCAAAGAGCTGTATCTCGGTTTTGCGCTTGACCGGAAAATGGAACGAGTGGTGGTCGTTGCATCCGAAGCGGGTGGCATTGAGATTGAAGACATCGCCATCAACCAGCCTGACTCTATTATTCGCACGTTGGTGGAACCTGCTGTGGGTATGCAGGCGTTTCAGGCGCGGCAGATTGCCTTCAAACTCGGTATACCTGCGCCGCTGGTGAACGAGGCGGTTGAAACCATTCTAGGTTGTTACAAAGCGTTTGAACAACTCGATGCCACGATGGTGGAAATCAATCCGTTGGTGGTGGCCACCGATACGGGTATTTATGCGTTGGATGCGAAAATGACGTTTGATGACAACGCGTTGTTTCGCCGTCCTGAGATTGCAGAATTACGCGATAAATCTCAAGAGCATCCGATGGAGTCCATGGCAGCAGATCGGGGTCTTGACTATGTGGGTCTGGAGGGTGATATCGCCTGTGTTGTGAACGGTGGTGGTCTGGCCATGGCAACACTTGACTGCATTGAAATTGCAGGTGGCAGCGCGGCCAGTTTTCTGGACATCGGCGGTGGCGCATCGCCGGAGAAGGTCGCCAAGGCCATCCGGTTGGTCACTCAGGATGAGCGGGTAAATGCGGTGCTTGTGAATGTGTTTGCAGGTGTTAACCGGTGTGACTGGATTGCACAAGGCATCATTCAGGCGCTTGAAAAAACACCTCTGGACGTGCCACTTGTCATCCGTCTGGCGGGCACACGCCTTGATGAAGGGCGTAAGCTGTTGGCCAAAAGTGGATTGCCGATTGTTCGCGCCAACTCACTGGACGAAGCAGCTCAGCGAGTTGTTGTGGCAGCAAGTGCCCAACTGAAGCGGCGCAACCAAGCGAAAATTCTGGTGGCAGAGCCAGACTAATGAGCATACTGATTGGTCTGGACACGCGCATCATCATTCAAGGGATTACAGGACGTATTGGCGCATTTCATTGTCAGCAAATGCTGGACTATGGCTCACGTGTAGTGGCCGGTGTGACGCCAGGTCGTTCGGGCGATCAAGTGCATGGTGTGCCTGTGTTCAACACGGTAGCCGAGGCTGTTGAGGCCAGTGGTGCAAGCGTTAGCCTACTGGCTGTGCCGCCACCTTTTGCAGCAGATGCCATAATGGAAGCTGCAGAGTGCGGTATTCGTCTGGCTGTATCAATTACTGATGGTATTCCCGCTCAGGACATGATCAAAGTAAAGCGCTATATGCGGCGGTACCGGGAGGATCAATGCATGCGACTACTTGGCCCCAACGGTGCGGGTGTGATCAGCCCGGGCAAGGCTTTGGTAGGCATCATGCCTGGCACCATATTTACCGCAGGTAACGTCGGTCTAGTGGCACGCTCTGGCACTCTGGGTTACGAAGCTGCGGCGCAAATACAAGCTGCGGGCAAGGGTATTTCATCGAGTGTGGGGATCGGCAGTGATCTCATAACAGGCAGCACGTTGCTGGATATACTCAAGCTATTCAACGCAGACGATGACACGCATGCTGTGACACTGATCGGTGAAATAGGTGGATCACAGGAAGCCGAAGCTGCACAGTACATACAAGAACACATGCAAAAACCCGTTGTTGCTTATGTTGCCGGGATCGTCGCACCCAAGCGCCGGGCAATGGGACATGCGGGCGCTATTATTTCAGCGTACGGTGAGTCGGCCAGTGAAAAAATCGCACTGTTTCGAGAGGTGGGCGCCACCATCGTACCCGGGCCTGCCCAGATCGGTGAAACAGTAGCGCAGGTGCTCGATACACTTGCTCATCAAACTTGATTTAACAATAGAGAGATCCTTACGTGGCTACAAAAAATACCGTTTTATTAACGAGACGCTGGCCGAAGGTCGTTGAAGATGCACTAGCTGAACGTTACGATCTCAAGATTAACGAGACTGATGTGCCCCTTGATGCCGCTGCCATGCAGCACGCCTTTGAAACTGCTGATGCGGTGTTGGCAACGGTCACCGACAAGATTTCGCCAGCGTGTTTGAACAGCTCTGAGCGTCGCACAAAAATCATCGGTAACTATGGTGTTGGCTTTAGTCATATTGATATCGATGCGGCACGCAGTGCAGGTGTGGTGGTGACCAACACACCGGATGTTCTGAGCGAATGCACTGCTGACATTGCCATGACACTGATGCTTATGACTTGCAGACGTGCAGGTGAAGGTGAGCGAGAAGTACGCTCAGGGCAGTGGACTGGTTGGCGTCCAACCCATCTTGTGGGTTCTCGTTTGAGTGGCAAGACACTGGGTGTTATCGGGTTTGGCAGAATAGGGCAAGAGACTGCTCGTCGAGCGCACCACGGCTTTGGCATGAAAGTACTGGCCCACAACCGCTCTGCCATTAACAGCGAGACGCTGCAGCAAACCAGTGCTGTACAGCTGGATACTGTTGAAGAGCTGTTGCAGCAATCCGACTTCGTCACGCTGCATTGCCCGGGCGGTGTGCAAACCCGACATCTAATCAACGCGCAGCGACTGGCACTCATGAAGACAGGCGCTTTTCTGATTAACACCGCGCGTGGCGAGGTCATTGACGAGGCCGCTCTGGTGGATGCTTTGCGTGACGGTAAGCTGGGCGGTGCAGGTCTGGATGTTTTCGAACAAGAGCCCAAGGTGCACGCAGGTTTGCTTGAGCTTGAGAATGCGGTGCTATTACCGCATCTTGGTAGCGCCACGGCTGAAACGCGGGAGGCTATGGGCTTACGGGTTATGAAAAATCTGGATGCGTTTTTTGCCGGGCAGACACCGCCAGATCAGGTGGTGTAGAGCTGCTACTGGCTGAGAGCCTGTGCTGCCACATAACATGTTCGGCCCAGGCTAGGTTTCATTACGCAGATGAGTAATGAACTCTTCGCTCAGCGAATTGTTCGGTGCCAAGTGAATACTCTTTTTATACTCGCGTACGGCTCGCAGGGTGGTGGTTCCTGCCAGCCCATCAATTTCGCCCTCGTACAGACCCATGACTTTCATGGTTTCCTGAACCATCATGATGTCTGTTGTGGAGGCTGAGTGCCAGACAGGTTGATTTTCAGGCTTGCGTTTCATACAAGTGGTTCTGGCAAGTGGTCAAGGGGTTGGCGATAGTCATCAAGGGCTAGGTCTTCGTCTTCAGCGCATTAAGGCTGTAGTATGGTAACAAGATTGTATCCGTACACAGACATGGCTAATCAGAAAATCGTCGGATTTCATCAGGACGAAGAAGATCACTGGGTGGCAGAGCTTGGCTGCGGACACACCCAGCATGTTCGCCACACGCCGCCATGGCAAAATCGGCCCTGGGTCATCACCGATGCTGGCCGAGCTGCAAAGTTGGGCGTTGAGCTTACCTGTGTTAAATGTGATCGGAATGAACCCGTTGATAATGGATGATTTGCGCGGCTGTGTTGAGTGGCTGGTATTGGTTTGATCTTTTCTGTCGATCCGTTACAGTAGCTGGATAATCTTGATCGATAATCGGTAGCAGGAATCATCCATGTTCAATCTATCCATGAATTTTGCGCTCGGCGAAGACATTGATTCGCTCCAGGATACGGTGCGCCGCTTTGCCCAAGACGAGATAGCGCCGCGGGCTGCCAGCATTGATCAGGAGAACGAGTTTCCCAATGATCTGTGGCGCAAGATGGGGGACCTGGGTTTACACGGCATTACTGTGCCGGAAGAACAAGGCGGGGCAGGGATGGGCTATCTGGCGCACACCATCGCCATTGAGGAGATTAGCCGCGCCAGTGCCTCGGTGGGCTTGAGTTATGGCGCTCATTCCAACCTGTGCATCAATCAGATCAATCGCTGGGGTAATGCTGCTCAGAAACTCAAATACTTGCCATCACTGATCAGCGGTGAGCATGTGGGATCTCTGGCCATGTCCGAGCCATCGTCAGGATCTGATGTTGTTTCCATGCAGTTGCACGCTGAAAAACACAATGATCGCTATGTGCTTAATGGCAACAAGATGTGGATTACCAACGGCCCTGATGCCAGCACTCTGGTGGTGTATGGCAAGACAGACCTTGCGGCGGGTTCAAAAGGTATTACCGCGTTTCTGATCGAAAAAGACATGGCGGGATTCAGCACAGCTCAAAAACTGGACAAGCTGGGTATGCGCGGTTCCAACACCTGCGAGCTGGTGTTCAACGATGTGGATGTTCCGTTCGAGAATGTGCTGGGTGAGGAGGGACGCGGCGTTAACGTGCTGATGTCTGGGCTTGATTACGAGCGTGTTGTGTTGGCGGCAGGCCCTTTAGGCATCATGGCAGCGGCGATGGATGTTGTCATACCCTATGTGCACGAACGCAAGCAATTTGGCAAGCCGATAGGTACGTTCCAGCTGATGCAGGGAAAGCTGGCCGATATGTATACCACCATGAATGCCTGTCGCGCTTACGTCTATGCCGTGGCGCGCGCCTGCGATGCGGGTCAGACAACGCGCAAGGATTCCGCCGGATGTATCTTGTATGCAGCTGAGAAAGCCACACTCATTGCACTGGATGCCATTCAGTGTCTGGGTGGTAATGGTTATATCAACGACTACCCCACTGGCAGGCTGCTGCGCGATGCCAAGCTGTATGAAATAGGCGCAGGTACCAGCGAGATACGACGCATGTTGATTGGACGTGAACTGTTCAATGAGACAGCCTGAGTCATGGCTAGAATTCAAAGCACGGGCATCGTATGTCCTGACAATCATGCAGCTATGTTGTTGCAGTATAAAAAAATTTCACAAGAGGCTGCAACCATTGTATTGGGTGGTTCTGAGCGCTCTCGCAAACGACATCTTGATCGCGGCAAGCTACTCCCGCGGGACCGGATCAACGGTCTTCTCGATCCGGGTTCAGCCTTTCTTGAAATAGGTTTGTTTGCTGCACACCAATGCTATAACGTTCCCATACCGTCTGCAGGTGTGGTGGCAGGCATTGGTACTGTTGAAGGGCGAACCTGCATGATTGTCTGCAACGATGCCACGGTGGCGGGCGGCAGCTACTATCCGTTAACAGTTAAAAAACACCTTCGGGCGCAAGAGATCGCGGCTGAGAACCATTTACCGTGCTTGTATCTTGTGGACAGTGGCGGTGCAAACTTGCCTAATCAGGATGAGGTATTTGCGGACAGAGATCACTTTGGCAGAATTTTTTATAACCAGGCGCAGATGAGTGCGCGTGGTATACCGCAAGTTGCCGTAGTGATGGGTTCGTGTACTGCCGGTGGTGCCTATGTGCCGGCGATGAGTGACCAGACCATCATTGTTAAAAATCAGGGAACCATTTTTCTGGCTGGCCCACCTTTGGTGAAAGAAGCCACCGGCGAGGTGGTGGATGCTGAAACACTGGGCGGTGGTGATACGCACACCAGACTCTCAGGCGTTGCCGATTATCTGGCTGATGATGATCACCACGCATTGGCATTGGCGCGACAAATCGTAAAACATCTGAAAGTGCCTGCGCCAAGTATCGTACAAGATCAAACGCCGCGCTTGCCTGCGTATCCGGTTGATGATGTGCTGGGCTTGATACCTTCCGATACCCGTCAGCCATTTGATATAAGAGACATTATCGCGCGTCTTGTGGATGCATCAGAATTTGATGAATTTAAAGCACTGTATGGCACAACCCTAGTGTGTGGTTTTGCGTACATTGACGGTATGCGTGTTGGCATTATTGCGAACAACGGGGTGTTGTTTTCCGAAAGCTCTCTAAAAGGCGCACATTTTATTCAACTGTGTTGTCAACAGAAAACGCCTTTGCTGTTTCTACAGAACATCACCGGATTTATGGTGGGGTCAAAGTATGAAGCCGGTGGTATCGCTAAAGACGGTGCCAAACTGGTTAACGCAGTGTCCACTGCGGCGGTGCCCAAGATCACTGTCATTATCGGCGGTAGCTATGGTGCTGGTAACTATGGTATGTGCGGTCGCGCCTTTGGTCCGCGCTTTGTCTGGATGTGGCCCAATGCGCGTATCTCGGTCATGGGGGGGGCACAAGCGGCAGGTGTTCTTGCCAGTGTAAAACGCAGCGCTATGGAACAACGTGGCGAGCCATGGTCTGCAGAGGAAGAGGCAGCGTTCAAACAGCCCGTGATCGATCAATTCGAAACCCAGTCTCAGCCACTTTATGCCTCCGCGCGATTGTGGGACGACGGCATTATTGATCCTTGTAAAACGCGTGATGTGGTTGCGCTCTCGCTGAAAGCTTGCGCTAATGCACCCATCGCCGATACCGACTTTGGCTTGTTCAGGATGTAATGCATGTTTCATAAAATCCTGATAGCAAACCGTGGTGAGATTGCTGTACGCATAATGCGCACTGCACGTTCAATGGGCGTGCGGACTGTTGCCGTGTATTCCGATGCCGATGCCAATGCTCTGCATGTAAGAACGGCCGACGAAGCGGTGCACATAGGTGGCTCGGCTGTGTCTGAGAGTTATCTGTGCGGCGACAAGATAATAGCAGCGGCGCTCAGTTGTGGTGCGCAAGCCATACATCCGGGCTATGGTTTTCTGTCTGAAAACCCGGATTTTGTCGATGCTGTTACCACTGCAGGGCTGGTGTTTGTGGGGCCCTCTGCCAGTGCAATTCGCGCCATGGGTTTAAAAGATGCTGCTAAAACGCTGATGCACAATGCGGGTGTTCCAGTGGTGCCTGGCTACCACGGCAGCGATCAATCTCCCGATCATCTTGCCGCGCAAGCTCGCTCTATCGGGTATCCCGTGATGATAAAAGCGCGTGCAGGTGGTGGTGGTAAGGGTATGAGAATGGTGCAAGAACCTGAGCAGTTCCTGGAGGCCTTGCAAAGTGCCGCACGCGAAGGAGAATCATCCTTCGGTGACGCAGCTGTATTAATTGAAAAATTCATCGAAAACCCAAGACATATAGAAGTGCAGGTGTTGGGTGATAACCATGGCAATGTTATTCATTTATATGAGCGAGATTGCTCGTTACAACGACGTCACCAGAAAGTCATAGAGGAAGCTCCGGCACCGGGTATGACGACATCCGTGCGTGATGCCATGACCCAGGCTGCTATTACTGCTGCGAAAACGATCGGCTACAGTGGTGCAGGCACAGTAGAATTTATCGTTGATGGATCAGGTGCATTGCGCACGGATGGCTTCTGGTTTATGGAAATGAATACGCGGTTGCAGGTAGAGCATCCTGTCACCGAGGCCATCGTTAATATCGATCTTGTGGAAGAGCAGTTGAAAATTGCTAGCAACGAGCCCCTGCCATACCCACAGGCACATTACAAAATAGTGGCACACTCGATTGAAGCAAGGCTTTATGCGGAAGATGTCCGCAATGGATTTCTACCGGCCAGCGGAACACTTGCACGCTTGAGCTTTGATCAACAAGCACGAGTGGATACTGGTGTTGTATCAGGTGACACTATCTCGCCCTATTACGATCCGATGATAGCCAAACTTATCGTGCAAGCACCTACGCGTGCGGCTGCTATCCAGAAAATGCACGAGGCGCTGCAAAACACGCATGTGGTCGGCACAGTAACCAATATCGAATTTCTGGCGGCATTGGTGCGACACGAGGATTTTGGACGCGGCGAGATGGATACCGGGCTTATTGAGCGAGACTTGACGCAACTTACCATTCAGGCGCATAGCGCGAAACCTGTGTCCCAGCTAATTGCCGCTTCGGTCCTGCTGGGTATTAACCCCAACGTGCCGCTGACCGGGTGGCGGCTATACGGGCAGGCTAGCCATCTGGTGACGCTTGGTGATGGCGCAGTTACCCAGGACTACCGTGTGGTTTTGGGTAACGAGGGCCAGGTGTCTTTGCATGAGTCCTGTAATGAGGACGCGGCCGGCACACTTTGCCGCTTACGGTTAGTTAGCGTTACATCCGATATTGTTGTGTTTAATGCTGGCGGTAGACAACAGCGTGCCCAGGTTCACTGCATGGCTGATTCAGATGGGACGAGCGTGTCGGTTTTGCTTGAAGGCAGAACCGACGTTTTCACAATGGCCGATCCGCTGACGGGTGGCGATCAGGCGGCGACGACAGATGATGCTGTGGTCGCACCCATGAGCGGCACAGTCCGGCTCGTAGATGTTCAGCCTCAGCAAAATGTGAAGGCTGGCGATCGCCTACTGGTTATGGAGGCCATGAAAATGGAGACCAGCCTTAGCGCTCCGCGTGATGGTGTTATAGAGAGTGTCCATTGTGCTGCGGGCGATAATGTGGAAGGCGGTGCTGTGCTGATTCGCCTTGTTGAGCTTGATAACGATAGTTGAAGCATTTCCAGGGAGAACCTGTGCACCTTATGTAACGTCCCTGAAATGCAATGAGAAGGGGCAAGAGGGGAATGTTTGTCTCTTTGACAAAGCCACGTTGAGGCACAATCGTCGTTTTGAAAATCCGTGAGATTTTTTTTGATGCTAGCCATCAACTTGTTATTACACAGTCCGCTATCGGGGTATGGATAAAACAGGCGCGGCAGGGTTCACCCTTCTAGAATTAGTTATCACTATAGCAATAGCCGGCATATTGCTGGCTGTAGCTGGTCCCAACTTCTCGAGTTTCATCAAAGACCGGCAGTCGCAAGAGGCTCTCGGCCAAATATCGAGGGCTGTATTTACGGCACGCTCTGAGGCTGCCAAGTCTGGAGACACCATCACCGTGTGTGCTCGCGCCAGTAACACGCAATGTGGGACTGACTGGAACAATGGCGTTCTTGTTTTTCGCGATAGCACAGTGGTTTCTACCGAAACCCAAGCTGTCAGGGATAGCACCGACGAAATATTGAGAGTTGCTGCTCCCCACGGCCATCAAGACATCACCATAAGGGCTGTCGCATCGACCGATAGAACGGCAGGCGGTGCCTATACCCCAAGCTTTGTTCGTTATAGGCCGGATGGACGTGCCAACTGGAAGAACGGCACATTCTCGGTCTGCGACTATCGTGGTGCCGTGTTTGCCGAGGCGCTACAAATAAGAATTTCAGGGGACATTCGCCCGGCAAGGCGTCTCGCTTCTGATCAACCGATTAATGACGTTTTTGGGCGGGCTTTAACATGTTCTTAGGCGTTCGAACCCATCGCGCAGCAACAACTGCACAGCGCAGCGGTGTGTCGACTTTATATTGGCACCGGCCTCGACAAAGAGGTATCGGTCTTATTGAAATTCTGGTTGCGGTTGTGATTCTGGCAGTGGGATTTTTGGCCACTGCAAGAATGCAAGTCGCAGGTATGCGGTTTAGCCAGAGCGCCTATTTTGAATCACAAGCCTATTTCATGGCCGGTGACATGATTGCGCGTATGAGAGCGAACGTTGCAGGGGTTAGAGCTGGCGAGTATGACAATTTAGGCACAGCACAAGGCGCTACTAATCCAGGTTGTTCGACCAAAATGTGTTCGCCTAGTGAGATTGCTGATCAGGATGTATTTGACTGGAGCCAGCATCTACACAGCGCCACTGGTGGTGCCTCATTTGTCCCGTTGTTACCTAGTAGTGATGCGGTAGCGGCGCAAGGTAGCGTTGCAAGACTTGCCGGTGGACAATACTCGGTCACGATCGTCTGGGCCGATGATAATGCCAATGATCAGGGTCAGGGCGCATTGCGCGTTGATCTGATCTCCGAAGATTAGTATGAATGGCAAGGTAATAGTATGAGAAAGAATGACTCTGGATTGCATGTAGTAAAGGGATTTTCGCTCATTGAGCTCCTTATCGCCATGGTGTTAGGCCTGTTATTGTCAGCAGGTGTATTTGCGGTTTTTGCAGGTAATCAACGCTCCGCTGCGCTAAATACTGAAGTAGCGAACATGCAGGAAAGCATTCGATTCGCGCTGAATGCTGTGACAGATGATATTCGTATGGCTGGTCATCAGGGTTGTTTGGACCTGAACGGTAGTACGGTTGACATAATCGCCAATGATGCGCCCAGTGCAGATCTTCAAGCCACTGTTATCAGTGGCGCTGTGGTTCGCCCCAATACAGAGTGGTTGCCAACGCCTCAGCTGGGTACAGGGTCGGGTATATTCGACGAGCCTACCAGTGTGACTCCGCGAGTGGGCACCCATACAGTGGCTGTGCAATATGCGGAAACGCCGGGCAGTGGCTTAACCGGCGCGCAGAGTGCCGGAGGATCAACCAGCACTTCGGGCCCTCTGGTACTCGATAGTGCCATTGATGTTCAAGTGGGTGACTTGGCGTTAGTGTCGACCTGTGAGGCGGGAGAGATTTTTCGGGTATCCGGTATTACCACTGCTTCAAACGGGCGCATGACACTAGCGCATGGTGATTCCGTAAATTCACGTCCTACATTCCAGCGTGTTTATGGCACTGCTGCCAACATCGCTCAGACACGGGTAATGTCTTTTACAACGCGCGTCTATTTTGTAGCCGATTCTGGGAATAACCGTCCTGACGGTTCTGACATTTTCGCGCTATACCAACAAACCATGCCATTCGATGAAACTACCAATCCGCCTGTAATGCTTGTGGAAGGGGTGGAAAACATGCAGATGTTGTTTGGTATCGGTGGATCGAATGGGCAGTTGCGCTATGTGGCAGCAAACGACGCTGCTTATGACCCAACGAAAATTCGCAGTGTACGTATTGGCATGCTCATGTCGTCTTACGATCCATTGCTGGACAACTCTGATACTGCCACATACATGCTTGCAGGTAATGCGGTTAACGCTGCCAGTTCCATTGCAAATTCTGGTCAGTATCTGAATGACAGGCGTCTTAGACAAGCCTTCAATACCACCGTTTCCGTACGTAACCGACGGGCAGAAAGATGAGTCTTGCTATATTGAATGGGCGGCACACATTCGCCTCTGGCAGCGAGCGAGGAGCTGCGTTGCTTGTTGCGATAGTCATGATATTACTTCTGGCTTTGATGGGTGTTTCGTCTATGCGAAGTGCCACACTGGAAAAGCAGATGGTAAGCAATGCCATACAGGCCAGAGATGTTTTTCAGGCGGCGGAGTCTTCTAACGAAAGTGTTCTTAACGTGCAGGCGAACCTGACCGACGCATTCAACCAGCCTAACAAGTTTCTCGTTATTGACACTGATATTCGTGATGACATCGGAATGAAAAGCCAGGTGACATTGCGCTTCGTGGGCGAGGGTAACGCTACCGGTGCATCGTTAAATGCCATGCAAGGCGCAAACTCATTTGATGCATTGCGTTATGTCGCAGAGGGTGTCGCTACTGTCGATGCGATTGGTGCGAGCCGACGAATAGATCAGGGTGCAACGCGGGTCGTCCCAGCTAATTGATGTACGAAGGTCAGATAATTTTGATAGCGGTGAGATCGTAGAGACGCCTGAAAGCGAGTAGTCGCCGATCGCTGTTGAAGGCGTCAGCGACAGCACAGGCGCCATGTTTTACTTTCATGCTGGCAAGGGCTGGTGCATACTTGCACCAGTCCTCTACCAGCCGCGATGACGCATGATTGAACTCTACACTTGGGCAACCCCGAACGGTCGCAAAATCTCGATAGCGCTTGAAGAAATGGGGTTGAGCTATCGATCCATTGCCGTAGATATTGGCAAAGACCAGCAATTTGATCCAGAATTTCTTGCCTTTAGTCCGAATAACAAGATACCGGCGCTCCGGGATGGCTCACAGACGGTGTTTGAATCGGGTGCCATGCTTGTCTATCTTGCCAGAAAGTCAGGCCGTTTTCTGGCCCCGGAAGGCAGCCCCACCTATTGGAAAACCCTTGAGTGGCTAATGTGGCAAATGGGTGGTTATGGGCCGATGTTAGGGCAAGCGCATCATTTTGTGCATTTCAATCCTGACAAATCTGAATACGCCTCCCAGCGGTACGCCCAAGAAGCTCAGCGTCTAACGGGTGTGCTGGATCGTCATCTCGAACACTCCGAGTTTCTTGTGGATGAGCTGAGCATTGCAGATTTTGCAATCTGGCCGTGGACATCACGTTTCAGCTTCCAGAATATTGATCTTAAGGAGTTTCCCCATGTTCTGCGCTGGTATCTGCAATTGGCAGAACGGCCTGGCTTTCAACGCGGCTACAAACAACCTGTCGATGCGGGCGACGTTCCGCGGCCCTGATAGCCTTATGTGGGCGGCATCTCGTTTTGTGGATACTGCATTGAATAGCGGTGAGGAGCGCACCGGGCCCGTCTGACTTCAGGTATATTGAGTAGCCAATGGTCACATACAACAATCTGCCCCCCGCTGCTGACACGCCAGATTTGAAGGTTGGCTGGTATGGTTCAGTTAATCGGACTGCTGCTGACGGCTCAGTCGGGCAGTCACCCGCAAATTCTGCGCAAGCACTCGCCACTGGGCTCAGTAATATCAGCTGGCTTGGCGCTTTGCACGACGCAGAGCTGAAAGGCATCCGCTGCATCATTGCCGACATACGCGAGGACGCTGCGCAGATCTTAAGCGATTGCCGCAAGCTAGCTGAGACCATCCCGATCATCGTGCTGGCTGATCAGGATCAGCAGTTTGCTCCGGATTATCCGTTTGGTACCTACGTATCTGATCTGACCACTACCGGTGAGATGGGCAGTTCGATTTTTTGGCATCGGGTGATGCGTGCCGTTGAGGCTTACGATAAACCGCTCACAATCGAAGACACCCGAAGCCCGGGTTATTCCGTTTTCCAGGCAATTGCTAATCAGACCTCTGACTGGATTTTTATTAAAGATCTACAGCATCGTTTTATGGCGGTCGGTGAGAACTTCGCGGCGACCGCAGGGTTATCAGTCGATCAGATTATTGGTCGAGACGATCTGGAAATTGGCAGTTCGCCCAGTGCGGTAAAAGGCTGCAAGAAGACGGACCAACCTGGTTTTTGGGTATTGGATGATGTGGCAACCCGAACTGGCGAACCCAGCGTTGAGGAGAATCCTGCCTGGACGCTGTATTCACAGAGTGGAAGGTTTCGTCGCACCTACCGGTTGCCATTAAAAAATCCGGCGGGCCGGGTGTTCGCGTTGTTAGTCTGTTCACAGGATATAACGGAGCAAGTGCGTAATGAACAGCTGCTAGCTGAACGCACAAGTATGCTTGCGCGGGTGACGGATGAAAAGCAACGTGCGCAAGAAAACCGTAAGATCGCTGAAAATGCTGTTGAAGCTAAAAGCCGTTTCTTTGCTACCGCTAGTCACGATTTGCGACAACCACTACATGCCATTGGTTTGTTTCTTGATAGTCTCGATAAACGGGTCATTGGTACTGACGAACATCATCTGGTTCTACAGATCAAGCAGTCTTGTACTTCATTGAATACATTGTTTGACAGTTGCCTGGACATTTCCCGGCTGGATGCCGGTGCGGTAGAACATAACATTGAACATTTCAGCGCATCGGATTTTCTAGATTCGTTGACGGAGGAATTTCGAAGCCAGGCAAGCGAGAAGGCGCTGGACTTTCGTTTAAGCATTGATAATTCTGTGTTTCATTGTGATCAGATTCTCTTAGCCAGAATTGTCCGTAATTTATTCAACAATGCGGTACAAAATACTGAACGGGGCTATCTGGCCATTGACTGCCAGACCAGCGATAAAGGTGTTGTATTAAGCGTCGTTGATTCGGGAAGTGGCATAGACGGTGAAGAGCTGGAAAGTGTATTCAACGAGTTCTATCAGATTAATGCTGAGCGGGAGCGCCATAGCCGCGGTCTTGGTCTGGGTTTGTCGATCGTTAAACGTTTGTGTGAACAGTTGGGTATTGGTATTAGCCTAGAGTCAAAGCTGGGCTGTGGTTCACGTTTTACGTTGCGTGTGCCAGCAGGACATCGCGAGTATATCCAGTCAATTGAGGATCTACGTGGCGTCAGCCTACCGAACAATCTGCTAGCGTTGGTTGTGGAGGACGATCAATATATCCGAATGGGGATGGAGATATTGCTGGAATCCTATGGCGCACAGACGCTCTGTGTACCGGATGCTGAATCGGCAATTCAGCGCCTGAATGAATACGCGATAGCGCCTGGTGTCATCATTGCTGACTATCATCTGAGCCCGTGCATGACAGGTATTCAGGCGATCATAGATATTAGAAAACACCTAGGCTGGGATTTGCCTGCATTGCTGGTCACTGGCGATACGTCGGCTGACAGCGTAAGAGACGCAATTGCGTATGGATTGCCGGTGCTGCACAAGCCTGTCAATGCTGATGAGCTGTTGGCCGCTATCAACGAGCAAATACGGCGGTATACTGAGAGCTCACAGGCGGATGTTGGCAGTCCGCAGCGTGAGCGTGTGAATACCGATAGTGTAATTAGTGACAGTCTGGTTTGAGTAACGATAACTGAGCTTAGAAATGTACATGACAACCTATTCAACTAATATGAATATTGATGCTGTTGTTGAAGCGTTCTTTGATGAGGCGACCAACACCATCAGTTATGTGGTGAAAGACCCAGCCAGTAATGCGTGTGTGATTGTTGATTCGGTAATGGACTTTGATTTTTCATCAGGGCGCATAAGCTATTCGCAAGCTGATCGTATCGTTGAACATGTTAATGAGAACAACCTGGATGTGGAATGGCTTATTGAAACTCATGTTCATGCGGATCATCTCTCGGCAGCGCCCTACATTCAAGAAAAATTAGGTGGTCAGATTGGTATCGGGAAAAACATCACTTTGGTGCAAGATACGTTTGGCAAAGTATTTAATGAAGGAACTCAGTTTCAACGCGATGGTAGTCAGTTTGATGCGCTGTTCAGTGATGGCGATACTTATACCGTCGGACAAATGAGTGTTGTCGTTATGGAAACGCCAGGCCATACGCCAGCGTGCATGACGCATGTGATGGGTAATGCAACCTTCGTGGGAGACACCTTGTTCATGCCTGACAGTGGATCAGCACGTGCTGATTTTCCGGGAGGTGATGCTGGCGTACTCTACGATTCAATCCAGAAAGTACTGGCACTACCCACCGATATGCGCTTGTTTATGTGTCATGACTACGGAGCAAACGGACGCCAGATTCAGTGGCAAACAACGGTGGGTGATGAAAAGGCGCATAACATTCATGTCGGGCGAGGCGGGACGCGTGATGAATTTATTGCTTTCCGTACTCAAAGGGATGCGCAGCTCGCAGTGCCCAGGTTAATTATTCCGTCTCTACAGGTCAACATGCGTGCAGGGGTAGTACCCAGAGACGAGAATGGCAATCCGAGTATTCGTTTTCCTATTAATGCCTTGTAGGCTGTAGAAGCCAGGGAGGCAAACAGTTAATGCTACGCTACATGCTCACAGCGATAGGGTGTTTTGTTCTAGGCATTACGGGTGCAGCCGGGTACCATTATCGCGACACTATCAACACACTGGTTTATGAATCCAGTCAGCTTCAGCAGGATTTGCTCACTGGCGAACTGGGTCCGGTTACGTATCTGGTATTCAACGACAATTTCAATAAATTAGAGCAATACGCTGAACTTGATCAGGAAATTCTTGGCGTAGAGCAAGCACTAAACAGTAACGTAGCCAAGGTCGCCTTTGTCTCTGGAGCATCGTCGTCAATTGCCAAGCTGGCAGACTTGCCGTTTGTTGGCGAGATGATAAATCGAGATGTGCCGATGATCTGTCACTGAGTGACCCCAAAACGGCTTTAGCGGCCAAATCACACATTCGTGAACCATAATAGGTTACTTTTCCTATGGAATAGCCGTAACATTTTGTGACAAAAGGAACAATAGGTCACTGTTTTGCAAGGTTTGTGGTAATTCCCGGAGGGGCGGATGAATCCACGAACTATAACTGGCCTGTTTCTTTTTGTTGTCATTTTGTTCCAGATTGTTTTGGTAATGACAGTTACCCAGACGACTCAGACACGTCTGGACGACCAGCTGAAAACAGCGGCCATTTACGATCTCGATTTGAAAGCGAAGAATCTTGTGATTCAGGCGCAACAATTTCTGGCGCCGATTTCAGGCCAACTCTCGATCAGCCGTCAGCTGGTTGCAAGTGGTTTGTTGAACACGACTGACAACGACGTTCTGGAACTGTATTTTTTATCGCAGCTACGCACAAACGTTGCCATGAATGCGTTGTACCTTGGACGTCGTGATGGCAGTTTTGTGGCTGTATCCCGGTTTGATCGCTCTCTGATGGATGCTTATCAGGAACCGGTACTGCGTTCGAAGGTAGTATCGGTATCTGGTCTTGAAAGCCATGTCGAATGGCGTGAATATACATTGCAAGGTGGGTTGCTGAACCAATGGCGTGGCGAGACAAGCAACTATGATCCGCGACTGCTTGAATGGTACAAAAATGCGCAAACCCACGACCAACCGGTATGGACCGAAACATTTTCTCTTCTCGATTCCAACAAGCTCGCTATTGCTGCCTCGGTTAACCTGCTGGATGCATCTCAGGCGGATGCTGGTGTGCTGGGTGTATCGGTGTCACTGTCAGAATTGAACGCGCTTTTGTCGGGCATGCCAATCAGCAAATTTGCCTCTGCTGTCATTCTTGACAATGAGTTGAATGAGGTTGCAGCCTCCATTCCTTATAGCTCCACATTGGAGCAAGACTCTACACAGATCGATAACGCTTTGCCTTGGTCGTCAGATTCCCCTAAAAGGCGTTTCAATCACTTGTTGCCACCTACCATACTCAATGGCAGTGTTGATCAGCATTGGTTTAGTGAGAACGACACTGTGGCTAGTGTACAACGCCGGGTTCAGTTTTTTGACGGTGCTCTGCAATGGCGGGTCATTCTGCAATCCCCAGTGCGTGATCTGGATCGAGTGCACGAGGATGCTGTGCTAACCGGTATGCACTGGACGATGCTGATTATTGTATCCCCGGGATTTCTGGGTTTGGCGGTTGCTATTGGGTTATTCAAGCCACTAAAACATTTGCATCACCGAGCTACCATTGACTATCTGACGCGTGCGTTGAACCGTGAGGAGTTTGGTGCTCGATTTACCAAGCGACTTAATGCTATTCGTTATGATAAGGGTAGGCCCGCAAAATGGCTTGGCGTGGTTCTGGATCTGGATGGGTTCAAACAAGTCAATGATCAGCACGGCCACGATGCGGGTGATGCCATCCTCAGGGCTGTGGTTGCACGACTTCAGTATTGTGTAGGTCGCACAGGATTTGTGGGCCGATTGGGGGGCGATGAATTCGTTCTGGCCTTGAAAGTTCAACCGGGTGCTGATGCAAGAAAGACGGTGGAGCGAATTCGCGCTGCGGTTGTTGGTCAGCCGATTAAAAGCGCTAAGGCTTTGCACAACGTAGGCATGACTGCAGGTGTCGCCATTGTGGAGCAGGGTGAGTCTGTCACGCAACTTCTTGAGCGTGCCGACAGAGCGTTGATTGCTGGGAAGGCTATGAACAAGAATGCCACATACTTTTCGTCAGAAGCCGGCTCCGAGCAGCGGGTGGCAAATCTGATATCTCGTCCCGCAGTCTGGATGATGGATCAAGCCAGCGGTTAACCTTATTTGTAAGCACCGATTCTGGCCTGGCTATCGGTGTGCCTGCAACGGTGCAGATACAGTAGACTAGTCTTTTGCACCTACTGTCCAGGATAAATACATGACAATGCGATACCTTCACACCATGATCCGCGTGCATGATCTTGATGCATCTCTGGATTTTTTCTGCAACAAGCTTGGTATGGTGGAGACACGCCGTAAGGAGAACGAGCAAGGGCGTTTTACACTGGTGTTTCTGGCAGCACTGAAAGATGTGGAGCGCGCCAACAGTGAAAACACGTCAGAGATAGAACTCACCTACAACTGGGATACGCGGGAGTACGTCGGCGGTGACAACTTTGGTCACTTGGCGTTTAAAGTCGATAACATCCACGATACTTGTCAACAGCTTATGGATGCTGGCGTCACCATCCTTCGTCCACCGCGCGAGGGTCGTATGGCGTTTGTGAAATCGCCAGACGGTATTTCTATAGAGTTATTACAAGAAGGCGATGCGTTGACACCCTGCGAGCCGTGGCTGTCGATGGAAAATACTGGTAGCTGGTAAGCCTTAAGCTCAACAGCGCCCTGTGTGTTTTTAGGCAAAAGCTGCGTAGCTAAATAATCGTTGCTACGCAGCTCTTTGAAAGGCTGTCCCTTGCAAATCAGATAAACCTGAAGTTGTGTTAATCAGCTTCCGTTTGCCGTAGCCGTAAACGCGAGGTTAAATGAGACAGGCACAGTGGACGGGATGTGAAAGACTTTAGCAAGGTCTGCAAGCTTGGCCAGGCCACCAGAAAACTCGTGTGCGTTAGTGTCCAGTAATACAGGCTCTGATGAATTAACAAAAACCTTATCACCTTGTACATTGATGGTAACGGGAATTGCCAACTCACTGGTTTGGCCATGGAGGTCTAGTGTGGCAGGTAGTTCAATGTCGCGTGAGCCCTCTGCCAGAGCCTCGGGAGGGATGAGCGCTGTGACTGTTGCTTGTGGGTAGGTGTCGGTTTCGAACAGGAATTCAGCCATGCGCTCGTTACGAATTCCAACACCTGTTTCTATAGCCTCCAGAGGGATTGTGATCTGCGCATTACCGTCGGCATCGACTGTTCCTTCCAGCGATGTAAATTTGAATAGTTCCGAGGCACTGGTACTGCCATCGCCCGTCACTTTGACAGAGACCAAAGAGACAGCAGAGCGTGACGAGTCCAGCGCCATATCTGCTAGTGCAGGCGCTGCAGCCAACATGGCCAGACTGATGCCCGCATATAGTTGTTGTTTGGTCAGAATTTTCATGATGATATTCTATG
>JALZVU010000206.1 GCA_023301795.1 Granulosicoccus sp.
ACCGGGTGTGGCGGTTTTCTACACGGATAACGACGAGCTGCATTCGGGTCGGGCCTTTGCAGCTGTAGGTATGCAGATAGCGGCTGGCGTGCCTCTGGAAATCGGTGAGCCTGCAGGCTACAAGAGTTTTCGCATTGGGCTGTTCGGTTTGGACAAGCTGCTGGATGTTGACGGTGCGGTCAGTCGTTTTGAGAAAGCGCTAGAGCAGGTTCGCAGTGCTACGGAAGCGGTTGCCTGATTAAATAACCGTTTGCATGGTGATGCTTAGCTGTCCCTCGGCTAGCTGGCCTGAATTATTCGTGAAACGCACAATCCTTCCGTAAGGATTGGGACTGGGCGTCCCCGTGATTTCATGAATAGTTCAGGCTAAGACGGTGGCCTGTGTCTGCACGGAATCGTTTACCTCTTTTGGTGTGATTGGTTTAAACGATAACGTCATGGCGCTCGATATTGTCGCCACCAAAAATCGCACGATAACGCTCTATTTCTGTAGTGGGTCCTGTGGCTTTGTCAAAATTGTCTGACAGCTTTACGGTAGGTCTGCCACCCGCTTCATACACTTTGCACACTAGCGAGATGGCTTTGAGTTGCGGGTTGAACATCGTGGCGCAATCGCTGAAATCGTTGGTCAGATGGGTGCCCCAACCAAAGCTTAATCGCACACGACCGTTAAAGCGTTCATACACTTCCTCAATAGTATCCACCGTTAAGCCGTCAGAGAATATAAGCAGCTTCTCTTTGGGATCTTGTCCACGCGATATCCACCAGTTGATAAGCTCTTCACCACCGGCAATAGGCTCTTTGGAATCAATACGAAAA
The DNA here is from genome assembly GCA_023301795.1 of Granulosicoccus sp. Taxonomy (GTDB): domain Bacteria; phylum Pseudomonadota; class Gammaproteobacteria; order Granulosicoccales; family Granulosicoccaceae; genus Granulosicoccus. The sequence continues at coordinate 820 of JALZVU010000206.1, forward strand.
CCACTCCATGTCGCTACCCAGTCTGGGGCACGTTCCAGAAAGCCGGTGGTACCGTAGGTGTCTGGCAATACAATAAGCAGGTTGGCATCGTAGGTACGACTCCATCGCTCGAGGACCGTGTAGGAAGATTGCATTAACTCTTCGTCGTTATCAGACAACGCTGCTTCCACCATGGGCAGTTCGTGCGCGTTAGTACCTATGGCATCCAGATCAAGATTCATCGCCATCAATACGTTGCTAGTGCCGATGAATTTTTCTCCCAGGCCCTCTTTCAAAGCTGCAATACACCAGCGTTGCCACAGGTAGCTATGCCGACGTCGCGTGCCGAAATCAGCTATGCGTAAGTCAGGTAATTCGTTAAGACGTAGTACTTTTTCCCAAAGTTTCGCTTTAGCGCGAGCATACAGAACATCTAGTTCAAAACGGCCAACGCCATGGGTGGCAGCACGTGATCGCAGTTCGCTGATAATGGACAGCACTGGAATTTCCCACAACGTCACGTCTGCCCATGTGCCTTTGAAGTCGATCTGGTACTGGCCGTCCACAATGCTGAGATCATATTCAGGTAACTGATAGTGGCTTAACCATTCCACAAACTCTTTGGTGAACAGACGTTCACGGCCATAGAAGGTATTACCCGTAAGCCAGATAAGTTCTTTTTTGGTGAGGCGAAGCGTGCGAGTGTGGTCTAGTTGTGCACGCAGTACCTTCTCATCGATTTCATCGGCCAGCCGTACACTCTTAGTGCGATTGATCAATGAAAAGGTGACGGGCACATCGCGTCGCTCTTTCCAGATAGTTTGCAACATCAACAGCTTGTAGACATCAGTATCCAGCAGGCTGCGGACAATGGGGTCAAGCTTGAAGTTATGGTTATAGACACGGGTAGCGATGTCTGGCATAGGTGTGATAGGCATCGTCTTCTCTCAGGCAGCAAGAAAGGTGGATATGCGGTCTATAGCGCGCTGAATGTTGGGCAGCGAATTGGCGTAAGACAAGCGTATGTAGCCTTCACCGTGAATGCCAAAGTCTGGACCACCGATGGTTGCAACACCGGCATCCTCCAACAGTGCCGTGGCAAGCGGTTTTGACTTCCAGCCAGTATCTGTAATGTTGGGGAAAGCATAGAAGGCCCCTGCTGGTGTCACACAGCTCACGCCTGGGATGTTGTTCAATTCTTTCACTACCACCCTTCGTCTGTCTGCAAATGCTGACATCATGCCTTTGACGCTTTCCTGCGGTCCTGTAATTGCCTCCAGCGCCGCATATTGTGCTGGAGCGTTGACGCAGCTCCAACAGTTTACGGCAAGTTTGCGTACGGCGTCGAACAGGGCGTCGGGCCACACAGAATAGCCAAGCCGCCATCCAGTCATGGCATAGGTTTTTGACCATCCGTTAAGCAGAATCAGTCTGTCCCGAATTTCAGGGTATGACAACAGAGACACATGCTCTTGGCCGTCGTAAATCATCTGATCATAGATTTCATCCGAAAGAATCGTTACCTGCGGATGCATTTCGAGCCCTTTCACAAGTTTGTCAAATTCCACCTTGGGTGTGACACCACCACAGGGGTTTGCTGGTGAGTTTATGATCAGCAAGCGTGTAGAGGGTGTGATCAGTGACAAGGTTTCATCAGCTGAAAAAGCGAATCCGTTTTCCTCGCGAATGGGCACAGGCACTGGCCGTGCACCAGTAAATTCGATCATGGATCGATAAATAGGAAATCCCGGATCAGGATAGAGAATGTCAGCTCCAGGCTCACCAAGCATAAGAATCGCTGAAAACATAGTGACCTTACCGCCCGGAACAATCATTACGTTCTGACTGTTCACGGTGCTCTGGTAGCGGATCGCCAGATCATGTGCCACGGCCTCACGAAGAGGTTCGATCCCCACTGCTGGCGTATAACCATGATGACCATCCCGTAACGCTTTCACGCCCGCATCAACAATGTTCAATGGCGTAGGGAAGTCGGGTTGTCCGATACCCAGATTGATGATGTCGCGTCCTTGCGACGTCAGCTCGGACGCTCTGGCAAGCACTGCAAAGGCGTTTTCTTCGCCAATGCGGCTGAATGCGTCAACAGGCTGTATCGATGCTTTCATCATTTAGCGCCAGATGTTGCTACTGTCTTTCAGGCGTATGGATGGTGTGTCCATCGTGCTCAGGCTTGAGAATCAGTTGGCAGCTGAGGCGTGAGTTTTCACGGCGCTCGGCCGCTACACCCTCCAGCATGTCGATTTCAATGTCGTCTGCTGGTTCGAAAAGGGCTGCTACCGCATCATCGAGATAAACGTGACAGGTCGCGCATATCAGGCTGCCTCCACATTCAGCAACGACTTCATCAATGTCGTTTTGAATGGCTGTTTCCATGATGCTGCTGCCCACTTTGGCGTCAACGGTTCGGGTTGTACCGTCGCTGAGCTGATAGTGAAGGACAATTTCTTGAGTCATTTTTCTATATTTCTTGGGTTTGAGGGTTGGAATGGTAGCCAAGTAAGGCCGCCACGTCACAACTCAGGGGGTGATTGGCCACAGATTGAGTCCGTTCGTCCGCTAACAAGCTCTGTCAGTGTATAGGATGGCATACTGGGCGGAGGCAGCAGAGGATAGATCTTTGAGCGATATCGACCGCAGGATCTACAACGAGCAGATTCGTCTGATTTACAATCAGGCGATTATCCTGATATCAGGCTCTACCCTGTGTGCGGTGGTCGTGGCGTTGTTTTTGTGGCGCCATATGCCTAGCCAATTGCTGGTTTACTGGTTGGGAACACTGGGGTTCGTCACAGTCTTGCGTCTCTGGTGCGTGTACGCGTACTTTAAGGCCGACCCGCAAATCAGGCAAAAGTCCGTGTGGGGTACGCTTTTCTGGATAGGAATGATGACCGCTGGGGTGATCTGGGGTGCCTGGCCGCTGATTTTCTACACGCTTTACAGCCCGGAGTACCTGCTACTGATTTCAACGGTATTTGCCGGAATGGTGGCCGTGAGCTCGGCGTCTGCCAGCGTTTATCTGCCGTCTGTTATCGCTTTCTGTGTACCGTTGACCCTACCTTTGGCAATTTCTCACCTTCAGTCAGGGCGTGACTCGCTGGCGTTGGTCGGGCTGCTGCTGCTCATGTTCCTTGCCATCAATCTGATATTGGCTGTCCGTGCAAACCGGCAGAACCGTGACCTTCTGTTCTCGCAGCTCGAGAATCAGAACCTGATGGAAAGTCTAGCTGAGGAGAAGCTTATTGCCGAGCGCGCCATGGTGGCAAAAAGTCGTTTTCTAGCGGCTGCCAGCCATGATTTACGTCAGCCATTGCACGCTATGGGGCTGTTCCTGAGTGCGTTGCGTAATCGCGAAACCGATTCGAAGAAGGTGGGGATTATTGAAGACATGGCCAAGTCTGCAGACGCCCTGAATAGCCTGTTCAACAGTCTGTTGGATGTATCGAGGTTGGATGCTGAAATTATTGAATTCTCGCCTGTGCATGTCCAGGCAAGCCGCGTATTTGATGCCTTGCGTGCCCAATTCGTCCAACAAGCGGCAAAGAAGAACGTGGAGTTGCAGATCTGTTCTGACAGTCACGTGCTGTACTGCGATGTGGTTTTGCTCGAACGCGTACTCCGTAATCTGCTGTCCAATGCGGTGCAATACACCCCCTCTGGTTCGATTTCCCTGTCCTGCAAAGACCGAAGCGATGGGTCTAAGGTCGTGACCTTGAAAGATACCGGGCTTGGCATTCCGGCTGAGTTTGCCGACGATGTGTTTTCAGAGTACTACCAGCTCAACAACCCCTCACGTGATCGCAACAAAGGCCTTGGTCTGGGGCTGGCGATAGTGCGCAGGCTATGTGAGCTGATGGATTTGCCGCTGGAGATGGAATCCGAAGAGGACGTTGGCACCGTGTTTCGAGTTGTCGTGCCCAGAGGTGATCTTCAGCAGATCGTCGAGCAACCTCGGCGCTCTACAGGGTTTATGGCACAAGGGCGGCGAGTGCTGGTAATTGATGATGAATTGCAAGTACTGCAAAGCATGCGACATATGCTTGAAGGGTGGGGCTGTGAGGTTCTGCTGTCGCAATCTGCGCGTGACGCGCTGAAAATCATGGCATTAAGTGATGTGGTGCCTGATGTCATTATTTCAGACTACCGGCTGGCTGATGATTTAAGCGGTGTGGATGCTGTTGCTGCAGTTAGAGAGTCGGTTGATATTGCTGTACCCGCCATCATCGTGACGGGCGATACATCCCCTGCAAGGCTGAAAGAGGTCGCTGATTCCGGACTCGAGCTGTTGCATAAGCCCGTGAGCCCGGATGAGCTCAACAATGTTATACAGCTGCTGTTCAAGGCGGCTGACAATCAGGCGCAAACATACACAGCACAGCTAAAGCCTGCTGCTAATCAGTGATTTAGCTCGGTTTCTCGTCTGTTGCGGTGGCCTTGATCAGTTTGCCTATCGTTAATCCCTGAACAAGAATTGACAGGACCACAATGACGTAGGTGACTGCGACGATTAGGTCGCGCTCTGAACCTGCGGGTATAGACAAGGCAAGCGCTACTGAAATACCACCCCGTAATCCTCCCCACGTCAGGATTTTTACCGCATGAGGGTGAAATTCCCGGTTCATTTTTCGCAATACAGTGACCGGTATTCCTACTGATATCAAACGCGATAACAGGACCAGTAGCGCCATGGCGACTCCTGCCACCCATATCTGTGCACTGAGCTGAATGACAATCACTTCAAGGCCAATGATGAGAAACAATATGGCGTTCAGAATTTCATCAATCAACTCCCAGAATGTATCCAGATGCTGGACTGTCGTGTCGCTCATAGCGTCTCGGCGTCCGTGGTTGCCAATCATCAAGCCTGCCACCACAACAGCAATAGGTGCAGATAGATGCAAGCCTGCCGCCGCTGTTGCACCGCCGGATACCAGTGCCAGAGTGAGAAGAATCTCCACTTGATAACTATCTACTCGCTTGAGCATCTTTAATACAACCCAACCACAGGCAAAACCAAAGAGCGCGCCGCCAAAGGCCTCTTGCACAAACAGAATACCAATATGCTGTGCATCGAAAGATTCGCCGTTGACCGCTATGCCGAAAATAGCCAGAAACACGACGATCGCCACGCCATCATTAAATAGCGATTCGCCTGCAATTTTTATTTCCAGAGATTTACTGGCACCGGCAGTTTTCAGAATGCCCATAACCGCAATTGGGTCGGTCGGGGATATGAGCGAGCCAAATAACAAGCAGTATATAAACGGGATGTTGAAGCCAAACAGCTGGAACAGATAGTAGGCGCTGCCTGCTACCAGAAACATGCTGGTAAGCACGCCCACCGATGCCAACAGCCCGATGGTCCATTTTCGTTCCAGCAGCTCATCCAGATTGATATGCATGGCGCCAGCGAACAGCAGGAATCCGAGCATGCCGTTAAGCAAAGTATTATCGAATTCTATCTGGCTGACAATTTCGGTAGCAATGCGCTGAGCATCGCTAAAGCCCAGGTGGCTCAGCGACACCAGAACCAATGAGAAAGCCAGTGATATCACCATGATGCCGATGGTATTCGGCAGCTTGAGTGTTCGATAATTAACGTATGAAAAAAGCGCCGAGACGCTAATTAGGATACTGGTTATGGTTAATAACGACATGTGTGATTCTAATCAAACGCTTAGTTTAGTACCGTAAACTATAAAGCGTTGAATAAACTGAGCATGACATTATTTACCGGTAAATATTCACCAGCTCCCTCTCGAGGAGCGTATCGCCACCTTTTGCTTATCAATGTTGATTCCTGACGCTCACAACATGCACGATTTACCTTTTGAACTGAGAGTTTCAGCGCGTGCTAAGCGCGCCTCCTTGCGTGTGGTTCCAGGCCGTGGCTTGGTGGTGAGCATTCCTACGCTATTTCCAAGAGCCAATGTGCAAGAGTTTGTGAATAGCAATCGCACCTGGATTAATGCCTCTTTGGCAAAAATTGAAGCTAATACGCCTGCACACCTGCGTCAGTGGCCACCGCAGGTTCTGCCGCTTAAAGCCATCAACCAACAGCTGTGTTTACATTACGAACCAGTCGCGGATACTTTCAGTGAAGCTCAGAGTAGCGCGAATGTGCAGCATTGCCTCATAAGCTCCCCGATAGACGATAGGGCCGCAGTGGCATCCGAAATTGCGAGTTGTCTGAAACGGATTGCGCGATCTGTGCTGCCGCCACTATTGGCCTCACATGCGCACCTGCAGGTGCTGCACTACAAGCGTGTCAGCATTCGCGGCCAACGAACGGTGTGGGGAAGTTATTCGTCCCGCGGGACCTTGAGCCTGAATTATAAATTGCTGTTTCTCACTCGCGAACTGGTGGACTATGTGTTGTTACATGAACTTGCGCATACCGTGCATATGGATCATTCCGAGGCTTTCTGGCAGCTTTTGACTCAGATGAACGTCAACGCGCGAGGACTGGATCGGCAGCTGTCCAAAGCAGGCTCGCAGGTGCCGCCATGGCTTGAGCTGGCCCGCTAGCGCTTCGCAATTGCGGCTCAACTAACCTCCCGTAAAGCCCGTTTTGACTGGGTGGGACTCACGTGTGGCTTAAATCCGACTTTAACCTTGAAACTATTCTGCTATTCTTTTTTTAGATTCGCCGGCAGGGCTATTTGATACAGCCGTTGGTACGTCTTGTTTCCACCCAACTAGCCTATCTACGTCGTGTTACTGACTGCTGCAGAAAATTCATTGGTGCACAAACAACAAAGTGTCAACGTAGTGCAAGTCATACCGCTTTTATTTGCGGTAATGTCGCTTACGGTTGGCCTTGCGCTTTTTCTGAGCGATGCCACAGACTTTGTCGATGTTGTGCAGTCGGTTATCGTCGTGTTTGGGGGTTCGCTTGCTGGATTGCTGCTGAGCTTCTCGATCGCGCAGATTGTGCAGGGATTGCAGCTTGCGCTGCAGCGTGGCGTGTATGGTGGCAGCGCTCCCAGGCAGATGATTCATGCCATGCTGAAAGTGTGCGAGGTGAGTCGACGAGACGGATTGTTGGGTGTTGCTGAGATTCGGTCTAATTCTGATGAACTAGAAGAGGTGTGCCAACTTATCGGTGAGGCATCTAAAGATACGTCCATTCGCTTTGCGCTCGACAGACGAATAGCGAACGAGAAATTATTTCATCAGATGGCAGCCGATGTGTTTCTGTTTACTGCTGTTTATGCAGTGATGTTTGGCCTCTTGGGTTCTTTGCTACGATTTGCAAATGCCTCGGCTGAAGCGGTGTCCGGTAGTACTTTTTTGCCGTTCATCTGTGGTGCGAGTCTTGCAATCATCATGGTCATATTGATAGCCAGGCTTCGCGCTGCCCATGTGCGCGAGCTGATCATCGCCGAAATTGCATACCGCGGGGCTGCGATTATCCTTGAAGATAACAATCTACAGCGACTTCACGCTCGTCTGTCACTACTGGTGCCTGCCGGGGTGCGAGCATGAACGACATTACAGTACAGGCGTCATCCAGTGGTCGGACCGCCTATCCGGTGGTGCCCGACCCTGATGATCCTATCATTCTTCAAATAGACGGCAAGCTAATGCGCGTGCTGGATATTAGTGCCAGCGGATTTACATTGCCTGCCGATGTTATCGCTAGCGGTAGGCGTTATCCTTTCAGCATGGATTTGCCAACAGACAACCGTTCCATCGGTGGATATGTTGACATTCTGCCTGCCAACGAAGAAGACGTACTGCATTGCAGGTTTGTTGACCTGCTGCCGGAGGAACAAGATGCGCTACATACCTATGCCCTTATCAGGCAAAAGGATGCTATCCGCTCGTTGCGATCTACCAGCTCAGGCTGTGAATGTTGATCTAGTATGCCTTTAGCCCGATACGATGCTGAAGTCAGCAGTGGGGAGCTCCGCGTTGATGTGGAGCAGCGTGCTGTCATGCAGAAACTCGACCTTATTGGTGATGAGCTCATACGTCGTAAAGATTGGGTAGCGCCTCATCGCTCTCTGTTCGCGCGCTGGAAAAAACCAGACGATAATCGGGTGCGCGGTATTCAAGGTCTGTATCTGTGGGGCGGTGTTGGACGCGGCAAGACGCTTCTGTGCGATCTGTTTTTTGAGGAGGTGAATTATCAGGACAAAACGCGCCTTCATTTTCATCGTTTCATGCAGCAGATTCATGATGATCTGAAAAAGCTCGATGGGGTAGAAGATCCCATCCTTCGTATAGCGGATGATTGGGCATCTCGTTCGAAGCTGCTGCTGCTGGACGAAATACACGTTAACGACATTACTGATGCCATGTTGTTGGGCGGGTTGCTAACGGCTCTGTTCAGTCGAGGGGTGTCTTTGATTACTACGTCTAACGTACCGCCGGAAGGTCTGTATAAGGGTGGGCTACAACGTGCACGCTTTCTACCGGCCATTGCACAGATCTGTAACCACACTGAAGTTCTGGAGATGCTTGGACCTACCGACTATCGCTTGCGTGTTTTGCAAAAAGAGCCTGTATATAAGGTAAGCCGATTTTCCGACGGTGCTGCGGACCGAAAAACGCAGAGAGCCATGGAAAGCTATTTCGATACTATCAGAGCTGATTTTGATGATCATCCACTGAGTGTTCAGATCCACTCTCGCTCGGTACCCGTCATTGCGCATACTGATGGGGTCGCCTGGTTCACATTCGACTCGTTGTGCAACACACCTCGTTCCACGCAGGACTACATCGAGATTGCCAGCCAGTTTCACACTATCCTGATAAGCGACTTACCGGTAATGGGCAATGGTTCAGACGATGCCGCCCGGCGTTTCGTGAACATGATTGATGAATTCTACGATCGGCACGTAAAGCTGGTTGTCTCAGCCGAGGCATCGGCCGATAAGCTCTACACGGGAAAACGTCTGGCTTTCGAGTTTCAGCGCGCAGCCAGTCGATTGTTTGAGATGCAAACTACGGAATATCTGGGCGCTGCGCGAAGGATGTAGCGGTACACGCGGACCGCTGCGGCATCGGCAGTGCCTCTGATCGGCGTGTTCATGCAGAATTGACATGCATGAAGAGCGCGTAAGCGCTGGGACCTGCCATAAACATGGCAGATCCCCAAACTTGCTCTTACTAAGACGCTTTTGCAGGTCGAGCGTTACGCTTACGCTCATTCTCTGTCAGGAACTTCTTTCGAACTCGGATGTTTTCTGGGGTCACTTCAACCAACTCGTCATCATCGATGAATTCAAGCGCTTGCTCAAGACTCATGTTGACGTGAGGCGTAAGCACGATGTTCTCATCAGTTCCTGAAGCTCGAACGTTAGTCAGCTGCTTGCCTTTGAGGCAGTTGACGGTTAGATCGTTGTCACGTGAGTGAATGCCGATAACCTGTCCTTCGTACACTTGCACGTTGGCTCCCAGGATCAAGCGTCCACGTTCCTGAAGGTTCCACAGGGCAAAACCCAGTGCCTTGCCTTGGCCGTTGGAAATCAGAACACCGTTGCGTCGTGCACCAACGTTTAGCTTGATCTGTGGGCCGTAGTGGTCGAATACTGAGTAGATGAGGCCTGTGCCTGATGTAGCTGTCAGGAATTCTGTGCGAAAGCCGATCATGCCGCGAGCCGGGGCGATGTAGTCAAGACGCACGCGTCCTTTGCCATCGGGCACCATGTCTTTCAGTTCGGCACGTCGCTCGCCCATTTTTTCCATGATCGCACCCTGATGCTGTTCTTCCACATCGATGGTGATTTGCTCGAAGGGCTCTTCTACCTGGCCGGTTTCTTCGTTAGTGCGAGTGATGACCACAGGACGGCCAACGCCAATCTCGTAGCCTTCACGGCGCATGTTTTCGATAAGCACTGACAAGTGCAGCTCGCCGCGGCCAGATACTTTGAATGTCTCTGATTGTTCTGCACGTTCTACACGCAGGGCTACGTTATGCAACAGTTCTGTTTGCAGACGATCCCAGATGTTACGGCTGGTGACGTACTTGCCTTCCTTGCCCGCAAACGGTGAGCTGTTGGGCTGGAACATCATGCTGATGGTCGGCTCGTCAACGGACAACGGCGTCATGGCTTCAACAGCCGATGGGTCGCAGATGGTGTCAGAGATATTGAGCTTGTCGATGCCGGTGATGCAGACGATATCGCCAGCCTCTGCCTGATCAGTTTCGATACGCTCAAGGCCATGAAAGCCCAGAACCTGTAATACCTTGGCATTGCGTTCCTTGCCTTCGGCGCTCACAACGCGCACTTGCTGGTTTGGCTTGAGCTTGCCACGCTGAATACGGGCAATACCGATAACACCCACATAGCTGTTGTAGTCAAGGGAGCTGATGCGCATCTGTAATGGGCCATCAACATCGACATCAGGAGCAGGTACTTCTTCAATGATGGTTTCGAACAGTGGGTTCATGTCACCTTCGGAAACGGTAGGCTCAACTCCCGAGTAACCATTGACCGCTGATGCGTAGATAACCGGAAAGTCCAGTTGCTCATCGGTTGCGCCAAGATTGTCAAACAGTTCGAAAGTCTGGTCCAGCGCCCAGTCAGGGCGAGCACCTTCGCGATCGATCTTGTTGATAACGACGATAGGGCGGAAACCCATCGCAAACGCTTTCTGGGTAACAAAGCGCGTTTGGGGCATGGGGCCCTCTGCGGCGTCAACCAGCAGCAATACTGAATCGACCATACTCAGAACACGTTCTACTTCACCACCGAAGTCGGCGTGGCCCGGGGTGTCAACGATGTTGATCCGGTAGTCCTTGTAGCGGATAGCGGTGTTCTTGGACAGGATAGTGATGCCACGTTCTTTTTCGATCGCGTTGGAGTCCATCAGGCGCTCAGCTTGCTCCTTGCGCATGTCGAGGGTGCCCGACTGCTGGAGAAGCTTATCTACCAAGGTTGTTTTGCCATGATCGACATGGGCTATGATGGCTATATTGCGAAGTTTCTGGATCACGGTTTGGTCCTGAGCGCGCAAGGTGTGCGCGACGGTCATTCACCCCTTTTGAGGGTGTTACTTGAAAAAGTCGATATCTGCTTGGCGAGATGCTGACTGTGTTGGGATTATTACGAGCCATAAGCGCTCGTTGGGTCTGATTTAGCTGCCCTGACCCACTGTAACGCACCAGTATAGCGGACAAGGGGCAGGCGAGGTTCTCCCGAATTAGCTAAAGTGCACAATTCCGGCCATATTTCACAAACAGGGTCGACTATTTGATACCGAACAGGAGTTATTGCGTGAGTAAACTACCTCCCAGAACTGAAGCGGCAGCCTCTCTGGTTGATGTCGCGATGGGCCGCAAGCCCGCTGATACTGTCATTCGTAACGGGCGCTGGGTGAACGTGCACTCTGGCGAAATAATCGGCGGAACTGACATTGCCATCATTGCTGGGCGCTTCGCTTACGTGGGGCCGGATGCCAGTCATGCCATTGGGGAACAAACAATAATCGTCGATGCGCAGGACCGTTATCTGGTTCCCGGCCTCTGTGATGCGCACATGCACGTGGAGAGTGGCATGGTCACGGTCACCGAATTTGCGCGTGCAGTCATTCCCCATGGCACCACCTCTATGTTCATTGATCCACATGAAATTGGCAATGTACTAGGCCTGGCAGGCGTGAAATTGATGCACGACGAGGCGATGGGGTTGCCGGTTAATGTGTACGTGCAGATGCCAAGCTGTGTGCCTTCAGCTCCTGGGCTGGAGACTGCTGGTGCTGAGCTGGGAGTTGCTGATGTAGCAACAGCCATGCAGTGGCCGAATATTATCGGTCTGGGGGAGGTTATGAATTTCCCCGGCGTGGCTAATAACGACAAAAAAATGCTCGGTGAAATCAGCTCGACGGTGGCTATGGGCAAGACTGTGGGTGGCCACTACGCGTCACCGGATCTGGGTTTGCCGTTTCACGGGTATGTGGCCGGCGGACCTGCAGATGATCACGAAGGTACCCGTGTCGAGGACGCCATTGCTCGCGTACGACAGGGTATGCGCTCCATGCTACGTTTGGGGTCGGCCTGGTATGACGTGGCGCCACAGATCAAGGCGGTTACCGAGCATGGACTGGATCCACGTTATTTCATTTTGTGTACCGACGACTCGCATTCAGGCACGTTGGTGAATGAGGGACATATGAATCGTGTGGTTCGCCATGCCATTGCTCAGGGCTTAAAGCCCATGCACGCTATCCAGATGGCAACCCTTAATACGGCAGAGCACTTTGGTCTTGAGCGTGAGCTTGGCTCCATAACACCCGGACGGCGTGCTGATCTCATTATTACTTCGGATCTGGTGCAGTTACCTATTGAGCAGGTTATCGCGCAAGGGGTTGTTGCAGCAAATCAGGGGACGCTTGCCATCGATATTCCAGCAGCGTCATATCCTGAGTCAAGTATGAACACGGTCAATATGAAACAGGCGCTAACCGCTACAGATTTTCATATCGCTGCACCCGATGCAGCATCCTCGAAGGTCATCGCCCGTGTCATTGGCGTTATTGAAAACCAGGCGCCCACTCGTGCGTTGGCAAGAAAGCTTCTGGTGAAAGATGGGCGGGTGCAAATGGATGCAGCGCAGGATGTCTGTCAGATCGCTCTGGTTGAGAGACATCGCGCCACAGGGGAGGTGGTTAATGGTTTTGTTTCAGGTTTTGGTTACAACACAGCGTGTGCCATGGCCTCCACGGTTGCTCACGACTCGCATCACATGATTGTGGTGGGTACAAACCATGAGGATATGGCCTTAGCTGCCAACCGGCTGCAAGAGGTTGGTGGGGGCGTTACCTTATTTGCCAATGGTAAACAGCTGGCTATGGTGGAGTTACCCATTGCCGGGCTGATGTCCAACGAGAGGGCTGAGGTTGTGGCCGAAAAGGCTCAGCAGCTGGTTAACGCCATGCTGCAGTGTGGGTGTTCACTGAACAATGCCTATATGCAGCATTCGCTGCTAGCATTGGTGGTCATTCCTGAATTGCGTATTTCGGATAAAGGCCTGATTGATGTCACTACGTTTTCGCCAACTTCTCTGTTTGTTAATGAGCCTGCATGATTCAGTTTTTATATCAAGATGAACGGGTGGCGCTTGACAGCGCCGAAGCCGATTTAACGGTGCTGGACTGGTTACGATTACATCGACATCGTCCCGGTACTAAAGAGGGCTGCGGATCAGGTGACTGTGGCGCGTGTACGGTCGTAACGGTTAGCGTTAAACAGGATGATTCAGGGCAGCCGGTTCTGCACCATGAATCCATCAATAGCTGCATAACCTTTGTGGGTGCGCTGCATGGCAAGCAGCTTTTGAGTGTTGAAAGCCTTGCGCAAGGAGAAACGCTGCATCCTGTGCAACAAGCGATGGTGGAAGAGCACGGCTCTCAATGTGGTTTTTGCACGCCCGGCTTTATCATGTCCATGTATGCCCTTTATCAGCAAGATGAGCCTGTGAATCAGCTGCGCGTAAAAATTGATCAGGCCTTGGGTGGAAATTTGTGCCGATGTACTGGCTATCGGCCTATCAAGGCTGCGGCATCCAAAGCGCTGGATTATCGAGAGGCGCAAGTCGGATCAAAGGACGCTCAGTCTGGGCTGTCAGATTCTGTAAACCATTCGGACGCACTCATTAGTCGTCTCCAGATATTGAGTGCAACGGTGGCAGATGCTAATGGCTTCCTTCAACCGAAGACGCTCGATACTTTATCTGGGCTGTTTAAAAGCAATCCTCAGGCAAGGTTGCTGGGTGGTGGCACGGATCTGGCGCTGGAAGTGACGCAACAGATGAAGACATTGACGCAGATTATTCATGTGAGCCATGTTCCCGAGATGCGGCTTATTGAAGTGCACGCCGATCATCTGGTGCTGGGCGCTGCCGTGACGTTGAGTGAATGCCTGACACTCATGAGCGATAGATTGCCTGCTGTCCGCGAGTTGCTTCTGCGATTTGGTTCTGACCAGGTGCGTAATCAGGCAACCATAGGCGGTAACATTGGCTCTGCATCTCCTATCGGGGATCTACCGCCGCTATTGATGGCGCTGGATGCGACGTTGACATTGCGGTGTGGTGACACCTCGCGCACAGTACCCATAAACGATTACTTCACAGGGTATCGGCAAACGGTTCTGCAAGAAGGTGAGTTCGTGCTGCAGGTGACTATCCCCTTGCCAGCACATGACAGCCTCATCGCTGTGCATAAAATTAGTAAACGTACTGAAGATGATATCTCCAGTGTGTGTATGGCTATTCATTTGCCACAGAACAACGGTGTCACCCAAGGTGCCAGAGTAGCGTTTGGTGGTATGGCTGCAAAACCTGTTCGGGCTGTTAACACCGAGCAAGCACTTGAAGGTAGCCGCTTTGATCAAGTCACTGTACATGCTGCACAAGCGGCGCTTGCTACAGAACTACATCCTATTGATGATGCCCGAGCAAGCGCCGGCTATCGATTGCAAGTAGCGATAAATCTGTTGCAACGCGTGCTACTGGGGGCAGGCAAATGACGACACTGCCGCTAGTTAAAATTGCGGGTGCGTCGAACGCACACGATAGCGCGCGCGAACACGTTACAGGTGCTGCGCGGTATGTGGATGATATGGAGCAAACGCAAGGCTTGCTGCATGTGGCCATAGGCTCAAGTGCTATCGCTCACGGCAAGCTGGTGTCACTGGATCTGGACAAGGTTCGCGCTTGTGCAGGCGTTGTTGATGTCATGACGTTTGCGGATTTACCGCATACCACAGATATCGGCCCGGTGTTTCCGGGTGATCCCCTGTTGGTTGAAAGCATCATCAGCCATTTGGGCCAGCCATTGTTTGTTGTTGCCGCAACAAGCCATCGTCTGGCGCGTCAGGCGGTACTGCTTGCGCACGCTGAGTACGAAGAAGAGGCACCGGTACTCGACATCGTTGATGCTGTGTCAAAGCAAGTGTTTGTGCGACCACCCCACACCATGCAGCGGGGAGATTCAAAAACTGCTCTGGATAACGCGCCTCATCGCCTGCAAGGGGAGCTGCAAATTGGTGGCCAGGAGCATTTCTATCTGGAAGGGCAGGTGGCGCGTGCCCGACCCGAAGAAGACGGTGGAGTGACTGTCTGGTCGAGCAATCAGAACCCCACTGAAACCCAGCATCTGGTAGCCAATGTTCTAGGCATCGCCATGCATCGGGTGAACGTTGTGGTTCGGCGTATGGGTGGCGGTTTTGGTGGTAAGGAGACGCATGCAACAGCCTGCGCCGTGTTCGCTTCGTTGTTTGCCGGGCGCAATCAGGTAAGCGTTAATTGCCGCTTATCCCGACGTGATGACATGATCATGACAGGTAAGCGCCACGGCTTTCTCAATCGCTACGATGTCGGTTTTGACGATGAAGGAAGAATTGTGGGTATCGAGTATATGTTGGCTGGACAATGTGGTCATTCACCAGACCTATCAGATGCCATTGTCGATAGAGCCATGTTTCACTGCGATAACGCCTACTATTTTCCTGACGTAACCATTGATGGGCTGCGGTGTAAAACCCACACTGTATCCAATACAGCCTTCCGAGGATTTGGCGGCCCGCAAGGCGTCATGGCTGCAGAAGCTGTGATTGATGAAATAGCATTTGCCCTGGGACGTGATCCGTTGGACATTCGCAGAATCAATCTCTACGGAAACACTGAACGCAACATCACGCCATATCATCAAAAAGTAGAAACCTTTACCGTGCCACGATTGCTTAACGAGCTTGAACAGTCATCGGATTATCAGGCGCGCAGGGAGGCTATCAGGCAGCATAACCAAAGCAACAATATTCACAAGAAAGGTATTGCCATAACCCCTGTAAAATTCGGTATTTCGTTTACTGTCAAACATCTTAATCAGGCGGGTGCGCTGTTGCATATCTACTCTGATGGCAGTGCCCAGATCAATCATGGTGGCACTGAAATGGGCCAGGGGCTTATGGTTAAGGTGCAACAAATTGTTGCCCAGGAATTAGGCATGAGCCTTGAGCGCATTGCGGTAATGGCAACCCGTACGGATAAAGTACCTAATTCGTCGGCTACTGCTGCCTCCTCAGGCACTGATCTTAATGGCATGGCAGCACTTATGGCTGCAAAGGAAATCAAACAACGCCTGGTGGCGTACTTGATAGACAAACACAAGACGAGCGAGGCGTGTATCCGTTTTTCTGCCGATTGCGTTTTGATCTCACACGAAGAACAGGTTGATGATGCTAACGTTTGTGCCGATGACAACGCTGGCGGCACGATGTACAGCTGGCCTGAGCTTGCCATGTCAGCTTATCGTGATCGCGTGTCCTTGAGTGCAACGGGCTTCTATCGCACACCACAAATTCACTATGATCGCGAACAAGCCAAAGGCCAGCCGTTCTACTACTTTGCCAATGGTGCTGCAGTCACTGAAGTCACCATTGATACTTTAACTGGCGAGACCGAAATTCTTCGCACCGATATCCTTCACGATGTTGGGCAATCGATCAATCCAGTCATCGATATAGGTCAGATAGAAGGCGGATTTGTTCAAGGGGCTGGCTGGCTAACGCACGAAGAGCTTTCATGGGATGCCAAGGGCCGACTACTGACCGATGGACCTGCAAGCTACAAAATACCGGCGATCGGCGATATGCCGCATGAATTCAACGTTAGCCTACTGGCCGACAGCCCGAACGATGCGGCCACGGTTTTCCATTCCAAAGCAGTGGGGGAGCCGCCTCTGATGTTGGCGATTTCTGTTTTCGCAGCCATCAGAGATGCCATTGCATCACTGGATAACCATCAGCAGTTCCCCGTACTCAATGCACCGGCAACGCCTGAGGAAGTACTCAGAGCTTGCACGCTCATTGCGGCGAAGCGTAGCGCGTGATGGACTGGCTTACAGCGCTAGGCCACTGTCGGCGTGAAAACACGTCGTGTGTTGTTGTTATGGTGATACACGTTGCAGGCTCTGCTCCACGAACTGTGGGCACCCGTATGCTTGTCACTAACAAGCACGTGTACGGCACAATCGGCGGTGGAGCACTGGAGCTTGAAGGCATCACCCATGCGCGCGCCTTGATGGATTGTTCACTGTTATCAACAACGGCTAATCAAACTGTCAGCACAAGAGCGTTCAATCTGGGTAAGGAGCTTTCTCAATGTTGCGGTGGAAAGGTGGAGCTTCAATTTGATACGCATATGGCTAACAATTTCAAGTTGCATGTTTTTGGAGCCGGACATGTAGCGCAGGAAATCACGAGATTGGCACTGCGCCTTCCGTGCATTACCGTTTTTCATGATACCCGTACGGATTGGCTGGCGCGTATTGATGATTTGGTTGCGTGTGACAACAATGGCAATGCTGCCCCGCAGGTATCCACATGCCTGATGAGTACTAATACCTATGAGCACGTAGAAGCCTTGAGCCCTGCCTCGTACTACCTTGTCATGACCCATTGCCATGAGCTGGATATGGAGGTGGTAGAGGCTGTGCTGTCGCGTGGCGATGCCGCTTACTGTGGACTGATAGCGTCACGTAGCAAAGCCACCAAATTTCGTCATCGCTTAACACGCAAAGGTTTTTGTGATGAGGAAATTGAACAAATGACGGCGCCCATCGGGATGGGTGTCAATACGGGCAATACCCCTATGGAAGTTGCAATAGCCGGTGTAAGCGATGTGCTGAGCGTACGGCAGAGAGTTGTTGAGGAGATGGCAGTTATATGAAACTCAATATCAACGGTGACTATCACGAGGTCGACGTAGAAGCGGACATGCCATTGTTGTGGGTGTTACGTGATGAAATTGGGCTGACTGGAACCAAATTCGGTTGCGGTATTGCGCAGTGTGGGGCTTGTACCGTGCATCTTGATGGACGACCAATTCGCTCCTGTTCATATCCCGTCGGCAACGTTAAAGGCAAGATCACTACCATTGAAAGTGTCGGTGATCCTGATATTTTGAGTAAAGTTCAGGAGGCTTGGATAGAGCTTCAGACTCCCCAATGCGGTTATTGTCAATCTGGCCAGATCATGTCAGCGACGGCATTGCTAGCAAATAATCCCAATCCCACTGATGAGGATATTGACCAAGCTATGGCAGGTAACATTTGTCGTTGTGGTGCCTACCCAAGAATACGCGCTGCAATTCATGCTGCTGCCAATGCAATGAAAGAGGTTTAGGCATGAGCAAGTTGGGGACGATTACTCGCAGAACATTTATTGTCGCATCGACCGCTGTTGTTGGTGGCGTGCTGTTTGGCACCTACAAATACAAGCAGCCAGTGCCTAATCCCTTGTTGGGTGGTGACGATGCCACTAACCTGGATTTTGCAAGCCCGAATCCGTATATCAAGATCGATCAGGATGGCGTTACTGTGATTACGCCGCGTGCCGAAATGGGGCAAGGCATCCATAGCACTCTGGCGATGATGGTTGCTGAAGAGATGGACCTGGATTGGAAAACTATCAAGACAGAGCATGGTCCTGCAAGCAATAGCTACTACGTTGGCATTATGATGGAAACCTTAGTGGGCCATCAATATGATCACAGTGCTAGTACACAGCGCAAGCGCAAGCTAACTCACATACCCGCTAAATTTTTGGGCATTCAGATGACCGGTGGATCTATGTCCACCCCTGACGGCTTTGTGAAAATGCGCAGTGCTGGCGCAAGCGCCAGACTTGTCTTGATGCAAGCTGCTGCAGAACAATGGGGCGTTGATGCAATAAGCCTGACTACTGATAACGGTTTTGTTATTAACCCTGCCAACGATGAAAAGCTTAGCTACACATCACTAGCAGTAAAAGCTGCACAACTTGATGCGCCAGCTAGCCCACCGCTGCGTGATCCCTCTCAATGGCGTTATATTGGAAAATCAGTTGCGCGTGTTGACATTCCTGCCAAAACTCGTGGCACCGCTGAATTTGCTATCGATGTAAAGCAGGAAGGCATGCTGCATGCGACTATAAAAATGAGCCCTCGTTTTGGTGCTGGCATCAAGTCTTCTGATACCAGTAAAGCCGCCGCTATGCCTGGAGTCGAAAAAATCGTCCAGTTAGAGAACAATGGTTTTGCCGTTATCGCCAACAATACGTGGCGTGCCTTCAAGGCCGCAAATGCCATTGTCGTTGAATGGGAAACAGCCTCTTATCCTGCTGATCAAGCTGGCATCATGGAAATCTATGAGGATAGTTTCAGATCGGAACCCAATGGTACGTTTGATGAAAAGGGCGACATTGATCTTTTCTTCGCCGATAAGGGTGACATTGTTGAGGCCGAATATCGTGTTCCCCATCTGGCGCATTCAACCATGGAGCCGATGACGGCTGTTGCTCAAGTCAACAATGGACGTGTTGATATCTGGGCTGGCAATCAAGCCCCCGTCATAATTCGTGATGCCATCATGGAGCTTGGCGGGTATGAGGCCAGTGATGTGCACATTCACACCACGTTTCTGGGCGGTGGTTTCGGACGTCGGGCTGAAACAGATTTTTCAGTTGTCGCTTATCACATCGCGACGCAGACAAATGGTCGGCCTGTCAAAGTCACGTGGTCACGTGAAGAGGACATGCAGCATGATTTTTATCGTCCAGCCGCTATTGCACGCTTTAAAGGCGTGATGGGAGAGAAGAAGCCACAGGCTATTGACATACAAATTGCCAGTCCTTCCATCATGTTGTCAATGTCAAAACGTGGTCCCATACCGGCCATCGGTCCTGACCCGTTGATTGCAGAAGGAACTGCCGGTCAGCCGGATGACATCGAGAATATACGGATACGAACCTTTGCGCCTGAGTTGGATATCCCAGTGGGCTTTTGGCGCTCGGTAGGAGCTTCGTACAATGGTTTCTTTCACGAAAGTTTTATGGATGAACTGGCTGCAAGCCGTGATATTGATCCTGTTGTCATGCGCCTGGAGATGTTTGGTGACTTGGCGCCACCTGCTAACAAAGTGGTTGAAAAAGTGGCCGAGATGGCTGGATGGGTTGGGCGAGAAGGCATTAATGCAGGGGCCAGCAATCGCGGTCGAGGTTTTGCCTACACTCTGTCATATGGCGCACACACGGCTCAAATCATCGATGTCAGCATGACTGAGCGTGGGATAAAGATTGACAGGATATATTGCGCTGTTGATGTGGGGGTTGCCATAGACCCTCGCAATATTGAGGCGCAGATTCAGTCGGGCATCATCTATGGACTAAGCTCAGCCATGAGTGGTGAAATTACTTTTGCCGACGGCATGGTTGTGCAGTCAAATTATCATGATTACCCTGCCATGAGAATGCATCAGGTTCCGGATATTGAGGTTGCCATTCTGGAAAACAATCCTAGAATATCCGGTGTCGGCGAGCCCGGCACGCCACCTTCAATTCCAGCTTTGGCGAATGCTATTTTCGCGCTTACAGGTCAACGGATTCGTGAGCTACCGATGAACAAGCACATCGAATTTGTCTAGCCCGGACTATTCAGTGCGCCGTGGAAAGGTCGCATTCTTCAGTGGGTGAAAATCCCATCCGACAAGGGTCGTTCCAGTCGGTAGCAGTCGGGACAGTCAGCAGG
>JALZVU010000207.1 GCA_023301795.1 Granulosicoccus sp.
TTGTCAGCGCTGCAGTCAATGTTGTCTTGCCATGATCTACGTGGCCAATTGTGCCAACGTTGACGTGGGGTTTCGTACGTTCGAATTTTTCCTTTGACACTTAAGTTCTGGCCTCGTTTTCGGTAATTTCTATAACAGATTGCCTGGGGCGATCTGTTTGATCACATCAGGGCTGCGGATGATACAGTAGTTAGGAGCTGTGGTAAGCACTCTTACGACACTGCCTGTCTTTTGACTAACAACCAGTCATCGTTTTGAGACGATTAACAGGCTTACAACGATGCAGTCTTAACGATGAAGCACCGCATCAACCACCGCCTGAGGTGGTACTTCGTAACTTTCAAATTCCATTGAATAAACCGCTCTGCCCTGTGTGGCGGAACGTAAATCAGTTGAATAACCAAACATTTGAGCGAGTGGAACTTGCGCTCTAATCACCTTACCGCCGGGTTGCTCATCCATTCCGACAACAATACCTCGACGTCGATTCAGATCGCCCATCACGTCGCCCATGTAATCCTCTGGCGTCACAACCTCCACTTTCATGACTGGCTCAAGCAACGTCGGACTGGCATCGGTTGCTCCATTTCTAAACCCCATAGAACCGGCGATTTTGAAGGCAATCTCGTTTGAGTCCACGTCGTGGTAAGACCCGTCATAGAGTGTTACTCGCATGTCTACCATTGGGTAACCGCCTAGCACTCCATTAGCCAGAGCATCGTTAACACCTTGCTCAACGGCAGGGATGAACTCTTTAGGGACTGTTCCACCAACAATTTCACTGACAAATTCGAAACCTGTACCACGCTCCAGTGGCTCTAAGCGCAACAGAACATGGCCATACTGACCGGTACCGCCGGTCTGTCGAACAAACTTGCCTTCAGCCTTGACAGGCGCTCTAATGGTTTCTCGGTACGACACCTGCGGTTTGCCCACATTGGCAACCACGTTGAATTCCCGCTTCATCCGGTCGACGATGATATCCAGGTGAAGCTCACCCATACCGCTGATGATTATCTGCCCCGAGTCTTCATCGGTTCGGACCCTGAATGATGGATCTTCTTTGGCCAGGCGCTCAAGCGCCGTTGCCATTTTTTCCTGGTCTGCCAGAGTTTTAGGTTCCACAGCTACCGAAATTACCGGCTCAGGGAACTCCATTCGCTCCAATGCAATCGCTCTTCGCTGCTCACACAGCGTATCGCCCGTACCAACCTCTTTGAGACCCACAGCAGCTGCAATATCTCCTGCACGAACCTCTTTTATTTCTTCGCGATTGTTAGCGTGCATCTGCAATAAACGCCCAATTCGCTCTTTCTTGCCGCGCAACGGGTTAAAAACCATGTCGCCCGTCTTCACCACGCCTGAATATACTCGCAAGAAAGCCAAAGAGCCTACAAAGCTGTCGTTGGCAATCTTGAAAACAAGAGCCGCAAACGGCGACTCATCGTTGGCTGGACGGGTGTCTGTGGATTCATCGCTTAGGACACCCTCCACAGGCATCACATCGTCTGGCGCTGGCATATAGTCAATAATTGCATCAAGCAACGACTGTACGCCTTTGTTTTTGAAAGCAGATCCGCACAAAACAGGAACTGCCTTGTTAGCAAGCGTCTGCATACGCAGCCCATGCCTAATCTCGTCTTCGGTCAGTTCACCCGACTCCAGATACCGATCCATGAGTGTTTCATCGCCTTCAGCGGCAGCTTCAACCAATAACTCTCTGGCCCGCTCAGCATCCGCGAGCAATTCTTCAGGGACATCTTGCGTGGTATGCGTCAACCCTTGATCCGCATCATTCCAAATGATGGCTTTCATACTGATCAGGTCGACCACGCCGACAAAAGAATCTTCAGCGCCAATAGGTATTTGTACAGCAATGGGATTCGCTCCCAACCGCTCGCGAATCTGCGTCACGACGCGCGGGAAGTCAGCACCAACGCGGTCCATTTTGTTCACGAACGCCACTCTGGGGACAGCGTACTTGTTAGCTTGGCGCCAAACTGTCTCAGATTGAGGCTCAACACCGCCGACGGAGTCAAAAACAGCGACTGCACCGTCGAGAACACGTAGTGAGCGCTCGACTTCGATAGTGAAGTCGACGTGCCCTGGGGTGTCAATGATGTTTATGCGGTGCTGCTTTCGATCGCCACTCATACCACGCCAAAAACAGGTGGTTGCAGCCGACGTGATCGTTATACCGCGCTCCTGCTCTTGTGCCATCCAATCCATGGTCGCAGAGCCATGATGGACCTCGCCCATTTTGTGCGAGACACCTGTGTAAAACAGAATGCGTTCTGTTGTCGTCGTCTTGCCGGCATCAATATGAGCCATGATGCCGACGTTACGATACAGAGTTATAGGCGTTATACGTGCCACATGCAGACCTTAAAATGACCCACGCCTACAACAGCTACCAACGGTAGTGTGAGAACGCCTTGTTAGCTTCAGCCATGCGATGTACGTCATCGCGCTTCTTTACCGCTGTGCCGCGTTTCTCGGCAGCGTCACTCAACTCACCGGCAAGTTTCAGCGTCATTGATTTTTCGCCACGCTTACGTGCAGCATCAATGATCCAACGCATAGCTAATGCGCTTCTTCGCACAGGACGAACTTCGACAGGCACCTGATACGTCGCGCCACCTACTCGTCTAGACTTAACTTCGACGGCTGGGCTCACGTTTTCAAGAGCTTGCTCAAGAACTTCTACAGGCTCTGCAGCACCTTTTTCCTTGATGATGTCGAGTGATCCGTAGATGACTCGCTCAGCGACGGCTTTCTTGCCATCTAGCATCAGGATATTAATAAACTTGGCCAAACGAACACTACCGTACTTGGGGTCCGGAAGGATGTCGCGCTTGGGGGCTTGGACTCGTCTTGACATACTGGCTTAACCTTTAGGGCGCTTGGCGCCATACTTAGAACGACCCTGACGTCGCGAATCAACGCCCTGAGTATCAAGACTGCCGCGAACCGTGTGGTATCGAACGCCCGGCAAATCTTTAACACGACCACCGCGTATCAAGACAACCGAATGTTCTTGCAGGTTATGCCCTTCACCACCTATGTACGAAGTAACTTCGTAGCCGTTGGTGAGACGCACACGTGCAACCTTCCGCATTGCCGAGTTCGGCTTTTTGGGCGTTGTGGTATATACACGAGTACACACCCCACGCTTCTGCGGGCATGCCTGCAGTGCCGGTACATTGGATTTCTCCGCCTTGCGCTTGCGCGGCTTGCGGACGAGTTGATTGATCGTCGCCATACAGTGCTTTCGTTGTCCCGGCACGGCATTACGCCATGAGTCGGTAGATATGAAAATTTGATTCAGATATCACTGCAGCCTGAACAACCCCAATGGCAACATTGAATAGCTACCGGATTGGTACGTGGCATGCGCGATTTGCTGAATAGGTAACCGGCCCTGTAAAAAGGCTGGTTATCGAGCTGCGGAATTGTACGACTATGCTGCTGCAAGTGTCAACCATGGGTAGACTATTTATGAGCAGATATTCTTTAGAAATATGGAGCCTTCACTATATCAACGGAAGATTAAGTGGCCTGCCAAGCCAAATATTCGCCGTTCAAGCTCAATGTGCAAGCCCAGATCATAAGATCAACGCTACGGGATGAACATGCGGATGCTTATATAAGAGCGCAGAAGAGAGACAGAAATGGGGGCGCAGACCCTGCCCTAGACAAACAAAGGCGTACTCAACAGCCGATGTTTAATTAATGAGAAAACGGGGCCAAAGGCTTGTCATGACGCCTAGTTGCAACCTCAGATGGGGGGGGAGTCAGCCCACAATCATCATTGCGGCGATGAACTCAATGATTATAAGTGAACAATGAGCCCCCTTTTAGGAGGCTCGACTCACTACGATCAGACCGGTTGTATCAGGCTGATTTCTTACTGGGATCAACCTCGGAATGGTTCGCGTCATTGGAAGCCTCACCAACATACCGTTGATGAACCTCCTCTCGCAAAATTGCGATCTCCTTAGGCGCTTCCAAACCCAGTCGTACGCGGTTTCCCTCGATGTCGAGAACGCACAAAGTGATGTCATCACCTATAAATATGCGCTCGTCGACTCGGCGTGTCAGTATCAGCATCAGCTTCTTGTCTCGATGTCGTGTTCAGTTTACTCGTCTCCACTATGACGGCCACAGAGATGTCAATCTGAACGTGCTTGGACACCGAGAGTGTTAACTACGACACAACTCCGCAGTTTCCTTATTACTATTGGCTCAAGCTCGCCCCGCCTCTGAGTTAACCTTTTGACACTGTCAAAGTGTTAACTACGCCATAGTTCTGACATCAAGGCGATTTCACAGAATTTGAGAACCCGATGCACGTAACATGAACTCAATATCCACGTTATATGAGAAAAAATTTCAAAAATAAATACGCACTTGAAACCCCCATCTAACAGGGTTTCATGGCTCTACAGCCCTTTTAACGTCTAGGCTACACGTAATATTACGTGCGGTATTCGTCCTGTTCTTGCAACTACTCAGAAACCCGTGGCATCAACGGGCCATTTAACGAGAGAGCAAGGATAATGAACACCGAAAACAACACAACTGACATAGACGCGACTGAAGTTACTGCCGCTTTGAATGGAATCTTGACGACCGACAAATTCTCAGCGTCCCCTCAAATGTCTGCTTTTCTTAAGTATGTAGTCGAGCAGACTCTTATGGGTCACACACGACGCATCAAAGCTTTCACAGTCGGCATAGAAGCACTCGGCAAGTCATCCAGTTTTGACCCCCAGACGGATCCTTCAGTGCGTGTACTAGCCAAACGCTTACGTTCATCGCTAGATGCCTACTACGAACAAAATTCAAACACTACTGTCTTCATTGAAATGAAACCTGGCTCGTACATTCCAAAATTCTTGCTCCGAAGCGAAATGAACCAGACGGTATCTCAAATGGATCAGGCACCAGCGGTCTACAGCAACACAAGTCAGGACGCGGGTGTTGCCTCCAACGCAGATAGCTCACTAGCAGCGCACGTTAACGTTCAGCGACCTGCCGATGAACGTGAAACAGACACCGCTACTGACTCGGAAGATCCACGCAAAGCGGGTTTAAATCAATTGTGGCAGGCCTACCGCTCTACATCGAAAGTGGCTTGAAATTACTGAGTGTGTCCCAAGGACGGAACCTCAGCTTTGCATCTAACCTCCTCTCCAGCCTTTCACGCAGTGCAGCTGACAGCGCCAATTCCTGGCAGTCTGCACTACGCTTGGCTGTCAAACGCCAAGCAGTACGGCACTAAAAGGGGATTTCGGAAACATACTGCAGCATAACAATCACCCCCGCCTGGCTCACGACACTTAGCAACGTGAGCCTGCGGGGAAGAGGTTGCCCTCACGCGCTACCAAATCTTCTCTTCTCACGCTTTACGCTGACCGTTCCGCGATTGCTGTACAGGGAGAGATCGTCCATACGCAGAACCGAGCGCAGTAGCTCCAGACTCTTATTGGTGTGTTTTAGCTCGAGCATAACCAATGCATAATTGTTTCGGCTATCTGAAAGGCATTTTGAGAAACGTGCTTTCAGGACGGCTACAGCCGGTAGCTTCGAATGTTGTTCGAATACATCGATCAGCGCCAGCTGGTGCACGCCGATTTTACCTACCAACAGATCTTTTGCTTCAGCAATAGCGGGAAGCCCAGCCCCCTGACCGGTTTCAAGCAAATGAAGCTCGTTAGTCAGCAGACGTTCAAATTCATCGAGCAGCCTATTGGTGTCAACCAATATCTGATCGTAGGCTGTCGGTACAGACGATGCCTGTGAGAGAGTGGGATTGTTCATTTTTTACTTAGTCTTTCCGATGATTTTATTGCAAGATTTCCACAAGGCCTGACGACACCACGACAACGTCGATGATCTTGCCTGACGAACTATTACGAACCTGTGTTTGTTGTCGCGCTCCTGCATCGCTCAAAGCGACTCCTTTGGTCTGTAATTCAAGACCTTGCGCTCGATGGCGGATAACAACGGCATCGCCCTTGTTCAAGATTCTGGCAGGTTTGAGCATTCGCTCATTGAGCACCTTGCCACTATTCACACGCTGAGCAAATTCATACCCCAGCCACATGTCGATGTCTCTGACGGGCGTACCAAGAGACACGAATGCCGAGTTGTTTGCGCCTAAAGTCACTTCCTGCTGCATCAACAAATCTCGACTCAGAATATCCCCGCGACTTACCCCACGACTCAAGGTCCAGACAGTACCCATCATGGTGACAACTGCCTGAACATGCACACGCCATGGTCTGGGCGCGCTACACGCAACCTGCACAGTTACCCGCCCCAGCGATCTGCTGCCCGGCGACCAAGTCGTTGCCAATGGCTCGATGCAATACGCCAAACGCAATCGCTGATCAAGTTGCTTGACGAGCACACTCACTTCATCGGTAGCAGATTGCTCAGACTCTACAAATACTTTGACTGCATCACGAATGGTGTCCAGAGATTGAATCTCTGGTAAATCAGCTGACTTGCTTTCATCAAGTGTCAGATCAGCAGAAAAAATGGTCTGTGATCCTGAAAAAAACAGGCCACACATTATTAGCAGCCTCAACGGGTGCAAAACAGGAGGTTTCATTCCCTCCTACAGCGCAAGCATCACACCATCGGCAGCCATTAGAGAAATCGCTGAGCAGGCTAACCGTAACGTGACTGTGCTGCGCGTCAAGAAATCACTGAAAAGGACGACACAGTACTCATAACACAACAAGGAATCTCTATGAGCATTATGCAGCCCACCCTCTGGCTGGTCGTCACCAGCTGCTTACTAGTAAGCGCCTGTACCGAACGAACGGTCATCAACGAAGCTCCTGAGGGTGAAAGCACGGCGCTCGTCACACCTACCGAAGCCGATGACCCTGCGCTGGCAGATCCCACAACAATCGCAAGCCCTACCCTCGCAAACCCTGCCCCCACAAGCCCCACGGTGGTTCCAAGTGTGACGGTGGATCAGGATGTGGACGTTAATGTGAGCGTCCCACAGGGGACTACGACACAAAATCCAGCAACTCAAGCGCCGGTAGCACCAAGCACTCCCATAACGCCTTTGGCACCTACAACCGGTACTCCCACTCCAGTCATGGTGAACGGTGACGTCGTTAATCTGCCCACTACACCGATTACGCCCGTTGTAGTGAGCCCGGCAACTCCGACAACATCTGATATTCCACAAGCAACAAGTCCAGTAATAGCAGATCCATTGTTGATAGATCCTCTAGAGCCAGCTCCACTCGTGGCAGATCCTCTAATTGTGGATCCATTATTAGCAGACCCCTTGGTGGAAGACCCTCTAGTAGCAGACCCTCTAATTGTAGATCCATTAGTAGCAGACCCTTTGTTGGAAGATCCTCTAGCGCCGGCCCCGCTGGTGGCAGATCCTCTAGTAGTCGATCCTCTAGTAATCGATCCATTATTGGCAGACCCCTTACTGGAAGATCCTCTGGTGTCAGATCCTACGGGATTAGGAACGGTCACACCTGCTACACCCACAGTTCCAGCTATTGTGGAAACCAGTGCAGAAGCACCCGCCATCATCGGCACGC
Source organism: Granulosicoccus sp. (assembly GCA_023301795.1). Taxonomy (GTDB): domain Bacteria; phylum Pseudomonadota; class Gammaproteobacteria; order Granulosicoccales; family Granulosicoccaceae; genus Granulosicoccus. The sequence continues at coordinate 7,584 of JALZVU010000207.1, forward strand.
CCGGAACGACGGTCAATTGCCAGTTAATGTTGCCATGCCAGTGGATTAGTGTTGATACGCAGTTTGTGGTAACCGTAACCAATGCCGACAACATTGGCGAGCAGAGCCGACTGGCTATTGAATACACCATTCAAACCTCGCATGACTCCGAGCTTACTATTGCAAGCACAGTCTCAGCTGTTGATAGCACGGGGGATCGCTATGAAGCAGCTTCACTTTTACTAGGTGACGCAATCGGTGCACAAACGAAAGGTATCGTTGCGGGCACCGATGTTCTCGCGCGTATCGAATTTAATAAAACCAGTAATGCGGCAAGCGTCGACTGGAGCATAGGCCTTTCTGACGCAGGATTGGTAAGAGAGCCTGCTTTTACCAACATCCCAATAGGATCTGTTACCGACCAGCACGCAGATTGTGCAAACACGCTACCTTGCGCCTGGATCACCCCCGCAGGCGATGTAACTATTACCTTGCTCTCTGCCAACGGCTCTGGAGCAATAAACCGACTAAGCACGAATTTTACAGTCGAAACAACCCGCAACACAGGCGTCGTTGTAGATGCCGGAGCAACCGCAATTGGCACTGACGGCATGATGTTCGCCGGCCGAACACACGCCATTGGTGTCGAGACAGGCTCCGAGACAATTGCTGCGACCGCCACTCCCGGAGTGCCCGTTTCAGGCACTGTCTTTTTCTCTCGAACACAGACTATGTCCCCGGCATTACAGAACTTGTCACTAGTGGTCTATGAAGATCGTCCAGTGCCTCGCTGGAACCCTAGCTTTCTATCGGTTCCTGTTCAATAGAAGACCACATTGCTATCTGGTGCACGCAGAACAACTTGAATGCCCACGTCGCAGATGATCCAACGACTAACAGTAACGACGTCACAATTCCTAAGTAAACGTCGCCATACGCCGAAATTGATAGAACCGGCAAGTGAAAAAAAGGATTCTTAAACCGATGATCGATAAATATCTTTCTACCCATGCTAACGCACTACAGATGCGCGCACGGCGAACCGAAGTTCTGGCAAGCAATATAGCCAATGCTGACACCCCGGGCTACAAAGCTCGCGATTTGGCATTCGCTGAAGTACTTCGGGACGTTAACGGCCCTGGCAATACGAACCCTGCCAAGGCGAATCGTTTAAAGCTTGCCGGTGGCTCTCTACATACCACCAACAGCGGACACATCAGCAAAGGTGTGTCCTCACCTAACGCTCAGTTGATGTATCGCCAACCAGAACAGACCTCACTAGATGGAAATACAGTGGATAAAGATCTTGAGCAAGCACGATTTGCCGAGAACACTGTGCGTTATCAGGCAAGCCTGGAATTTATCAATAGCCGTGTGGGCGGGCTTATCAGAGCACTACGGAGCGAGTAACTATGTCATTCAGCATATTTGATATTGCAGGTAGTGCCATGCGTGCACAAAATCTACGACTTAACGCAACCGCAAGTAATCTTGCCAATGCCAATTCTGTTGCCGGCACCGAAGACGAAGCCTACCGGGCACGGCATCCGGTATTCGCTGCCATGCTGAATAAAGAGATTGGTGGCGTTGAGACTCGAGGTGTCGTGGAATCAAATCGCGAGGTCAACAAGCGTTATGAGCCAGACCATCCGTTATCAAACGAAGAAGGCTATGTATTCGGCTCCAACGTGGACAGCGTTGAAGAAATGGCCAACATGATGTCAGCCTCACGCAGCTATCAAAGCAACGTAGATCTGCTTGGCACCGTGCGCCAACTTATGTTGCAGACATTAAAGATGGGTGAATAACTATGCCTTCAAGCTTAGACATACCTCTTGCTAATAAACAAGGACTATCCGCATGACAACTATTGTACCTGCAGCACTTGAACAGTTTCAGATCGATCCACTAAGCGATAAACCCGAGATTGCAAAGGAGCTGGGACAAGATGAATTTATGAAGCTGATGATGGCGCAGCTGAAGAACCAGGATCCCATGAAGCCTATGGACAATGGTGAATTTCTGGGCCAGATGGCTCAGTTCAGTACGGTCACAGGTATTGGAGACATGCAGGCATCACTGGAGACGCTGACGGAGACGTTCAGCTCCAACCAGACGCTTCAAGCGACATCACTGGTAGGCCAGGAAGTACTAATTGAAGATAGCAGTTTTGAGTTGAATGGCGATTCACCGGTCAGCGGTTCATTCCAGCTTGAGGTGGGATCAGGTGATGTAAAGCTGGACATCACTGATGCAGCTGGCAACGTAGTACAACAAATCGGACTTGGAGACTTTGGCGCTGGTCGGCACTCATTTACCTGGGACGGCTTGAACAACCAGGGTCAGCGCATGCCACCTGGTAAATACTCAGCCAGCGTCACAGCTCAAAAGGGTGAAGGCTACGAAGCAGTGACAGTTCTAAGCAGTCGTGTTATCGACTCTGTGGAATTCGGTGCCGGCGGCCAATCTACATTGAACACAGTCGAGGGAGATGTATTAACTATGGCAGACATTCGACAAATTAAAAATGTGGACCCAGTCCTCAGCACACAACCTTAGGAAGAGAGAAGATTAATGACCTTTCAAACAGCACTAACCGGTCTTAACGCCGCTTCAACACAGCTTGAGGCTATTTCCAACAACATTGCGAACAACGCAACATCTGGATTCAAGCGCTCTCGCGTTGAATTCGCTGATGTGTTCGCTACCAGCTCGTTCGGCGGCGGTTCGCCTTCAGTTGGCGCAGGTGTTCAAGTTGCAAACGTTCGCCAGGAATTCGCACAAGGGGATATGCAGTTTACCAACCGAAACCTTGACTTGGCCGTCGAGGGATTAGGCATGTTTAGACTCAATGACAATGGCTCATCCGTGTATACCCGCTCAGGTACTTTTGGAATGGACAGAGAGGGCTTTATTACAGACACCGCTGGCAACAAGCTAACAGGCTTTGGGGTAAGCGAGTTAGGGGCAATACAACCTATTACCACCGACTTGCAAGTTGACTTCACTGACTTGCCACCCAAGCCCACAACCAGCATTAGCGTCGCAGCCAATCTGGATATTAATGATGGCATTCTGCCGCCTTTCGATGTAAGCGATCCAGGCACCTTCAATTTCTCTACATCTACAACAGTTTTCGACTCACTGGGGGCAGGAGAAGTAGCCAACGTGTATTTCCGTCGTGATGCACCCAATGCCTGGTCAGCATTTACCTATATTGCTGGCCAATCTGTCAGCGCTGATCCATTAGTCGGGGATCAAGTGAACTTCTCCGCTGATGGCTCAATTCAAGATGTCAATGGTGATCCTGCAGGGATTTTTCAAACCTCCACTTTCAATCCCGCCTCAGGTGGTGAGCCTATGCAAATTGACATAGATATCAGTGAAATTTCACAGTTTGATAATTCCTTCGGCGTCAATAAAATTTCGCAAGATGGTTCTTCTGCGGGACGACTCGAAGATTTCGATATCGATCCAAGTGGCATTATCTTTGGCAGATTCTCTAACGGCCAGGCCAACATGATGGGACAGATCACGCTGACCAATTTCCCTAACATCGAGGGGTTGCGGCAGATCGGTGCTAATAGTTGGACTGAGACCTTTAGTTCTGGTGAGCCCGCTACAGGTGAACCCAACAGCGCAAGTCTAGGCGGGCTGCTAGCCGGTGCTCTGGAAGGATCAAACGTTGACATCACCGAAGAGCTTGTCAGCATGATCAGTTCACAGCAAAGTTTCCAGGCAAATGCCCAGGTCATCAGTACGGGTGACACATTGACACAGACTGTCATCAATATCCGCCGCTAGGATCTTTGAAGGTTATCCGGGAATAAGTTAACCGGATAGCCTTCTCACCAATGAGAACAAGGAAACATTACTGATGGATAAGATGCTCTACGTCGCCATGTCTGGCTCACGTCAGGTCATGCTCAAGCAAGCAACCAACAGCCACAATCTTGCCAATTTGAACACTACCGGTTTCAAGGCCGATATTGATAACTTCAAGGCAATGCCAGTCTACGGACCCGGGCAACCCGTCAAGGTATACGCTGAAGATCAGCGCATGGGTATCTCCCATAAGGACGGTGCGATTATCACCACCGGTATGCCTTTGGATATAGCCATTAACGGTGAAGGCTTTATTGCCGTTCAAGATGTCGATGGATCAGAGGCGTACACCCGCAACGGTAATCTTGAAGTAACAGATCAAGGATTATTAGTGACATCTAACGGCAATCCGGTTCTGGGCGAAGGCGGTCCAATAACGCTGACACCATTCGACAAAGTTCAGATAGGTACTGATGGCACAATTTCCGTGATTCCAATCGGCCAAGCTGGCGGGGAAATTGCGGTACTGGATAGAATCAAGCTAGTAAACCCTGACCGTGGTGTTGTGGAGCGAAATGAGCGCGGGCTATTCAGTACACCTGAAGAGGCCGAACCAGCAGACGCTGACGTAACGCTTGCTACAGAGTCACTCGAAAGCAGCAACGTTAATGCAGTTAATGCACTTGTCACCATGATTGAATTGTCTAGACAGTTTGAGACACAGGTAAAACTGATGAGCGCTGCTAAGGACAACGATGTCGCAGCGGCTCAATTGTTGAAGATGAGCTAGTCAGTCCACGATTTATTCGCAGAACGACGATTACACCACTACCAACTGAAGTCAAGCCTTCTGGCTAGTCATCTAACCAAGGATACACCCCTATGAACGGAGCACTCTGGACAGCAAAGACCGGACTGGATGCGCAGCAAACACGCATGCAGGTTATCTCGAACAACCTTGCAAACACCAACACCACCGCATTCAAGCGTGACCGCGCTGTGTTTCAAGATCTGCTCTATCAAACGGTTAGACAACCTGGAGCCCAGTCTTCACAAGACACGCAACTGCCCTCGGGCCTGAGCACTGGTACCGGTGTCAGGGTTGTATCTACAGAGAAGCTATTCACCCAAGGAAACATGTCACAGACTGAAGATCCTTTTGACCTGGCCATTCAAGGACGTGGATTTTTTGAAGTTCTGACACCCGATGGCACACTTGCCTATACTCGCGACGGATCATTTCAGCTTGATTCACAAGGGCAAATGGTAAATGCCACTGGCTTCGTACTACAACCTGGAATTACTGTTCCTGAAAGCGCGCAAGGCGTGACCATCGGGCAGGACGGCACTGTGACAGCTACACTGGCTGGCACCGCAGCCCCGACACAGCTTGGTGTTATTGGTCTCACCGACTTTATCAATCCATCAGGACTTCAGTCTAAAGGTGGCAATCTCTATCAGGAAACAGCATCCAGTGGAGCCCCGCTACAGGGAACAGCTGGCATTGGTGGCCTTGGCAGTCTGGTTCAAGGAGCTGTAGAGACCTCTAACGTTAACGTTGTTGAAGAACTGGTCAGCATGATCGAGACTCAACGCGCCTACGAGATCAGCTCAAAAGCCATATCCACAACGGATGGCATGCTGCAGTACATCAACCAGAACATGTAGTGGTTGTTAACATGAATAATCGAATGCTAAAAGGCATAGGTATAGCATGCATGCTGACAGGTGCTAGCGCCTGTTCAGTAGTGCAGGTTATTGAGCCAGACTTCTCCCCTGCACAACCCGAAGTCGTCGTCACCGACGACACGACTACCGGGGCTATCTATAAAGTATCAACCAATCGATTCTTTTTTGAGGATATCCGCGCACGTCGTGTTGGCGATGTCATTAACGTGATATTGGATGAGCGCACAGATGCAACAAAAACCGCTTCAACGAGTTCCAACAAAGGCACAACGATTGGCTTGCCAAGTCCTACCTTGTTTGGCGGTGACGTAACCATAGGCGGGCGCGCGATTCTCAACAACGACATCTCGGCCAGTAGTGATTTTTCAGGAAGCGGTGACAGCAGTCAGAGCAACCGGCTTAATGGAAGTGTTGCCGTGGTAGTCGATGGCGTTCTCTCTAATGGCAATCTGCGTATACGCGGTCAAAAACGTCTAACGTTGAACCAGGGTAGTGAAGTAGTCAGAGTTAGCGGACTAATCAGAGCGGTGGATATCACACCTGACAACACGGTGCTCTCAAACCAGATTGCTGATGCGAATATCAGCTATGGCGGAAGCGGTGTTCTTGCTGATGCTAACAAGGCTGGATGGTTGACTCGCATCGTTAGTGGTCCGTTCTGGCCATTCTAGTCAGGACTACTCGTGAAACATGGGGGCCAGCCTTCCAGAACTATCTGACGACTTCATGAACAACACGGCATAGAAGCCCTCCCCCATCGCAAACACGGAAATACCCTTATGGAGTCTGTACGAAAACAACGACACACACAGCGAAGCGTTTGTGCGCTCGTTTGGCTATTACTGCTCATGCCACTATTGGGCACGTCAATGGGCGTTCAAGCTGAACGCATCAAGGATTTGGCAAGCATAGCCGGCATACGTGACAATCCATTACTCGGGTATGGTCTTGTAGTAGGCCTTGATGGTACAGGTGACCAAACCTCACAGGTATCGTTTACCGAACAAAGTTTGCGCAGCATGCTAACCCAGTATGGAGTCACTGTTCCACCAGGCACAGCCATACAACCCAAAAACGTTGCCGCGGTGTCCATTCATGCAGTATTGCCGGCGTTTGCAAAACCCGGTCAAAAAATAGACATTACTGTTTCATCCCTGGGTAACTCCAAGTCACTACGAGGTGGCACGTTACTCATGTCTCCACTGCGTGGTGCAAATGGTGAAGTGTACGCGCTGGCTCAAGGCAATCTAGCAGTTGGTGGTCTTGGGGTGTCTGGTGCTGACGGTTCTCGTATAGCCATCAATGTGCCTAGTGTTGGACGTATCCCCAACGGCGCAAGTGTAGAACGGGCAGTGCCTAACCCTTTTGCAGATACAAAGCACATTACCTTCAATCTTCACGAGCCAGACTTCACCACGGCCAGACGTTTAGTCGATGCTATTAATGAAGCGCTGGGAACTGACGAAGCACAGGCATTGGATGCAGTATCCGTTGCAGTGCGCGCGCCTATGGACACATCCGCGCGCGTGGGATTCGTAGGGTATCTGGAAGAACTTGAGATTGAGCCTGGCCAGGTGGCCGGCAAGATTATCGTTAACTCTCGTACCGGCACCATTGTGATTGGCAGCAATGTCACAGTAGGACCTGCAGCGGTCACTCATGGCAGCTTGACTGTCACTATCAACGAAGACGTTCAAGTCACTCAACCCAATGCCCTTGCTAACGGGGAAACTGTTGTTAACGCTGACACGGATATCGCCGTTGAACAGGAGGACAACCGCATGTTCGAGTTAGATCGAGGAACAACGCTTTCCGACATTGTTCAGGCCATCAATAACGTCGGTGCAGCCCCAGGCGATCTGGTAGCCATCCTCGAGGCCCTCAAGCAGGCAGGTGCCCTACGCGCTCAACTGATAATTATCTAATGACTGATCTGATCGGAAGCGCTGGAGATGTCTCAATGGCACTGCAAACACGTAACCCATTGCAAGGCGCTACTGGCACTGCCATAAATAAGCTGGTGGGGGCCAGTGATGCTAACGCGCAGCCCCCCACAGAGCTGGACGACAAGGAAGCGCGTAAGGCTGCCGAAAAATTCGAGGCACTGTTAATTCATAGCATGCTTAAAAACATGCGTAAAACCACGATGAGTGAAGATAAGTCGAACGATAGAGCAATCTACGATGACATGCTGGATGAAAAGTTAGCCGATACGATGATAGAAGCGGGCGGCATAGGCATTGCTGATCAGATCGTTGCACAGATTCGTGAGCAGCAAGGCAGACCGATAGATCCACCCTTGACGGACCAAGCCAGACTCAGAGAACTGGCAAAGAACATCGAACGCCCATCAACAGCTGCCAATCCAAGTGAGAACGCTAAGACATCCGTGTCGCCCCAAGCAACAACGAATATCGCCCACCTTCGCCTGGCTACAGAACTGTGGGGGAGTCAACAAGAACCAACATTAAGCGCATTGCAACAACAATTTGTCGAGCCGCTCATGCCGCACGCTAGACGCAATGCTCAAAAACTGGGTACCTCGCCTGATGCCATTCTGGCGATAGCTGCATTAGAAACTAGCTGGGGACGGTCAATGATCAAGGATGAAAAGGGAGACAACTCTCATAATCTTTTCGGAATTAAAGCGACTGGATCAGATAAGCGTTACGCAACCACCCTGACAACTGAATATATCGAAGGTAGTCCTCAAAAACTGCAGGCACGCTTCAAGACTTTCGACAATTCAGCCGATGCGGTAAATGGGTTTGCTGACTTTATTCTTACAAATCCGCGATATTCGAAAGCATTGAAACACGCTGGCGATCCCTCACAGTTTTTAACAGAACTACAGGATGCCGGTTATGCCACCGATCCACGATATGCTGAAAAAGCCATATCGATAATGCGTCAGATCGCAGGGAATAGGCCACCGTTATGACAGACCTACTAAATACCGGCAAATCGGCACTGTTCGCGTTCCAGCGAGCTCTGTCTACTACATCTCACAACATCGCCAACGTTAACACCGATGGGTACTCTCGGCAACGCGTAGAATTTCAGGCAATGCCCGGTGACCCGCAATCTTCGAACAGTCCCGGCAGCGGTGTACGCATTTCGAATATTGAACGAATCAGCGATCAGTTTGCTAGCGCACGGGTCTCATCAGCTACAAGCGCTCATGCTGAACAGGAAGTGCAATACACATTAGCGAGCCGCCTTGACAACCTCGTTGCTACAGAGGGCATGAGCATAGCTCCTGCGTTGAACAATTTTTTTAATTCAATTCAGGATGCCAATGCTGACCCCTCTTCAATAGCAACTCGCGAAGTTGTACTGGAAAATACTAATCAACTTGCAGAACGGTTTCAATCAATGCAAGCCCAGCTGGATGATACGCAAACCGAAGTTAATAATCGCACTCGAGAAGCGGTAATACAGGTTGATCAATACGCCCAGTCCATTGCAGACCTCAACGGACGTATTGTAGCGACGTCAAGCGGCCAGAACACACAGCAAGCACACGATCTGCGTGATCAACGTGAACAGCTTGTCAACAAGCTTTCGGAATATATGGATGTTGATACACTCATTCAGGACAGCGGCGCAATGAGCGTCTTTGTAGGCAAAGGCCTCAGCCTCGTCACCGAAAACGAAGCACAAAGTATGTCGACAGTCCGCGACTCTCTGTATCCAGATCGCGTACAAGTACAAATGGGCGAAGGCGCTGGTGCACAGCTGCTAACCGCGCAAGTCCAGGGTGGCATAATTGGTGGACTGAACGAATTCTCCAGTGAGACCCTTTCTCACGCCAAACATGACTTGGGACGCTTGGCGCTGGTCATTGCCGATGAGATGAATCAGCAACACGCATTGGGTGTTGATCTAGACGGCGACCCAGGTGGCGATTTGTTTGGTAGTGCGGATCCGGAAATCTTCGCCGACACCAACAATTCAGGCACAGGCGTTATACAGGCGCGTATTTCAGATACCGAGGCTCTAGAGGCATCTGACTATGTACTGCGCTTTGACGGAGCTAACTTCACTGCTACTCGCTCTGTTGATGGTGAGACCACCACGACCAGTTTGCCACTTCGATTAGATGGAATTTCTCTTTCAGTGTCAGGAACCCCGGTTGCTGGGGATGTGTTCGTCGTCTCCGCCACAGGTCGAGCAGCAGGATCAATGTCAGCGTTGCTCAACAGCTCAGATAATCTTGCACTAAGTGGACAACTCGCCACCACTAGCAGTATTAACAATTTGGGAGATTCCCAAGTCAGTCCAGCCACTATTACTGATTCTCAAGATATTGGACTTGCCACACCAGTGGATATTGTTTTCACATCAGAAAACACGTACGACATTCTGGATCCAAACTCAGGCGCTGTGTTGGTCGGTGGCGCAAGCTACCTTGAAGATAGTCCAATCGCACTTAACGGCTGGGAAGTATCCATTTCAGGAGATGCTCGGGCGGGAGATACCCATCGCATCGAACCAAACCTCAGTGGACGGGGTGACAATAGCAATGGACTGTCACTTGTTCAGATGCAGACGGCACTGACTATTAATGGAACAGAATCGTTCAGCGATGCATACGGGTCTCTCATATCACGTATAGGTTCGAACACAAGTCTAGCCGCTACACGCTCCAATGCACTAGAAGCGTTACGTGACAACGCTGTAGCTCGTCAGCAAGCAACACAAGGAGTAAGTCTTGATGAAGAAGCAATAGATCTGACCCGCTATCAGCAAGCTTATCAGGCATCCGCACAAATAATTTCTACATCTGAAAATATGTTCCAATCAATACTCGGAGCCATACGATGATCAATACACGCGTACCCTCTAGCCTACTTGTTTCTCGCCTAGCATCCGATATCGTCCAAAAGCAAAATGCTTTGGCAGCTGTTCAAGAGCAAATTTCGTCAGGCAAGATGATCAATCGCCCATCTGACGCACCAGCTGAGTCCGCGCACTTGCTGACTATGGAGGAAACTCTTAGTCGACTAGAGCAATACACAGCGAACTCATCCATTGCAGAGTCTCAGCTGGCACTAGAGGAAGGCGCCATCGCCGGCACAACCAATGCCTTGAATCGTATTCGAGAATTAGCCGTACGAGCCAACGGTGGTTTGGTGGGAGATGGCTTTCGAAATGAAATAGCAGCTGAGGTCGATCTCATACTTGGTGAGCTCTATTCACAGGCCAACGCCACTGACAGTTTTGGAAATTTTCTTTTCAGCGGAAGTAATGCTGAAGAACAGCCATTCAAGCCTGGCACACCCGTGAACTACTCTGGCACCGATGATTCACGTCAAATGGAAATTGCGCTTGGCAGAAGTATTCATACCGGGGACTCAGGCGCTGATGTTTTCATGCGCATTCGAAATGGCAACGGGGACTTTCAAAGCAGCGTTGCGCAAACCAATACTGGTTCAGGCGCGATCAGCAAAGGCTCTGTGTCTGATTCATCAGTGTTCAACGGCGGTGAATTTGACATTACCTTCACCAGTCCCACAAGCTTCGATGTCGTTGACGCCGCAACGGGCACAACTGTAACGCAGACCTATCAGCCAGGCTCAGATATAGAGGCCGGCGGAATGACAGTTCGTATCAGCGGCGAACCGGTTGCAGGCGATACCTTCAAGCTTGAGCCCAGTCAGTATCAGGATATTTTTACTTCGGTATCAAACCTTGTGGATACTCTCAGCGGCTCACCACAGACCGGATCCCAGACTGCACAAATGGCAGCCAATATCAGCATCTCAATAGATGACATTGATAATGCGCTGGATCATCTAAACACGGTACGCTCCAGTGTGGGCACCCGTCTCACCAGCATAGACAGTAGTCGCCAGGAAAATGAAAACATATCACTGCAAATTGAAAGAACGAAGCGTGATGTTGAGGATGTAGACATTGCTGATGCTGTGACCAGACTTCAGGAACAAGCCAACTCTCTGGAAATATTACAGAAGTCGTTTACGCGTATTGAAGGCCTTTCATTGTTTAATTTCATGTAATTGCGATAACTTTGAACTAGCACCCAAAGCGCACTACAAAGGCACTCTACTCACGTAGTTTTATCTACTGCTGCACTAAATTTATTTCAGTACTCGTCGATACATCCTTTGATTGTAAAGGTAATTATCTTTGTCGATTCGAGTAACCTGAATACACCATTTTCGTACGGTTTCGCCTTTTGGCTTATGTCCTCGGCTGACGTTTCGCTTTGGAAGGTAGCAACCAAATACGATATCGTAATTTAAGGAAGCCACTTCTTTTCTTTCAGTGGCCAGTACGTTGCAGTAATGCGAGATACAGTCAGCCATGGTTGATTGCTTAGGGAAAAGCACCGCATCATTCACAACACGGATTCCTAATTGAGGATTTTTAGTAATGCCACAGACAATTAACACCAATGTGAGCTCCCTGACTGCGCAGAGAAATCTGAACATGTCTCAAGGCGCTCTCGCCACTTCCATGCAACGCTTGAGTTCTGGCCTACGCGTGAACAGTGCAAAAGA
>JALZVU010000208.1 GCA_023301795.1 Granulosicoccus sp.
GGACTTGGACTTGGCGGTGGCTCTTCGGGTTTGCTGCTGGATGTGAATCGAATGTCTACCAAACCACGCGCGTGTTGAGCTGTCAAAGTCTGGGCTGTGGCTGCCCATTGTTCAGGATTAGTGTCGGAACTCCAGCCCTGCTGTAAGGAAAGTACTTCAATGCCGCCTTCAGTAAATGGCAGCGGTATCGACCACGACGCTGCGCTGGATTGATCGTCGCCTGCTCTAACGAGAACCTGATAACGTTCGCCCGATGCAACACGCAAAGGTGAACTTAACGCCGACCAGCTGAAGCTGGTTCCATTTCCAGACACTTGCGCTCTTGCTGCTATATCGCCATCTTCACTCAGAATAACCACTTCCTTATTGCCGTTGAAGTGACCGCCTAGTTGTTCAATCTGGCCAGCTTCCTGGATTCTAAATCGATACCCGAAGACATGGTTTCCCTGTGCTAATCCTCCGTACACCGGGGCGTCTGTTTGCGCAAGACGTTGAGCGAGGGGTGTGGTAGCACCATGCCCAGGCTGGTAAATGGTGATGCCTGAGATCACGAACAGTCCAAATAGCGTGACGAGACGGTGAAATATATAAGTGCGCATGCAGTCGCGTTTAGTCAAGTGTATCTCTACACAATAGCTTGTCAGCAATACCTGGCGAGCAGCAATCGGTTATTATTGCAGTTCAGTAATGTAACTATAGCCTTCATCTCAGTCATATATGCCGGTGGCTATCAGATTCATAACATAGTGGCAGACGCCAACTGTTCTCGCATATAAAGCAGTAAGCTGGTCGAACGAGCTAGCAGATTTTGAAGTGTCGGTATTGTAAATATACCCACGATAATTTCTTTACAAAAAACATAGCAACGACGTAAATGAGGAGAAATGGTGTCGGAATCAAACAGCGTTAAATCAATGAATCGATCTAGCCTGCGAGTAGCTATAGGGCAACATGCGCCTACACCTGGCGACATTGATCGAAGTCTGCTGAGATTCGAAACGCTGGCTACACAGGCTTGTGTGAGCGCTGATCTGTTAGTGCTACCCGAAGCTAGCCTCACCGGCTACAACGTGCCACTGGAAATCGCCCAATCGGTCGCTGTGCTACGTGATTGCAAAACAACTGAGACTATTCAAGGTATCTGCCAACGCTCTAATATTGCTATTGCGTATGGGTACATTGAACGCGATGGAGATTCTTTGTTTAACTCTGTGAATGTGATTGATTCATCGGGCACTAGTGTTGCGCATTATCGTAAATGCCATCTATGGGGGGAGCTTGATCGACGACTGTTTATGGCTGGTAACAGTTTATCACCTGTATTCACTCTCTCGGGATGGGAAGTAGGTTTACTCATTTGTTACGACATTGAGTTTCCAGAATCAGTTCGCCATCTGACATTGCAGGGAGCCGAACTAATAGTTGCTCCCACGGCTCTGATGAAGCCTTGGACGTTTGTTGCTGAGCACATGAGCCGTGTGAGAGCTGCTGAGAATCAAGTGTATTTTGCATATGCCAATTATTGTGGTACTGAGCGTGATATCGACTATGTTGGGCTTAGTTGTATTGTTGGTCCGGATGGCGATGACGTTGCACGCGCCGGATCAACCCCGACGCTCATTCAAGCAACGCTCACCAAACAAATGATTGGTGATATCAGGGAGCAAGTTCCCTACCTTCGTGATCGACGTCCAGAGCTATTTTCGATAAACTAATGTCAGCCTCTAACCCTATAAGCGTATTTGGTCCTGATTTTCCATTTGCCTACGATAGTTGGATAACGCACAATTCTGGATTAGGTGCTTTGCCAAGCACAAGACACGGTCAGGAAGTGGGGGTTGTCGGTGCCGGCATGTCTGGAATGGTTGCATCATTTGAATTGATGAAGTTGGGCCTGAAGCCCATTGTTTTCGAACAGGGGCGAATGGGTGGAAGGCTTCGATCGCAAGCGTTTGTTAATGCCCCCGATGTTATTGCTGAATTAGGTGGTATGCGCTTTCCTGAATCTGCAACAGCATTTAATTATTACGTTGATCTGCTAAAGCTTGACACTCGTCCATTTCCTAATCCGTTGACTGAGGCTGCTGGCACTACGGTCGTTGATTTGTCGGGTACTCCACTCTTTGCGCGATCAATACAAGATCTGCCTCCCTTGTTTCGAGAGGTGGCGGACGCATGGGAAGAGGCGCTTAATACCGAGGCGCACTTTCAGGAACTGCAGAAGGCCATTCGAGAGCGAGACGCCATCGAAATCAAAACTCGATGGGATAAACTTGTTCATGAATGGGACGATCGCACGTTTTACGATTTTATAGCGACTTCGCAAGCATTCAGCCGACTCTCGTTTCGACATCGTGAGGTTTTTGGGCAAGTCGGATTCGGAACTGGAGGCTGGGATTCCGACTTTCGTAATACGATGTTAGAAATTCTCAGAGTGGTGCTAACTGAATGCGATAGCAATCAGCACTATATCGTCGGCGGTGCCGAACAAATTCCGCGCGGTTTGTGGGAAGCCACACCTGAATGCGCACATTGGCCTGAAGGCACATCGTTACGCTCGCTCAACAAGGGTGCAACCAGACCAGGTGCTACCAAAATCAACCGTATTGACGGCACAACTCTGCGAGTAACAGATCAATACGATAACGAATACGATTTTCCTGCGGTGTTGGCTACCTGCCAGAGTTGGTTGCTAACTACCAGCATAGAAACTGATGAATCGCTGTTTTCCCAAGATCACTGGATGGCTCTGGATAGAACCAGCTATATGCAATCATCCAAGACGTTCGTGATGGTGGATCGACCATTCTGGAAAGATATTGACCCTGACACAGGGCAACCATGCATGAGCGTGACACTTACGGATCGTCTAACCAGAGGAACGTACCTGTTCGATAATGGTGACGATCTTCCTGCCGTAATTTGTCTGACCTATACCTGGATGGCTGATGCCCTGAAGATGCTGCCATTGCCCGCTGACAAAAGAGCCAAGCTAGCGCTGGATGCTTTACACAAAATCTATCCGAATCTGGATATTCGGGGTCATATTATCGGGCATCCGATTACAATTTCCTGGGAAGCCGATCCAAATTTTCTAGGTGCGTTCAAAGGCGCGCTGCCCGGGCACTACCGCTATAACAGGCGTATGTTTACACATTTTATGCAGGAACAGTTTGTAACTGAGCAGCAGGGTATTTTCATTGCTGGTGATGACGTATCCTGGACACCGGGGTGGGCCGAAGGTGCTGTGCAGACAGCACTCAATGCAGTTTGGGGCATTGTACATCACTTGGGTGGTCACACCGTCCCGGATAATCCAGGGCCGGGTGACTGCTTTGATGATATAGCGCCTGTGAATCTGGATTCTTGAATCACGCTCATCTGGTGATACACCATCGTTGAATCAATCGAATTGGCAAGGTTTTGCTACCACATCAACGTACAGAGCTTTTTTGAGCGTCCACTGCTTGCGTTTGCCAAGTTTCGAGCTGTTCGATAACACCTTTGTTTTCCAGATAGTCTCTATTGAGCTTGGTATGAATACGCATATCATCAGTACTATCGACACTCCAGTGCGCTAGATAATTGCTGACATGAACGATTCCCACAGCATCGAATTGTTTCGAGAATACGCACGCTGGATTATCGTGAAAGGTTACTGCTTCAACAATGGGTGTTGGTAGGCCCCAGATGTTCAGAAAGCACCCGCCCAGCTCGGCATGGGTGCACCCTAGAATGTCCCGTTCGCTTTCCTGATTGACCCATGAATTTTCATGCCCATTCGTGTCGCCAACAAGGGCAGGTATAAGTTCAGGTTTCTCCAGTGCAATGATGATTTTCCCTACGTCATGAAGCAGTCCGGCAGTAAATGCGGTAGCGGACTGTTCGTTGTCTGGAACAAGCTCTCGAGCTATGGTTGAAGTCAGAACACAATGTCGTTGCAGCAGAGCAGGATCAAATCCTAATAGTTTTGGTAAGCCCTTGGTCATTTCAAACATTTGATTTGCCAATACCAGGGATCGCAGTGTGTCGGCACCAAGATAGCTCACTGCCTCGCTTGCTGAATCAATCGATCTCTGCCGTCGGAAGAACGAAGAGTTCACCAGTTGTAGTACCTTGGCGGTTAGAGCGACATCCTTTTCAACTATATTCGTTATTTCCTTTACAGAACTATTGTTCGTATCGAGAAGCTCAAGAAGGTCGTTGTGGCTGCTTGAAGTTCCCGGTAGACGTCCAGCTTTTCCGGCAAGTTCTTTGACGACGGCGTTGTCAAATGCCTCGATTAATCCACAGTCTCTGGAAATCGCTTCGTCCAGATCTTCCATCGAGCATGGTTTTCGCAGATAACGTTGAGCCAGTCTTGTCAACTTGATGGTGCTTTTATCATCGGTGTAGCCAGTCAACGCGATACGGGTTGCCGTAGGGTGGTTATCTTTGGCGTGCTCTAGTACTTCAAGTCCGTCTACACCAGGCATTCTTATGTCTGAGACGACCACGTCGTAGTCAGCCTGATTCATGGCACTGATGGCATCTTCGCCGCCACAGATGAATTTCATGTCCCAGCAATGTGTGAATCCATGCAGTAAATCTTCTAGTCCCGCCAGAACTGCAGGTTCGTCATCTACAAACAGTATTTTCTTCATGCTGCCAAATCCTCACTGGTTATGTGGGCTGTCGTATTGCTGATCACTTTGGCACCTGACACGGGAAGTTTGATTTCAAAAGTTGTACCTTTTCCAGGTTCGGTGATAAAGCTCAGACGTCCTGCATGTTTGTTGACAATAATATTATGTGATATGGCTAACCCTTGCCCGGTGCCTCTTCCCACTTCCTTAGTGGTGAAAAATGGATCAAATACCCGATGTTGAATATCTTGTGGTATCCCAGCTCCATTGTCTGAGACGCTAATGACAACCTCAGTGTCTTGCTCAATCAGAGTTTTAATTGTAATTATTCCGTCTTTTTCAGCGTGATCTGAGATTGCGTGCGCCGCATTGATAATAAGGTTCAAAAATACCTGATTAAGATCCCCTCGATAGCAATGTACCAGTGGCAATTGATCGAAATCCGTTACAATTTTTGCCACATATTTGTACTCACTTTTAGCGACCGTCAGGGTTGTCTCTAGTGCTTTGTTGATGTCCGTACCTGTTTTTTCAGCGCTATCGGGATAGGAAAACTCATTCATAGCTCGAACAATATTGGTAACTCTGTCAATGCCGTCCAGTGCACGATCAATAGCTTTTGGTGCTCTGTTTTTGATATGAGCAAGATCAATGTCGTATACGATTTTCTCAAGCTCTGCGCGTGTCGTTGCTGAATTCAGGTCTTCCTGACTCAGATAGTCTTCAACGTGCAGACTTAAGGTTTGTAATTCTGAAAGTGTATTTTTCAAATATTGCAAGCTGTTACCGATGTACTGTATAGGGGTGTTGATCTCGTGTGCGATACCGGCGGCAAGCTGGCCTACGGCCTCAAGTTTATTAGCATGGCGATGTTCGACTTCCATGCGTGCTCGTTCACTAATTTCGTATTCAAGTTTTTGGTTTGCTTCTCTGAGTTTTTCAGCATTATGCTCAAGAGCCCGAGTGCGTCTGATTACTCGTTGTTCCAGTTCTCGGTTGAGAGTGCGAAGCTCGTCAGACAGTCGCTCACTGTCCGCCAGAGATGCTCTCTGTGCTTGAACCAGATTTAGGAAGTCGGGCATGGAGCTGTGCAAGGGGAAGTTGTTGAGCGTCAACCCCAACTGATCAAGAGCGTTTAGCTCTGTAACCCAGGGAGCCACCAGAAAGTAACACTGGCAGCGAACAGTGGACGCCACT
Source organism: Granulosicoccus sp. (assembly GCA_023301795.1). Taxonomy (GTDB): domain Bacteria; phylum Pseudomonadota; class Gammaproteobacteria; order Granulosicoccales; family Granulosicoccaceae; genus Granulosicoccus. The sequence goes on from JALZVU010000208.1 coordinate 5,823, forward strand.
AATTGCCCGCGAAGGAGGAGCTTGGGGTTAGCCAGCGACCTGACAAGAATGGGGGTGTCCTTGTGCAGTTTTAGTTCGTCTATGCTGACAATGTCAGCGGGGTGGTGAATTATGAAATGATCGGGCAGACGTTCCGTACCGTCCGCTTTAATATCCAATACGCGACGTAACGTAGCACCGCAATTCACTATCATTCCATGATCATCGATGACAAAATGAAATGGAAATGCTTGCATAGCTATCGATTTGCATTCCGAATTTTCAGATAATGCAGATTTTGGGATCATGCTGCCAGAAAACCTGCATGAGTCACGCTGAAAAATATCAATGTGTGGCTTAGTTTCATTGGTGGAAAAAATTCACGCATAGAAGATTTTCTTATCAAGGGGTGTTGCAACCGTACAGAGTGCTTGCGGCAGTTTGCTTACCTAAGTTAACCTGTTGCGCACACACTGGGCGTGAAAATGCCGTATCAGGAGATTTTCCTGTTGCAAATGTGCAGTGAGTCAACCTTAAAATCTGCACAAAATCCTTGAGGCAACGCCGTGTCCTGTTTTGGCGTTACGAGTAATGTCAGCTGTTATTCCAATCAATATTAAAATTGACTTGAAACTTCACGACCAATTGTTCATCCTTGAGAGAATTCACGTCGGCTGCGATCTATCAATAATATAACTACGGAAAAGCAGCCAATATTTACTTGATTTGGGCGTCCACTAGTAATGGTCCGAGCGAACCGACAGGCTTCTAATCAGTATCAACCCTGTTGATCAACTAACTATGACATTGCCTTCTAAAGATCCAGTTCCAGTTCCAGTTGCATGGCGAGAAATCGTCAGTACTGAGCATCGCGGTAAGCTTGTGCTGATTTGTGCCGGTGTCTGGTTACATGCAGCCGATGCGTTGGTTGTTGCCACGATGATGCCGTCAATAGTCGCGGATATCGGTGGTACTCATCTGATTCACTGGTCGGTTGCACTCTACGAAATTGGATCGATAGTCGTCGCCGCTGCTGGCGGACTTCTCGCTGTTCGATTTGGCATTCATTTCCCTATGTCAGTTGCAGCCATGGTTTTTGCCATGGGTTGCATACTCAGTGCTTCAGCATCTGAGATGTGGGTGCTCTTGGTGGGACGACTTATCCAGGGCATGGGAGGAGGAGGTCTGTTTGCGCTGTCATTTGTTGCAGTGAATCGTCTGTTTCCCAGACGACTTATGGCTCGTGTACTGGGTGGTGTGTCCACGCTGTGGGCTACCTCAGCCTTGTTGGGACCACTGATCGGTGGTTTGTTTGTTGAGTTTTTTAATTGGCGAATTGGTTTTGCGTTCTTTGCGGCTCAAGCTTCTTGCATGGCTTTCTTGATGTTTAGTTACAACACTAAACAGTCCATGTGGCCTGCACAAGCTGCAACTGAGAGTTTTCCAGTAGTACGACTTGCGTGGTTGTGCGCTGGCATTTCTTTTATTGCTTATGGCGGGCAAGATGTATCGTCACCGCGCACCTTGATTTTGTGCATTTTGGGGCTGGTGTGTCTTGCGATCTTTATGCACCGTGACAGAATGAGTAAGGACTCAAGATTACTGCCTCAGAGATCTTTGAGTTTTTTCGATCCAGTCGGCTCAGCCATGATTCTCGTATTATGTTTTGCCGCCGCAACAATTGCGCTCACTTTGTATGGTCCATTGCTTATTACGCGACTATACGCAGTGTCTGAGCTTACGGTCGGCGTTATATTGGCCGCAGAAGCTGTTACCTGGAATCTGGTTGCCATCGTGGTATCAGGGCAACCAGAGCGGAATGATCGCACCTTAATCTTTGCCGGCGTTGCAACAGTGACGCTCAGTATAGTCGGATTTGTGTACTGTATTGTGACGGGTCCGTTGTGGCTTATTGCTAGTTGCGCAATATTACAGGGTGCCGGATTTGGGTTGTCGTGGACGTTTATTCTTCGCAGGGCTAGTCTTCTTGCGCCTGAATCTGAAAACTCACGTGTTGCTGGTGCTATTCCAACATTGCAGCGAGTTGGCTATGCATTAGGAGCGTCCTACCTTGCCATTGTGGCTAATAGTACTCACGGCGATGTGATAAATGATGGCACATCCGCTCAACTGGCAGAAATAGCTTACTGGATATTCATGTCCTGTCTGCCACTAGCCGCCATTGGCCTTGTGGCAATGGTTGTATTCTTACGCGGACCGATCAAGACGTCTATCGATACGGACTTGCATTAAGGCTAATAGTGTTGGGAAGTTGAAAGTGTGACTCAAACTGATATCAGTTGCTATCTAGCTTGAAATATCCATGAAATCGCCTTATCAATCCCAGTGATAGAACTGCGCGCTCCATGAGTGTACTAGCATACGAATACAGCCGCAATATGTCTCAATTTGTCGCAAGATGTCGCACGGTGATACACGACGACTAAAAAATTTCTGAAAAATAGTTTGTCATCTATAAGAAAATAACGAATCTAATTCGTGTGTTAACGTCTTTCACAAGAGTGTGTGACGCTGTTATCGAATAAGCCATGACGCTGGCCTCTACTTTGCACCCTATGACTATGGAGTGCAGAAACAATCAAATCGGTATCCTGCATTCGTTGTTGCCATTCTTTGGAGGATGTCCATGAGACCAGTGTATTGGCTTCTAGAGGTTTCTATTGAACTTTCCTATTTTGATGATTTTGAAAAGCTCATGATGGAGCTGGTTTTGGAAGCCGATAGAGAGGCGGGTACCATGGCCTGTGAGTGGAATTTCAATAGCGATGGAACGGTCTGCTACATCTATGAAAGGTTCACAAATGCTGATGCAGCCATGATCCACCTTGGCATGTTTGGAGAGCGATTCGCGGAACAATTCCTATCAGTTTGCCGCGTGAGTAATTTAACGATACTTGGCTATGCGAACGACGAGCTGGAGGATGTGCTCAAGGGGTTCAATCCGACTGTCTTGCACCAGCGAGCAGGTTTTGCCCGCTTTGTCGCATAGTGTTATACCCACTCAACGTTCTGGTTGTTGAACCATGAGTTTATTCACCAATGTTTCAAACAATTTGTCACTGATTGATCATTATTCTGATCCAGCAGATGCCCTGAAAGCTGAGTTATTGTTGGTTGAACAGTTCAAGAACCCGTCGGTTAACTATCACATCGCCTGGTGGGCAACGACACAAAGCCTGATTGCACCACGCTCCTTGCAAAGTGTACCTAATATTAAAGATGCAACTAATATTTCAGCGTCCTGTGGTTGGCCTGTGTACTTTCGAAGTACCGGTGGAGATATCACACCGCAGGGAGAGGGGATATTGAATGTTGCTGTTGCTTTTGCCCTTGATTCAACAGAGCAACCTTCAATCAGTGGTGTATATGAGATCTTCTGCGCGCCCATGCTTGGTTGGCTACAAGAGCATGGCTGCAGTGCGCAAAATGGTTTCGTGCCTGGTAGTTTTTGTGATGGTGAGTACAACATTGTTGTCAATGCGCGAAAGTTTGCAGGGACCGCTCAAAGATGGACACGTGTAAGGGCTATTGAGTCGAGGCAGATCGTGTTTGCGCATGCACTGCTGTTGTTTGACGCAAAAATCGATGCTGGTGTTGAAGCTATTAACCGATTTTTTGAGCACTGTAACCTAGACAGATCTGTACAGAGCCTTGCGCATGTTAATTTGAATGAGGTACTTGAAACCCCTTCTATTCACTGGCAAGAGGACTTTGTTCGCAGTCTCAATGAAAAATACTCGCGAGAGCTGAAGGCCTTGACGTCGTGAGTGCATTGAACGCGCTGTTGCACGATTGATGAATGAGAATTCTTCAACGCTTGCGAATGACCCTTGCAAGGAACTGGATCTGGATGCGTATGAGGTGGCATCGCAGGCATATTTGCGCACGATGAGTAATGATACCTCACTCATTGTGGCCAGCAGTGACGACGATCTGTGTGAGGTTTCAGTCGTTGCTGTGCCAAGGTTGAAGTCGATGTATGACAAACAACGTTTGGCTCTTCATAGAGGTCTGCTGGATTCGTACGCGTTCATGAGGCAGTATCACGATATTGATGTGCACAAGCTGAATGCACCCGAAGATGAAATATCGGTTCGGTTGTTCAACTTGTTGGAGCGTGAGCGGTTTGAAGTACTAGGGGGGGAACAATATGCCGGCTCTCAGTTAAATCTTACAGCCCTGTGGGCTGGCAGCTACACACCGGAGTTGATTGATCGTCTTGCTGGTGTGGAACAGCTGGAGTGGATAATCAGTGTGCTGTGTCGTGAGCACTTGAATGCTGCACCGGCTCCAGACTATGTTGCTCCACTCATTGAACCTTTGCGAGGCCCTGTCGAGGCTCTGGTTGGCGTGCATTTGACCGAAATGGCCAAGGTGCGCATTGATCAGCAGCGCTATGCGCAAGAAGTGTTGCTACTCATTGAGCAACTTGGATTTGCCATTGACGGTGAAGAATCCGTTTCTGATGATCCAGCTACGACTGACGATAGTGCAACAGAGCTGGATCCCGAGAACACTGAGGGTGAGGACGTCAACGATGTCTCGCAAGTTGGCTCTGGAGTGCTTCCTGAACCTTGTGTTTCAGATCATGAAGATCACGGCGCTTTAGTCAGAAACGCTGAATGTACAAATTCTTTTGAATCTACACTGAAAGAGCTTGAACAATTGGCTGAAAACGAAGCCACTCGCGAGGTATTGCAAAACAATGGTAGCAGTGCAATCAATGCTTATTCGATCTATGATCCATCCTTTGATGAGGAAGTAAGTGCGCTGGATCTTGTCGATCCAGTGGAGCTCAAGACATTGAAGTTATCGCTTGATCGTTGTGTCAATCAGCATTCACAGTTAATACATAGACTGGCGGCACGTTTACAGAGACATCTCATGGCTCAGCAAAAGAGAGCCTGGCTTGATGAGCAGGATGAGGGCGAGCTGGATACGCGTCGCCTGCCTCGACTGATTATTGACCCGGCAACGCCTGTCAGTTACCAGATTGAAGCAGAGCTTCCGGTACGCAGCACTACCGTTACGATTCTTGTCGATAATTCGCGCTCTATGCTGGGCCGGCCCATCGAGCTGGCTGCGGTCTGCACCGAGTTGCTGACACGCACCTTGGAACGCTGTGGAGTGAGTAGCGAAGTTCTTGGGTTTACCACCGTTGCCATGTATGGCGGTGCCTCAAAGGCTCTGTGGCAGGAAGCTGGGGAAGTCAATAGCCCGGGACGTTTGAACGGTGTGCGCCATATCATCTACAAATCGGCACATATGCCTTGGCGTCGTGCAAGAGAGCGTTTTGCTGTAATGCTGAAGTCTGATTTACTCAAGCAAAACATCGATGGAGAGGCGTTGCAGTGGGCACATGAACGTCTGCTTAAACGGCCTGAACAAAAGCGATTACTGATTGTTGTTTCGGATGGCGCGCCATCTGATGCAGCGACACTGACTGCCAATAACAAGGATTTTCTGGTGAAGCATTTACGGGCAGTGGTGAGTGACATAGAAAAGCGCTCTCCAGTAGATCTCATGGCGATCGGCATCGGGCATGATGTCAGCGAACACTATGCAAACGCCATGATGATTAATGATGCAGATGAATTAGGATCGGCATTGCTACGTCATTTGGCTCGTATGCTGATCGATAGCCATTCGCACCCGATAGTCTGAGTATTTTCAAGAAACGAAAAAGTGCACTTGCTTTGGTTGTTCTAATTTTCGCTGCTGAAAGTTGTATTTGTAAGGCATCCATGTGACAGGTGTAGCGCACATGCGACACTCTCGACACTTGGGTTTTAGTGTTTTTCAATGAAATCAATAACATAATTCTGGTATAGCGGTTGCTGAGTAGTAGAACAGTGATGAGCAGCGCGCGAATAGACATGCATAAATTTCATCACCAAGGTCGCCGCCGTTGTGTGGCGTGATTTAACTTAGGAGAAATCAATATGCAGTTGTCTCGTGACGAGTTGATTGAATCATATCGGGTGATGCGCACGATTCGGGATTTTGAAGAGCGTGTGCACGAAGAGTTTTCAGGTGGTGCTATTCCAGGGTTTGTTCACCTCTACAGTGGCGAAGAGGCGTCGGCTGCTGGTATTTGTCAGCACCTAAGTGACAAAGACAAGATTGCCAGCACTCATCGTGGACACGGGCACTGTATTGCCAAGGGTTGTGACGTCCGGCAGATGATGCTTGAAATCTATGGGCGTGGGGAAGGGCTATGTGGTGGTAAAGGTGGCTCGATGCACATCGCTGATCTGTCTAAGGGAATGTTGGGTGCTAACGGCATTGTAGGAGGCGGGCCACCACTGATTTGTGGCGCTGCCTTGACGGCTAAGTACAAGAAAACAGGCGGGGTAGCGATTGCTTTTGTAGGTGATGGTGGATCGAATCAGGGCACCACACTGGAGTCATACAACTTGGCCAAGGTGTGGAATTTACCAGTCATCTTTGTCGTAGAAGACAACGGCTATGCTGAAGCAACATCAAGCAGTTGGTCTGTTGCAGGTAGTCAGATGGATCGCGCCAAAGGTTTTGGCATGCCCGCAGTACAAGTGGATGGGCATGATTTCTTTGCAGTCCATGAAGCTGCTGGAGAGGTCATTGAGCGGGCACGCGCTGGGGGAGGACCCAGCTTGATGCACGTGATACTCAATCGATTCTTTGGCCATTTCGAAGGTGATGCAATGACTTACCGCGCAGAGGGTGAGATTGCTAGGTTGCGCAAGGAAAAAGACAGCCTCAAAATATTTAGAACTAATGCAACTCAGGCAGGCTTGCTTGAAGATGCCGATATGGACAAAGTCGACAAAGAAGTCGCTGGTCTGATTGATGATGTGGTGAAAGAGTCCGAGAAGGCTACGCCACCACCTCTCGAGAAACTGACCACTGACGTTTACGTCAACTACTGAAACCGGAGATACAAGGTAATGTCAAAAAAATCATATCGGCAGGCGATCAACGAAGCAATCGCGCAGGAAATGCGCCGCGATGAGAACGTACTCGTCTGGGGTGAAGACAATGCCGGTGGTACCGGTGGTGATGGCGAACAGGACGCCTGGGGTGGTGTGCTCGGCGTGACCAAGGGACTGCTTCCGGAGTTCGGTCCCAATAGAGTGCTGGATACACCCATTTCGGAAAGTGCTTTTATTGGTGCGGCTGCAGGTGCTGCAGCAACAGGATTGCGTCCAGTTGCAGAATTGATGTTTGTTGATTTTATGGGCGTCTGTTTTGATCAGATATTTAATCAAGCAGCGAAATTTCGATATATGTTTGGCGGCAAGGCGGTGACACCCATGGTAATTCGTACCATGTACGGTGCAGGTTTTCGAGCTGCTAGTCAGCATAGTCAGGCATTGTATTCGGTCTTCACTCATGTGCCTGGATTGAAAGTTGTGGTGCCCTCATCGCCTTATGAGGCGAAAGGCTTGATGACTCAAGCCATTCGTGATGATGATCCTGTGATCTTCTTTGAAAACAAAGTCATGTATGACGATGAAGAAGAGGTGCCTGATGATCCTTATGCAATCCCGTTCGGTGAAGCGCGACTCACTCGTGAAGGTGACGACGTAACCATAGTGGCGATCGGCCGTATGGTGGGCATAGCCAATCAAGCTGCAGATGAACTGGAAAAAGCGGGAATATCAGCAACCGTTGTTGATCCTCGGACCACCTCACCGTTGGACGTCGATACCATTATCGAATGTGTTGAGGATACGGGACGACTGGTGGTAGTTGATGAATCTCATCCGCGTTGTTCTGTGGCTTCAGATATCTCGTCCATCGTGGCGCAGCACGCCTTCAAGGCACTTAAAGGCCCCATTCAGATGGTCACTGCACCCCATACTCCAGTTCCTTTTGCACCAGAACTTGAGGATGCCTATGTGCCAAATCCTGCCAAGATAGTTGATGCCGTCAAGGTTGCTATGGCGTAGTTAATCGTAGTTGTCTGACGGTGCAGTGCTCTATTCTGCGTTTGACCGTCAGGCATTCACCCAAAACAGGATTGCAGCTTGCTAGCAAGCTCAAGTACTAATAAACAGTTGAGATAAATTATGACTGACAGTATTCAACCGATCATTATGCCCAAATGGGGATTGGCAATGACGGAAGGTTTGTTGGCAAGCTGGAGTGTTGTGGAAGGTGTGACTATCAATGCTGGAGACGAGATCTGCGAAATTGAAACCACAAAGCTTGCAAACATGTTCGAGTCCCCCGTGAGTGGTCTATTGAGACGATGCGTGGCAACTGAAGGTGAAGACCTACCCGTAGGTGCGCTACTAGCTGTTGTTGCAGCGAGTGATGTATCTGACGTTGATGTAGACGCTTACGTTGCCAGATTTCAGGAAGACTTCGTGCCTGAAGAAGCTGATGATACAGGGCCTGAACCAGAGAGCGTAACAGTGGATGGACTGCGTCTAGTGTATTTGAAGCAGGGGGAGGGGGACGGTATTCCGATTATATTGCTCCATGGATTTGGTGCTGATATGAATGGGTGGCTGTTCAATCAAGGCGATCTGTCTGAGGTTGCACCAACGTTCGCTCTAGATCTCCCGGGTCATGGTAAGTCAGCGAAGCAGGTTGGTGATGGAAGCCTTATGTGGATGGCAGGAGTTGTGGAAAAATTCATGAGTGCAATGTCATTACCTACAGTACATCTTGTAGGTCATTCTATGGGGGCGGGAATTGCATTGCAGATTGCAGCGGATCAGCCACAGGCGGTTAAGAGCTTGACGCTAATTGCTGGTGCAGCGTTGGGTGATGAGGTGAATATTGAGTTTCTGGAAGGCTATGTTGCGGCAAAACGGCAAAAGCATATGAAACCCGTACTTCAGCAACTAGTGTATGACAAGGACTTGATCAGTCCCGATATGATGGAAGAGGTATTTAAGTTCAAACGCATTGATGGTGTGATCGACGGTCTGAATACACTGATTCAAACAAATTTTGTCGGAGGTACCCAACAAGGCTCATTACGTGATGCACTGTCGGCGCTGAGCATCCCTGTGACGATTATCTGGGGCAGGGAGGATCAGATAATTCCTGTTAGTCACACTGATGGTTTACCTGCATCAGTCAAGATTGAAATAATTGAACATTCTGGACATGTCCCGCAGATGGAACACGCATCGCGTGTCAACGAGATTATTACTGCCACAATTGCGTCGGCAGCATAGAGTCTTTCAATCTGAGTTATGAACACAGCTGGGTGTTGATCAGGGAAGATCTACCCATAAGTGAACGAGCATAATGCTTGACGTTGGTGTTCCCTATAATTCTCACTCAGAGCTGTTTCGTTGCTTGTATCGCAACTGTTTGTTCAGCATGAGCCGGTTCGGTGTCCATACAGGACAGGGTGTCATCCAAGAACAAGCATGCACTTGTCTGACACCGCAAGATGGCTTACTAAATCAGGGATACTCCTGATTCTCGCTCAAAAAGATGCCATCGCGAGGTGTCCATACCCAGGTAGCAAGTATCACCCATGTCAGCAATGTAGTCCGGATCAGTCTTGATTGTCACACGCGTATCGTTTACGTTAGCCTCGACTAGCAGATCGCCGCCCAGCAGTTCAGTGACTAGTACCTCGCCCTTGATTGGATGCTCGGGTGTCGCCCGTGCACTAATCGTTACATGCTCCGGACGAATACCCATATGAACCTGTGAGTGTTCCTTCGCTGAGCCATTGAGTTTTGCGATGTGTTCGGCATTAAGGGCAAATGAGAATGCATTATGACTTAAATGCAAGTGCCCGTTGCTTTCCGTTAGTGAACAGTCGAGAAAATTCATCGCCGGCTCACCGATAAAGCCTGCTACCCATTGGTTGGCCGGTTGATTATAAATCTCTGATGGAGTGCCAACCTGTTGCAGCACTCCATCGCGCATGACAGCGATACGATCAGCCATCGACAGTGCTTCGAGTTGATCGTGTGTTACGTAGATCATCGTAGTCTTCAAGCGCCGTTGCATGATTTTTAACTCACTGCGCATATGGGCTCTGAGCTTAGCGTCCAGATGCGCGATCGGCTCATCGAATAGAAAGAGTTCTGGCTCGCGCACAATAGCTCGCCCAATGGCGCACCGTTGCTTTTGTCCACCAGAAAGCTCCAGAGGTTTACGGTCTAAAAGGGGTGAAAGCTCTAGAAGCTCTGCAGCCCACTTAACTTTCTTGTCTATCGTAGCTTTGTCTACTTTTTGAATCTTCAGGGCATTGGCCATATTGTCATAGACGGATTTATGAGGATAGAGGGCATAGTTCTCGAACACCATTGCCAGATTCCGATCCTTAGGCGGAAGATCATTTATTCGCTTGTCGTTAAATAGAATATCGCCAGCAGTGATATGCTCAAGTCCTGCCAGCATGCGCATCGTCGAACTCTTGCCACATCCTGAAGGGCCTAGGATACAAACGAATTCACCATCCAGACACTCAAGATTCAGATCTTTTACTGCCGGTGTGTCACCGTAATATTTCCAGACTGACTTGATGCTAATTGATGCCATTGGTTTCTACCGTTATACGTTTCGTTGATCTGGAAGTAGTTGCTGTGAAGTGACGGTGCCGAGCACTGTATTTCTCGCTGATAGAAATACTCATTCTTTTACCGCACCCATTGTCAGGCCCGTTACCAGATATTTGCGTATGAGCAGTCCTAGTAATGTCATCGGCAAACTAGTGATTACACCGGCAGCCATGATTTTCCCCCACTGGATGCTGGTGGGAGTGACGAGTTCCCTTGTGGCTACTGGTAATGTCTTGGCTCCGCCGGAACCGATGATCGAGGCGAACAGAAAATCGTTCCACGAGAACAGGATACACAGAACAATGAATGCGCCAATACCCGGCGCTGCTAGTGGCAGTATTTCCATAAATGCGCCAAAGCGTGTACGACCATCTACCATTGCAGCTTCTTCTATCGCGTAGGGGACGTTGTCAAAAAACCCTTTTAAAATCCAGATAGCAAATGGCAGATTGAATGTCGTGTATGCCAGTATCAGTCCTGGGATTGTACCTACCAAATCCAGATTCCTGAAGATCGCATATAGAGGCACCATGACGGCAACCACGGGAGCCATTCGTGTAGATATGATCCAGAAGAACACATGATCCTTACCCTTGAAATCTATGCGTGACAATGCGTAGGCAGCCATGGCCCCTAGGACCACAGACACTAATGCGGAGCCTGTGGACACGATGACACTATTGATAAAGTACACCGAGAAATTACGCTCTGTGAATAGTTCGGTGTAGTGCTTGGTAGTGGGTGTAAATTCAAAAAACACACCCATACCGGCAAAATCCCCGATTTCTGGTAGCGTGAAGGCTTCTAATAGATCCTTGAACGAGGACACAAACATGATAAGAAATGGCGCAAGCGTCCAAATCAGATAAACAATCAAAAAAATAGTAGTAAACACTGTGACAAGTGTGCGAGTCCGCGACTTGTACTGCACTGCTTCCAGCGTGGCCATGATCAGGTCCCTCCCGAATTGCTGCGAGTACTGGATGGTCGCTCGAATACACGGACCAGAATCATGCCCAGTACAATGGTAACCGCCAGTAAAGTCAGTGCTATTGCAGCACCTCGTCCGAGTTTGAAAAAGCTGAACGAGACATCGAACAGATAAGTTGGAAGAATCTTGGTGGAGTTTGCAGGGCCCCCACCTGTCAGAACAAGGATTGCGTCTATAAAGCGGAAGTTATCCATGAATCGCAGCAAGATAGCGATCAGCAGAAAAGGGTAGAGGTTGGGTAGGGTAACCTGGAAAAAATTACGAATATCCCCAGCGCCATCCACCATATTCGCTTCAAGCTGGTCTCGTGGTACGCGCTTCAAGCCTGCCAACACAATAAGTATGATTAGTGGCGTCCATTGCCAGATGTCAACCATGACGATACCAATCATGGCAGTACTGCTACTTCCAAGTATTGACTTGTCACCCAGTATTCCCAAGCTCTGCATAAGCCAGTGATACCAGCCAAATGTGGAGTTGTACATGTAGTACCACACCAAACCTGCTATGACAGGTGCCATCATCATTGGCATTAGGAATATGGTTACCAGAATTTTTTCATAGCGTGACCGATTCAGAATGAGCGCTATCATCACACCTAGAGTTACCTCAAAGAACATGCATAGGCTGCTATATTTCAATAGTAGCCACCAACCTTCCTGAAACTTTCTATCCCGACCTAACCGTGTCCAGTTCTTAAGATTGTTCCATGTGTCGTCCGCCAGCCCCAGATCCACTGTGTGAAGACTCATGTAGATAAGCCAGAAGAAGGGATAAAGCGTAATTGCTGCAAGTACAATAATTGCAGGCATCATCAGATAGAAATAGAAACGATTCGATAGAGCTGCATTGCGGGCACCGGCAGGTGCGTCAATGACAAGGCCGCCGTCTCGAAAGATGGCCTTCGTAGATACGAAGGCCTCAGTAAGCTGATCTTTCATGATGTATCTAGACTTCGTGTAAATCGTCGATCTGAATCTTCAGCTCATTACACGCCTCTTCTGGCTCTGTGTCTCCTGATACACATCTTTGTACTTCAGTAAGCAGGATGTTGTAGTACTCATTGGCTTCAGGAATTTTCGGACCCAATACGAAATGGGGATCTTTGATGCCGTAATCATAGACTGCGTCGAAGGTTAGAGCATTCGGCATACTTGAAGGGCGCGCTCGTGCCTCGATCACGTCGGGCTCGGTCAGCACTGACGGACGCGTCGGTGTTCCGCCAAGCTCCTTTAGCACTTTTAATTGTGTGCTCTTGGAGACAGACCAATTAGCGAAAAGGTAAGCAGCGCGCTTGAGTTTCTCCTCTGCAGCAGAATTGATTCCGATGCCACCTATGCCGCAGTTTGTACCATTAACTACACCGCCATCACCAACCACCCAGCTTTGCTCGCCTTTTGGGCAAGGTGCATAGGCGGTTTTGCCATCAGCAGCGCGTGAGTTGCTGGGATCTTCAACAGAAGCTGCAAACTCGTGATACTGCACCTGCATCGCAATGTCACCTGCAGCATAGGCTGTATTGAGCTGTAGTGTACCGTTGGCTAAATTGTCTGGATGAGAAACATCAGCCAGCGCTTTGTATTTCTCCATCATCAGAATTGATTGCTCATCTCCCCAACGGGTGGGTCCAGGTGTTTTGGAGCCAAGCTTGTCATCTATGTCGAATTCTGTCCAACTACCATGACTGAACAGCATTCGCTGAATATCAAGATGAGTGGTCCAGGCGAAGGTTCCGTGATGCTGGCCGTAGCCGTAAGGAATGTCTGTGCGCCCGTCTTTGCGAAGCATGGTGAAGAAACTGGCAAAGTCCTGAACCTGCTTCCACGTTGTGTCGTTTGTAAACTCCATTCGATAGCCGTATTCAGCTTCGAAATCGGGTGACAATTGCTCAAACAAATCCTGACGGTAAAAAGTGCATGCTACCGCGCAATCGTAGGGAAAAGCTACGATACGCCCAGGTTCATAGTACTCACCGCAGGCACGTAAAAAGTTCTCAAACCATGCGCCTTCTTCAAAGCCGTCTGGATCCTGTGGCAAAGTATCATCTTGCGCGTACTTGGTTAGATCCTCATAGAAATCAGCGAAGGGTGAGCCGATAGGTTTGTCCTGAATGTAGTTCAATTGAAAATCAGCTTGTCCACCGCGAAGATCGATACCAATTTTTTGCTGAACAATGGGTAGATCATCAGTCAAGATCTCAACCTCGATGCCCGTGAGATCGTAGAATTCTTTAAGGTTGTCTCGAATCGCAAAGCTTGGAGGTGTGTTTTCACTCATGAACACCAGTTTTGAGCCTTCGAATTGTCGCCATTTTGCATCTTCTGAAGAAGCCGCATAAACCGGTCGAGACACTATCATCGAGTTGAGACCAACAGCGACCGATCCTGCTCCCAGAGCAGTGGCCACGCCACCTCCCAGTTGCAAAAACTTTCGTCGGGATATGGTCTTGTAATGTGGTTTTACAGGTGGTCTGAACATGCTCAATTCTCTCCGGTGGTCCAAGAATGAAAAACGACGCGGATGAACCTAAATCGCCAGATATTATTGTTATGTTATGTTCTGCTGCGACTTAACTTCATGCGATGCGCTCTTTAGAGAGGAGCAGAGCTTATGCCAAGGGTTGAGAAAGGCCTATGTTGTTGTTATTGATGAACAAAGTAAATCTGATATTTGAACAGTATGTTGTCACAGTGTTGCAATGCGTCGCGCCGATGCGACACCTGTGTCAAGTCGATTTCACACATGGAACACATCGAATAAAATTTTGATGAATACGTAAAACGCTATCTGAACAGGCGCTTCATGGCCAGGTGGCGAGTGCAACGTGAATTGATTGATCAGATGTCTTGATGATCAGGTCTGACAATGCCATATTTTTTAATATGGCGATGAGCGGTTGCCCGGCTAATTCCTAAGTCGTTTGCAGTTTTCGATACACACCATCGATTCCGATATAGAGCCTGCGTTAGCTCTTCCTGAGGTGACAGGTATATCTGTTGCACGGGAGGTACTGCAGACGGCAGTCTTCCGGCCGCAGGAATATTCTGTTGTTGAGGTACCGGTACATAGTTGGCGGTACTGATCAAATCGTCCGGTAGATCATCAAGAGTAGCAAGGCCATCGCCGCAACTGAACACCGTGTATTGCATTACGTTGTGAAGCTGCCGAATGTTGCCCGGCCACTGACACGCCTTCAATTGTGCCCATACGGGATCTGACAAGCTTACCAAGCTGTCGGGGTCGAAGCGTTGCAGCAGATCTTCGACAATTTCAGCGAAATCCTGTCGATTTCGTAGTGCAGGTAAGGTAAGTGTTGCACCACAAACTCGGTAATATAAATCCTCACGAAATTGGCCGTTTGCAACCAGTGAGATCAGATCCCTGTGACTGGCGCAAACCAGCTGGAAATCTACGTCAATAGATTTTGCACCTCCTAGTGGCTGCACTTTGTGTTCAGCCAGTACGCGTAGTAGACGTGTCTGTGATTCCATTGGCATATCGCCTATCTCGTCAAGGAACAATGTTCCCCCGTTGGCTGACACAATTTGGCCGGCTTTTCCCTCTTTAAGTCCACCCGTAAATGTACCTGGTGAGTAGCCGAACAGTTCACTGTCAATCAGGCTTTCGGGTATTGCAGCGCAGTTCAATTCGACAAATGGCTTTGCTGCTCTACAACTCTCATTATGCAAAGCTCGAGCGAAAGTGTCTTTGCCAGTACCAGTCTCGCCTTGCAGTAGAAAGGGTATGCCATCTGAGCTATCGCTGTGACTGAGCATGCGTCTACAGACGTTCACAAGTTTCTGTGTACGTCTATCTGAGCCGGCCAGCTCGTCAAGCGACATATATTCATCAGAGGTTGTTGTGACTGATGCACGCTTTTTGCGTCGTGAAGTCTGTTTGGCTACGCGTTCACTCGGCGGGACGCTTACTGCATAACGACCAGATTGAATGTTCTTTTCTAGTCTGTGAAGGCGTCCGTTGCTGGAGAACAGGACATCCAGATCTAGGCCAATTACTTTGTCGATCGCGGTTCCTACTACTGTTTGTCGAGACCCCATTCCCAAACTGGAAATCAAATCGTTTGTTGCCCCTATGATTCGACCAGAATCATCAATCGCCAACAACCGCGACATATCGTGATTTTCATTGAAAAGTGAATCAGTGATTGCCACTAGCGTGCTATGGCGAAAAAAATCTCTGAAACAATAAGTGTGTAGTTGCTCAGCACTTCGTCGCACGTATTGGCTGACGCGAACTGCTTCGGTCTGACTTTGAGTGGCATTTCCAGTGACGTTGATTGCTCCGTACTGAAGACCTCTATGATCGAGTAAGGGCGCTGCGGAGCAGATAAACTGATGAAAGCTATTGTGGAAGTGTTGATCACCATTTACTGTCACTGCAGTCTTGCTGGCCAGAGCCGTACCCAGACCATTAGTGCCCACACAGGCCTCATCCCACAGGGTGCCCACGGTTATGCCGCGTTTTTTCAGATCACGTGCCATAGCGGTGTCGCAATACTCCGCGATAGCAGCGCCGTCTGAATCTCCGATCAACATGCAGTAGTCCGCGTTCCTAACGACTTTGCGTATTTCATGTAGCACCGGATCTACACTTCTCAATGGCTCCTCTACACGTTCACGTCTGCTTACCAGCTCACTTTGGCTGTAGCGATTTCCCAATAAACTCGAGCCGCGACTCAATCCATATTCTGCTTCGCATCTTGTCCACGATTCTTGGATGAATGTCTTAGACGCGCTCTCAGTATTGAGATCAGGAAAAGTCGGAATGGGCGGGCGCTGGGCGTCGGTTTGAGAGTCCTTTAACGTTTGCACAGTGATGTTCTCCCAGACGTCGTTCAAAACCGAGCTACAGGATCATCGCAAAACATCGCTGAATTCGATGATTCCGTCTGCCTCTATGATTCGTGACAGCACGGACAAGTTCTAGTGAAAAAATCTACTCAAGGGGGTTACCTTATTACGAAAGCACAGAACGGTGCAATGATTTTTCACTAACAATTGAAGAAAAACGTTGGGATAAATGCTGCCAAGGAATTTTTTTTCATACTGATTAGCGGTGAACTACTCAAAGAGATCGTATTTCGCCGGAGGGTATCAGCAATAATTTCAGTTGCTTGAAGTTAGCAATGCTCTCTTATTTTTTTGGCAAGCAGCGTGACGTTGGGCCTGTTTCAGAGGCTATGATTAGTCGATACAACGCAGGAACCCAAGATATGCTCATGTAGGTGATGGAGGAACACTCAGATCATCCCACGAGAACCCCATCAGCAAGCATCCCGTCTTCTGCTTCAGTTATGTTGTTAGATCATGCGTGCTCGTGTTCGCTAAGTTACGATCAGGGCATCACGAATATGGTGCAACGTTTAAAGAGCTCATTCCACTTTCTCGATGGAAAGTCCTATCGAACAATCTGTGCTCTTCCCTCTAGTGGGTCGTGCAATTATTACTCTCCCTTTAGAGCTTGTCAGATTCCCACCGTAGACTCGACGCGTCGCGCCGTTGGCCCTTGGAACTTCAATTCTGAAGTTTCCGTCAGAAGAAATAAAGCCTTTTCCCGCAGGTCCTTCAGGACCGATTTGTCCTTCTCCATTCGTGACGTCCATGTACGCACGTTGAAAATTATGCTTGCAATTGCCATAGGCATTGTTAGCCGCTAACACCCATTTACCGTTGAAATTGCCGTTTAGGTCGCGTTCACTGGCATCAGTTGCAACAGGTAAATTCAAACTACACCCAGCTAGAGTGACCAAGCTTGATAAAAAACACAATTTAATTGCATTCATTCTTGATCTCCAAAATGTGACTTTATCAATGATGTGTAAACGCAGTGTAGACCGAGGCTAGTGTTGTAAGCGGTCTGTGGTGTTCATTCATTGACCGTACGTAAACCTGAATCCTTTGTGCAGGCAACACCAGTCACTTGGCACCCGCAACGTAAAGTCTGCGAGCTGCTTCAAGACGTGATAGATAGATTTGTAAAAATGAAGGGAGTATCTATCGCCAAGCAAATGTATTCGCCATGTGAGTTTTGTTTCAATGTTAGGCGATGCACACCAAATTTCATCTGAAACACTAACAAGTTTATCGTACCCATATTGTCTTGGAACTCCTTAAGAAAAACAGAAACCTCTACGCGTCGTAACATGTTAAAAATATCGATTACATCACAAATTGCTTGGCGCTAAGCATGGGGATCCTTAGGTTGTTATCTAGCCTGAACGATTCATGAAACGCGGAAGGCCGGCCTTCCGGATGAATCTGGACTGGGCGTCCCCGTGGATTCATGAATAGTTTAGGCTAGCTTGTTTGGACTGTCGCGGAACACGTGGGTCTGGTTTTCAGGTGGGGGTTAATCCAATACTCAGGCTAACAGTAACCTACCAGACGTACTGAGTACCTTAAGTAATGTCAATGCCAGCCACTAATTGGGTTGATGGATCACACTTGCAGACGCCAGCAGAGGCACTTCGACAGCAAACATAGGCGTTAGCCCGGATCTGATGAGAATGAATGTAGATATTGGTATTAAGTCGAAGCTTCTATTTGCTTTCGCACTCATACTTACGACTACGCTGCTAGCCAGTGGAATTGCACTCACTGCATTTACCAAATATTCTGACGCGCTAAGCAGTATTACTCAGGATAGCGTGCCATTCATGGCTGAATCAATGGCGCTTTCACAAGCCGGCATGCAATTATCCGCCGAGGTTCCTCTCCTGGCGTCTTCCATAACCTTGTTGGAAGTAGATAGCCACTACAACAATATAATTGCAAGTGCTGACAACCTTGAAAGCCTGCTTACTAGTAAGATAAAAGCTGGAGCAGCGCACGAGCCTTTCAATGCGCTGTCATCAGGTGTCAAGAAAGTTCGACAACTTGGTGAAAAACTGGAAACAGAGGTTCAACAGCGAATATCTTCACATGCCAATACAGCAGATGCCACAGCACGCATTATGCTCATACAGAACAATGTAGACAAACAGCTTCTTGAAATTGTAGATAGAGCCAGTACTAGGTTTGTAATCGAGGCCGAAGATATTTTTGGATCTAACAGTGATTTGGTGAACGAGTTGTTAAAGAGCCATGTTGGCGGCATGGTCAGGGCTTCACGTGTTCAATCGCAAACGTCCGAATTAATATCATTGATGAATGATTCGTTAAGTCTGCAATTTCCAACGTCGATTCCTGATCCTGTATTGGCTGCCTCTATACCTGAGGCAGGCTTTTCGACTGACATCGTGATGACGCCGCAAGCGATTATTCAACCGACTGATGATCCTGTCCAGATAAGTAAAGATAATCTTAAGAAAGTAAAAAGTAATCAAGGAAAAGCAAAAATACTGCTGAGGAAAAACAAGTCGTTTCTGAAAAAAATGGATTTGACGCGTATCTACAAAAAAGATGAAGCTATTGCTGGATTTGAGCGTATCAATGAGCTTGCAGGTGTAGTGTTTAATTTGAACGCTTCACAACGCCATCCCGACTACATAGAATCGCTGATTCTTGAGCTCAATCAGGTAAATTATTTGCTTGCCAAATCACTATTTTCCATTGTGGATACCAATAAGTTTCTGGTCTTTCAATCTGGCCAAGAACTTCGAAAAAGTGTTGACGAAACACTTCCAGCTCTGATGAAAGACAATGTAGAGAATCTAGTTGGTTTGTTAGAATTACGAGCACAATTAAACTCTGTAGGCGGAATCCTGTCTCATGTTCCACAGGCTAATGTTGCCACTTTAAAATCACTCGAAGCGCAATTTAGTGTAGAAAGAAGCCTCATAGAAAATACCTTGAGTGCGGTAAAAAATACAGAAGGTGTTGGTAGTATTAGTGACGGCTTTGTTACATTATTTGCTGAGACTGACCCCGATACAGGCATCTTTCACTCTCGACAGAACGAGCTGCTCAGTGAGGATGTCGTTACACAGATAAAAGACGAGTTTTTGTCAAACCAGGGATCATTTGTTGGTCATTTGATGAAGCAGGTAAGTGCTAGCCAGGAACAGGTAGAACTAGACAGTGTCAATGTCACTGAACTGATTGATTCCAGCCGGAAATTGCTAGTCATCGTATGTATAGTGTCAGTGTTTGTAACGATCCTGGTGTATTGGCTATTGATATCGAGGAACATACTTCAAAGGTTACTGAGTATTATCAATGCACTTCGTTCATTGGCCAGTGGAGATTATAGTGTTGAAGTTGATAGTCGCGGATCTGACGAATTAACAAGCCTTGCCAAGACTGTGGAGGTTTTCAAACACAATGGACTTGAAGCTCAACGATTGCAAGAACAACAAGATATAGCTGAGGCGCAAAGCAAGGAACAGGAACATAAGCAAGCCGAACAGCAACGCTTGCAGCATACCAAAGACTTGCAACGCCACGAGCAAGAGCAGGTATCAGCACAGGAACGGCAAAGAGAAGCCGATATATTGCAGCAGAAAGTTGACAAATTGCTGACCGCTGTTAGTGCTGCTGCAAAGGGCGATCTTGCCTACCCGATTGATTGTAGTGGTGACGATGTTGCAGGGCAAATGGGCAAGGCATTGGACAAGTTGTTTTCTGAGCTGCGTAGTAGTATTTCCGGAATTAATGATAATGCCACTCGGCTTTACAAGGCATCGGAGAGCCTAACGGGCTTATCTGTCGAGATGAAGGAAATAGCGTCTGCCAATACTGACAATGCTAAAGAAGCGTCTGGGCTGGTCAGTGATGTCGCTAGTAGTGTTGATAGGGTTGCCTGTGCTACCGACAATATGACGTTATCAACAAAGCAGATTTCACAAAACAGTAGCGATGCGGAGGCGGTGGCCAGTGAAGCCGTGGAACTTGCAAAGACAACCGATCTCACTGTAAGAAAATTGGCTGAGAGTAGTGCTGGAATTGGCAATGTCATAAAGGTAATTACATCTATTGCCGAGCAAACCAACCTCTTGGCTTTAAATGCCACTATAGAAGCGGCACGCGCAGGTGATGCAGGTAAAGGCTTTGCGGTCGTAGCTAACGAGGTGAAGGAACTAGCTAAGGAAACAGCTCAAGCAACTGAACAGATCGAGTCTCGAATTATGGATATCCAATCCGACACAGAATCTGCGGTGCGGGCGATCCAGTCTATTAGCACCATCATTGATAAGGTTAGTGGCATTCAATCAACTATCGCCAATGCTGTCGATGAACAGTCATTGGTGACAAAAGACATTGATTCTTCAATAGTACAAACGGCAAGCGATACCCAAGCAATTACCGCAATCATTGAGGGCGTGGCTGATAAGGCACAACTCAATCAGCAAGCATCCAGTGATGTCAATAATGCCGCAACTGATTTGTCACACATGGCCACTCAACTTCAGGTTCTGGTCAGTCGTTTTACCGCTAGCCACGACCAACGGGTTGTTGACAAAGCTGCTTGATTACCTGTTGTAGCGCTTGGTCGACTTACCTATTTGACATACGTACACAAGCGTATTAGTCAGCAACGATAGAGCGCTGACGAAAGGCAATGTTATTAATGAAGTCCAAGCGCTCGATGACTCTCTCAAAAGGTACTTCAATATTAGATGTTGTGTCTGTAAATGCGTCAATAATATTAGCTGGCATATCAAGAGTACCGTCATCAACAACGTCGCACACGACAGGAAAACCCAGAAAAGTACCGCCATCACCACCTCCACCATCGTTGTTTCTAATCTCGCAGGTATCCAGTGTTTTGGTGTAAAACTCCACGTGTCTTGAAACCGGAAAATCATCACCGTACTGCAGGAGATCGACATAAGCATCGCCACCACCCGTTGCTTTAGATTCAACGCGGAAAAATCCTATGTCAGTAAGCCACGCAGAGGTAGCAGTGTCTGCAGATTGAGCGTCAAGACCAGTAACGAGCAGTCCAGTTTCAGTGCCATCGTATGGAAGTTCGGCATGATCACTAGTGGTCTGTTTTGCCGACATGATTGCAAAATGTCGAAGCAGACGATGCCAGTGAGGCAGGAGCACGAATGCAGGCCTTGAGCGTTTCGGTGGTTTCGACCACACCGGCAGCCTCATTTAGAAGCCAACGACGATCAAATCGCCGTCTGCTGCATCAGTCATCGTACGCAATCTTAACTACTGCGCGTTAATGTAGCTAGTAACCACCGCATCACGACTCACAGCATGAGCTTTTAGCTCAGTAATAGCGTTGTAGAAATCGTTCGCACCATTCAAGAAGGAATACCCTGGCAGTTCTGTTGTGGCATAAGGCTCAACTAGAGTGGAGTAGGTGTCATAGAGCGCTTGTGTGGTTGTGCTCTGGAATGCATCTGCCATAACCTCTACAAGGTATTCGTCGTATCGGGCTTTGTAGATACTATCGGCATAGAGTTTTTCGATCAGTGGCCAGCCGCCTGCCTGAATGTTCGCAAAATTCAGGTCCAGTGCGCCACCTTGCTTACCCGTTTGCAGCGCCTCGTTGTTGTCCCACGGTATCCATGTCAACTTTCCAGTCTCCGGATCGTTGTACAAGTAGTAGTTGTGCGTCATTCTCCCGTAGGTGTCCCAGTTCTGAATAATGCCGTTGACGGCTAGATACTTCAGGAAACCATCAACATCAAAGAGCACCTCCAGCTTAGCTCTCCAGGCAGCAGGATCGGTGTTGGCCGTCTCATCATGTAACGCTGCAAAAAGCGCCTGGACATCAGTCCAGTCTGCATCATCCTCGTTGGTTTTCTTCTCGAAGTCTTCTTCGCTGAACATACCCTCCACAAAAGTGGATCCGCTGTCTTCTGGTTTGTACAGGTTCCCATCATCACTGGAGAATTGTGTATCAAGCACCTCACCGTCGACCTCTTCAACCAAGGTATACAGGCCAAAGTACTCAGGACCGTTGCCGTGATCAATGTATAAGGTGTAGAACGCAGTATGTGACACTGCCAAACCTGCTTTGGCGAAAACATCAGCGGCTACTTTCTCTCGTAGGTGAGAGTTATCGTCGAAATTATTCTTCAGGCTGAATTTTTTGAAGCCGTAGAAGCGCTGATTGTCGATCTGGGGATAATCATCCTCAAACTCATCAAAATCCATCTTGAAGGACAGCTTTAGAATCCCAGTTTGCCAGCTACTTTGCAGGCTTGAATTACCCTTGAAACGGATACCAACCTGATACCACTGTGTGCCGTTGTAGAAGACATCTGCCGGCACGAATACCGGGTCCTCCTCAACCTCTAATAACCCTCCACCTTGGACCGTACGCTGCCCAAACTCTCCGTAGGTTGCGGTCATGTCATCTAGCATGCTCTGCCAGCGATCCGGCGTGACTACGAAGTCGAAACGCTTGACCATCGTATCGTCAAATACCTCCGCAATATTAGGATCGGCGTCGTTACTATGAGTTTGCTCTGTCCAATCAGAAACGTCAAAATCCTCCGTTATTAGTGTGGAAATATTAGTAGGTTCGTCGATGGAAGTTGTTTCGAAATCTGTGCTGCTACTGTCGTTACAGGCACCTAACGCCATTGAGCTTGCCAGCACCAGTAAGACAATTCCTCTGGGACACCTCAGGCAGTCAGAGGGGGTTATGTGACGTTTTAGAATTCCGATATCGATCTCCTGCGATTTGTGTTGGCTAAAAATGCCATCAAGGACATCGGATCATGTTGATGGTTCAAACTGAAAATAATACGCAGGAAGTATGGAAACAATGTGCAGGTGTGTTAGCTGATTAACCTCTGAATTCGGAAGAGTGGAGCAACAATAGGAAAGTCTTTTTTGCGAGTTGGTATCGCACTTAACACGTGAGTGACGGTGGCTTATCGTGTTGGGGCGATGAATTTTTCGAATAAACCAGAAAGAGATTAGACACATTCAGCATGTTGCCAACTCCGCATGCGCCGTACTCAATTGATCATAGACCGCATCGTCTACATCTGTTGGTGACATCTTTCCCGTGTTGTTCTTACCCAATTCAGCAGCATTTGCTTCATCAGTGTCTATGTGCATTTCCAGCGCATAACTGTCTTTGACCCGCACTAACACGTCGCCAAAGACCAGATCTCGTTCACCACCGACAATTGAAACTGAGACCTCATCGCGATCAGCAACACCGAAGCGCCTGGCATCCTCTGAATGCATATGAATATGCCGCCGTGCACAGATCAAGCCTTCACTCAATGACACGGTGCCACTTGAGCCTTCAAGTGTAATAGGGGCAGACGCTGCCACATTGCCCGAATCGCGAACCGGTGCATCCAGGCCAAGGCGAAACTCATCAGTGCGCGATATTTCAATCTGATCGACTTCACGTAGAGGGCCAAGTACACGTACATTATCAATCTGACCTCGCGGACCAATCAGGTTTACGCGTTGTTCGCAGGCATACTGACCAGGTTGCGATAGTTCTCGTGCTGGTGTGGGTGTTGCGTTCTCACCAAACAACGCTGCGAATGTGGCTTTAGTCAGATGGCAATGGCGACCACTAACCGCTATGGGTATATTCATGGACACCTGTGTCACTTCACTGGCAAGCAAGGAGCCGCATAACTTCGCCATCATCAGCTCCTCATTAGTCTTGACCACTATTACTTCTACTCTCGAGCGCTCTGTGGTGATCCGTGCATACTCATCGTCTTTCGCAATGTGGGTATCTCGGTTGCGATCTACATCCAGCATAACGCCCAGAAATTCCAATCGTTGCAGTATTCTGCCTCGCATACTGGCACTGTTCTCGCCAATACCTCCGGTAAACACAATGGCATCAAGCCCGCCCATGGCAGCTGCATAAGCCCCAATGTATTTGCGTGCCCGATGTGCAAACACATTGATTGCGAGACGCGCACCGTCGTGGCCTTGCTCAGCTGCAGTTTCAATGTCACGTAGATCATTGCCTAGTCCGCTTAAACCTGCCAGGCCACTATTCTTGTTTAACAGTGTATCAAGTGCTTCAGCGTCGTAGCCCTTACGTAGCAGTGCAAGCAACACACCGGCATCAACATCGCCAGAGCGAGTTCCCATCACTAACCCTTCAAGCGGTGTGTTACCCATACTGGTTTCAGCTGAGCGTCCGTATTCAACTGCACAAGCACTGGCACCATTGCCTAGGTGCAGCGTAATGAGGCGTGTTTCGTTCAATGGTCTTTGCAGAAATTGTGCTGCTATTCCTGCAGCATATTCGTGAGAGATGCCATGAAAACCGTAACGTCTTATGCCGTGTTCGGTTGCCACATTCTGGTCTATGGCGTAGGTCTGGGCTCGACGTGGCATACGAGCATGGAAAGCGGTATCGAACACGGCGATGTGAGTGGCATCTGGCAAGGAGCTAGAGGCGGCTAGAATGGCCTCTAGTGCATAAGGGTTATGCATAGGTGCATCGGGAATGAACCGTTCGATGGCGCTCAGTACCTGCGCATCAATACGCACAGCACTGTCATAGTCAGGCCCTCCATGCACAACACGGTGGCCAACCACTTGCACATCAAATTGTGCAGTTTCCTCAAGGATTTCAGCAATGGCCTGACGATGGGCATCGCGGGAGCCATTAACGGTATCAGACAGACGTTCACGCTTGCCAGAGCTAAGCAGCGTTAACGCAGAATCGAATATTGCGTACTTGACGCTCGAAGATCCGCAGTTGATGATCAGTGTGTGCATGTTTGACAAATAACCCAAGGGTGAGATGTACGAAGCTTACCCCAAGCGGCCGCGCACGGTGTTTAGGGTAGGGCGATCGTCTACGTCTGCCTAGGCACATCTCTGACAAAACCGAGCGAACTTTTGAGAAGCTGCTGGGTGTACGGATGCGAAGCCTGTTGCGCTCGCAAATCTTCAATACTCAGCAATTCAACAATCTGCCCGTTTTGCATGACCAGCACTGACTCACACAGATGTCCCACTACCGCAAGATTGTGCGACACCATGAGATACGTCAGGCCACGTTCGTCACGCAAATCACTCAACAGGTTGAGGATTTCAGCCTGTACTGATACGTCCAGCGCCGAAGTGGGCTCATCCAGCAGCAGGATCGAAGGTTCTGAGGCCAGTGCTCTGGCTATGGCAACACGCTGACGTTGCCCACCGGACAATTGATGGGGATAGCGGAAACGGAATGCTGTCCCTAGGCCAACATCGTCTAACAGCTTGATGATTCGACGATCAATATCTTTCAGACCGTGCAGGCTCAAGGTCTCACTTAGCACTTGATCCACTGAATGCCTTGGATGCAGTGATGCATACGGGTCCTGAAACACCATCTGTACCTTGTTGTAAAACGCCTTACTTCGCTTGCGCCCCAGTTTCTCACCGCCCACCATCATTGACCCTGACCAGCTTCCAGCCAAGCCCGTGATGGCACGCAAAATCGTAGATTTGCCAGACCCGCTTTCACCAACAAGACCAACGGAGGCCCCCTTGTCTACAGTGAACGAGACGGACTGCACAGCATCGACACGTTCAGGGCCCTGGCCAAACCAGACATTGAGATCAGCAATATCAATCCCCTGAACATCACTCATCAGGCATACCACTTGTTGGAATCTGCGCCGCGAGTGGCTCTCGCCAGCTCGGATCACGCTTGAGTACGGCCAGTCGATCGCGCGGGGCATCCAACCGTGGTAATGAATTCAACAGACCCCGAGTGTAGGGGTGTTTTGCATCATACAGCTGATCTGCACGACAACTTTCTACTACTCTGCCTGCATACATGATCAGTACACGATCACAGAATGAGGAGACTAGATTCAGGTCATGGCTAATGAAGATAAGCCCCATACCTCGCTCGCTGACCAGCTTATCCATGATGTTGAGAACCTGCATCTGTACGGTGACATCAAGCGCAGAAGTTGGCTCATCAGCAATCAGGATCCGAGGATCGGGGATCAGCATCATAGCTATCATGATGCGCTGCCCCATACCGCCAGACATCTCGTGAGGGTAAGCGTTGAAAACGCGCTCAGGATCTCTTATGGCAACTGACTCCAGCATCGCCAGAGCGCGTTGCTTGCGCTCTTTGCGGCCGCCGCCGGATGACTGTCGGTAGGCCTCTACAATTTGCTCTCCTACCCGCATCACTGGATTTAGGGAGAATTTCGGATCCTGCATGACCATGGATATTCTTCTGCCACGTACCGCTCGCATCTGGCGATCACTCATGGCAAGAAGATCATCGCCTTCAAGCCTCATGGCTGTAGCTTGAAGTTTGCCGGGAGGGCGAATAAGTCTGAGAATGGCGCGCCCGGTTAGAGACTTACCTGACCCTGATTCGCCGACAATACCCAGGCGTTCTTGGCCAAGAGAAAAAGACACACCTCGAACCGCCTCAAAACTACCGCTGCGAGTGGGGAAGGTCACACTCAGGTTCTCAACGTCCAACAGAGTCTTCATGAGGCACCGCCGCTTTTGGGATCAAGCAGATCTCGAAGTCCATCGCCCAGCAGATTAAATGCAAGACTGACAATGAAAATAGCGATTCCCGGAATTGTGGCTACCCACCAGAAATCCAGAATGAATCGACGGCCTTCGGCAATCATTGCTCCCCATTCAGGTGAGGGTGGGCGCGCACCGAGTCCTAGAAATCCTAACCCCGCAGCCGCCAGGATGATGCCAGCCATGTCCAACGTGATACGAACAACCAGCGATGCGATACACAACGGCCAGATATGCCGCGTGATGATGCGCAGAGCACCCGCTCCCTGCAGTTTGACTGCACTGATGTAATCAGATCGTCGAATGCTTAACGTCTCAGCTCTGGCAATACGTGCGTACGGTGGCCAGGCAGTTAGTGCGATTGCCAGCACTGCGTTTTCTATACCGGCACCTAGCGCAGCGACGAATGCCAATGCCAGAACCAACCTGGGAAACGCCAGGAATATATCAGTGAATCGCATGAGTACGATATCCACCCAGCCGCCGATGTAACCTGCAACCGTGCCAATAAACAATCCAGCTACCGGTGCGATCAATGCCACTAGGCCTACGATATACAAGGTGATGCGTGAGCCGTAAATCAATCGACTCAGAATGTCGCGACCCAGTGAATCGGTACCAAACACATGACCATCAGTCCCCAGTGGTGCGAGACGGTTAGCAAGGTTTTGTTCAAAGGGATCGTGTGGGCTCAACAAAGGGGCGAAGGCTGCCACCAACACCAACACAATGAGAATAATCAGTCCGAGCAGTGCCAGCCGATTCGCCTTGAATTCTATCCAGCCGTGATAGATTGATGAAAAACGCGCCTGTGAACGCGACGTAGGGCTTTCATCATTGAGCCACTCGCCCAGACTCACACTCATGAGTGAATAGCTCCAGCTCTACATTCTAGGCACTGGCCCGCGTACCCATTTGATTTGACCACCATCTCAGCGGGACCGTGGATCAAAGAATACATACAGCAGATCAGAGAAGACGTTGAGACATACGAACACGAGTCCCACGACCACTGTCCCACCTAATACAGCGTTCATGTCTGCCGACAACAGTGCTGTGGTGATGTAACTGCCGATGCCTGGCCAGGCAAATATGATCTCGGTCAATACAGACCCTTCAAGCAGGCTTGCATAGCTCAGTGCAATCACCGTAATCAGTTGAACCTTGATATTGCCGAATGCATGTCGTGTTATGACGACATACTCGGACAGTCCTTTCACCCGTGCTGTCGTGATGTACTCAGAGCCTAGTTGCTCCAACATGAAGGATCGAGTCATGCGGCTAATGTAGGCCAGACTGTAGTAGCCCAGAATAGATGCAGGCAGCACAATATGGCTCAGAGCATCACGAAATACATCCCATTGACCATCAAGTGCGCTGTCAACAAGGATCATACCGGTAACAACAGGCACAACGTCAACGTAGAAGATCCCGACTCGGCCCGGTCCACCTACCCAACCCAAGATGCCATAGAACACCAGCAGGCCAACTAGCCCCAGCCAGAAGATAGGCATTGAGTAGCCCACCAGCGCAATGATTCTGCTGAGTTGATCAATCCAAGTGTCGCGTTTAACAGCACCAATTACACCTAGAGGAACACCAATCGTGACACCGATAATGGTACCTAGCGTGGCAAGCTCAAGCGTTGCAGGAAAGACTCGCTTTATGTCATCGATGACAGGGCGAGAATTCAATAGCGACTGGCCAAAATCACCTCTGGCAACATCGCTGATGTATAGAAAAAACTGTACCAGTAGTGGTCGGTCCAGACCCATGCTTGCATAGGCGGCGTCGTACACCTCTTTGCTGGCTCGTTCACCTACTACAGAGATGACAGGATCAATCGGCATGATGCGACCGATGATGAACGTTACAAATAATAAGCCAAGCATGGTTGCAAGGATCATGCTTAGTGTTTTAATAATACTGTAGAAGACCGTCACCCACGAAGATCGAGCACTTCGTGGATGCGGTCCCAGCGTGTCCTGTGTTGCGCTCATACTGAAATCATGCAGCCAAGCTACTTGCTGACCGGCCAGTAGGATATGGCCGTGACAGCACTACCCAGATTCAGATTCTGTACAGCTGCGTTTACGCCAGTCTGTTCAGTTTTCTGAAACAATATGGCAAACGGTGCTGTGGCTTGGAACTCACGTTGAATTTCTTCATACATGCCGCGCCGCGCGTCGGTGTCACCTTCTGCTACTGCGGCCTCTACCATGCCACTCAAAGGACCTGGATCCCAGGCATTTCTGTAGGCGAGTAAACCGGTGGCCTGTGCCTCATCCGAGTTATCGGGGTTGAAGGCAAAGGTGCCCGCATTGGTATGAGGATCGGGATAGTCAGGTCCCCATGCACCGAGATACATATCAAGCTCGCGCGCACGATAACGCGTCAGGATCTGCTTTCCGGTACCGATGGTGATGTTCATGGTGACACCGGCCTGTGCAAAGGTATTCTGCAGAGACTGCGCTATTTCGATGCGCTCCTGCGCTTCACGTACTCCTGTTTCAAATTCCAGATTCTCAACGCCAGCCTCTGCCAGGAGTGCCTTTGCCTTTTCCACATTGAAGCTGAACGGCGTATCGTCGATTGCACCCAGGTAGGTGGCTGGTAGAAAATTCTGATGTACCTGCCACTGCCCCTTCAGAAAACTGTTCTGCATGCCATTGTAGTCAACCAGGTACTTCAAGGCTTCCACCACCTTGGGCTTGGATAGCTCCGGATGCTTCTGGTTGAACGAAATGTACATCAACCGGCCACGTAGCTCGGTAGTCACGGCCAAGCCCTCTTTGCCATCGATACCTGCAACATCTTCCGGATTCAGATTTCGAGCAACATCTATATCGCCTTTTTCAAGCAACAGGCGTTGTGTTGCAGACTCTTGAATGTGCTGCACGATAACTCGCTCCATAGCCGGTTCGCCTTTATAGAAATCCGGATTGGATACGAGCGTAACGGACTCGGCGGGCTTCCAGCTGACAACCTTGTACGCACCCGAACCAGCTGAGTTGGTAGCTAGCCAGTCGTTACCCATGTCACCGTCTTTTTCGTTTTCCATGACCAGCGCTTTCTCGACGATGCTGCCGATTGTAGAGGTCAGGCAGTTCAACACGAAAGAGGTTGCATACTTCTTGTCAGTGGTGATGGTCAGCGTGTTGCCGTCAGCAACGATGGTCTGTTCGATGTTCTCAGGTGCAAAGCCAAACTGCGTAAGAATGAAGGAGGGCGTTTTGTTGAGTAGCACTGCACGACGTAGAGAAAATTCTGCATCTTCAGCGGTAACCGGATTACCTGAATGGAACTTGACGCCTTCACGCATGGTAAAAGTGATAGATTTTCCATCCTCGGAGACCGTCCAGCTTTGCGCAAGATCGGGCTCGTAGCCAGCTTCAAGATTCATGGGGTCGAAATTCACGAGCTTGCCGTAAACGTTTCGATTGACGTCACTGCCGGCAAACTCGAATGACTGCGCCGGATCAAGAGTAGTGATGTCGTCAATGCGGTTGGCAATAACCAGCATGTTGTCAGGTGTTGCGGCTTGGGCAACCGTTGCGGTGCCGACAACGGATCCAAGTGCAATGGCAATGGCAACGGAACCGAGTGTCCTTTTCATGATACTGCGCCTTGCGGCTTGATGAAATGTCTTGATCATAGAATTAATTTCCCTAGGGTAGCGAACGGCTTTTTATTAAATTCGATGGGTCAGCAGGCCCACTGGCCTGACATCCGCAGACTCGTTTCAAAACAGGCTGCGTTATAACCATACCTTAATGACATGCGACTCTATTGCTACCGGTGGAATTATCTTTCTTGTTGCTACTGGCAAGTCAGCAATCTGAGCTACTGAGCATGGCTACTATCCGCAGAGGGAGTTCCGTTTGGCTCATTTGCCCGATAGCTGAACCCGAGCATGGTGGTGAGAGGTCTGGCTCAATCGATCCTTCCAGAATATGGAGTTCTCCGTACAACCGTACGGCGGTCTTTGCTGGAAAGAAATACGACATTTTTAGAACATTTCGATCTGATAGGATTCACCCTCGTAACCAATTAGTTATCTTTTTGTGACAACTTTCAACTAAAGTTACTGAATAATGCTTGTGTTGTAGTGGTCTTATATTCGCTGATCGCTAATAAACAGTCATTTATCAACAACTTACCCACTTTTTCAGGAGCAGCAACACGATGTCAAGAAAAGCCGCAGCAGTAATATTTGCTTGTAGCGCATTAACAATTGCCGGATGTTCATCATCGGACGACGATGACTCACCAATCGGTGGCGGCGACCCAAGTGGGGAAGTTGATCCAGGCGGAGAAGTTGACCCAGGCGGAGAAGCTTCTACTGGTGGGATCTTCCGAATCTCTATTACGAACCTGATTGAAGGTCAGCCGATGACCCCACCAGTTGTCGCAATCCACGATGCAGGAACGCATCTTTTTGAGATTGGCACCGCGTCCAGCACTCAATTGGCTGCGATCGCTGAGGATGGTAACAATGATCCTATGGTGGAGCTG